>BLMD01000313.1 GCA_011959925.1 Lachnospiraceae bacterium
ACGAAGAAAAATCCGACAGCAGCTTATTCAAATATTGTTAAGTTAGTGCCTATGGTGCAGCGCCCAGTCCAATATGTGGACATGGGAGCCGAATTTTTCCTCCATCTCCGCAAAAAATTCCACAGCAATCTTTGCCAGCAGTTCCCCCGGAACAGATTCCTCTACTGTCCCGATCTGGTAAATGCTTTCTTCCGGGCAGGTCTTGTTGTTAGTGAGCAAGTCATCCACCGTCCGGTTGCGCTCTGTGTGCCTGTTCTTTTCGTTCCGCTCATTCTGCGCCTGTACATGGTCTGCATAATGCTCATAATAATAAATCCGTTCAATCTTCTCAAAAGAATAATCGTTTTCCCCGCCCCTCTCCCTTGTCAGGGCTGGAGATAAGCCGGTATAACAATCCCAGTAAATATTCTGCCTTGTCCGTTCCATGTCGATATGTTCACTGTTCGCCACATCAAATCTCCGGTCATTGTGTTTGGGATTGTAAGCGCCGTTTTTCCCGGCTCTGCCGTTGTGTCTGGTCAGTTTCATTCTGTCCTCCTTCTTTTCAATTTTCTCTCTGCGGGAAGGGCAGCTTTGCTGCCGAATCTGCCGGTTCCTGCGTCAGATAATACCCAGTACGAATTGGCGCAGGCGCCAACTCTAGCTGGGCAAGGCGTTTCACCCTTGACCCGATAAGGACTGCCGCCCTTAACCCGCCAAAGGGCTTTGCCCCTTGACCCCAACAGGGCGCTTCGCCCCTGTACCCAGAGCAGAGGGATTGCATCCTCTGCACTCCTGCACAAAGGAAGTTACCTATTGCATTTCTAAAAATTTTCAAAAATAAAAGTCACTTACTGGACAGCTTTTTTATAAAAACAATCCGACAAGTGACTTTATTACCGATTCCTATATTCAATTTTTTATCTCTTCACATAATCGTTGCAACCGTTCTTCGGCCACACGCTTTTTTAATTCACATTCCCAAACTACAATTACTTTCCAACCTGTATCTTCAAGTTTTCTGATATTGTCCTGATCCCTCTGTGCATTACGTTTAATCTTCGGCTCCCAATATTCCTGATTTGACCGAGGCAATCTTGCCCTGGAACATCCATGCATGTGCCAAAAACAACCATTCACAAATATCACCGTATGATACTTCGGAAGTACAATATCTGGCTTTCCAGGATAGCGTTTATCATTTTTTCTATACCGAAACCCATGTGTAAATAAATATTTTCTTACAAGTTCCTCTGGCTTTGTATTTGTACTCCGTATATGCGACATATTTTTGCTGCGTTCTTCCGGTGTCTTTGTATCAGCCATACTATCACATCCCACATTTATTTTATGCATTTTCTCCGCTGTAATAAGCATAATCTCCTGGCAGCTTAATATTGGGAATCCAAAGTTCTTCTCCATCCCATCCCTTTGAAATATTCCCGGTAATTTTATAAACAGTAAGTACTACTTCCTCTGTATATTCATCACCTAATTTTCTGTCAGCGGGAGAAAGTAATGTTCCTGTTCCTTTTCCTATATCTCTATTACGGCGAACAATAAGTTTTCCTTGTGTTGCAGGATCTGCCGCCAAAAACGTATTGATAAATCCTATAAATACTTTCGCATTCCAGTCATCAACTTCGGAATCCATATGTTCAATAAGTTTTACTATCAGTTTTAAACTTACCGTATACAAGTCATTATCAAAACATTCCAATATTTTATCTATATCCGAAACTGTTCTATTCACTGGATAGAATGGAAAATAATTTACTCCGCCTGAATAAACGCCAACGGCCTTTTTATCCAAAACATTTTTTCTTGTCGGTTTCAAACCCGTCGGGTAAAATATTTTAACATTGCACCCATTGCTTGAATTTTCAATTTGCCGGATGATACTATTATTAGTCCTGTTAATATCTGAAAACAGTTTGAATAGCTTCGGCGGCATAAAGACACGCATTAAATCTGGATCTCTATCATACCCAAACATCCTTGCATGCTGCCACATGGTATCTGCCTGCGGACTTTTTGCCACACGGCAGTAATATATTGTCTGAAGCTGCGGAAACGTAACTCCCCGCCCTAAGCTATTGCCGCCAACAATAATATTAATGCCTGTATCATATTGCGTATTTTCATCGTATGACACGATTGAGTTCAACATTAAAATATTCACTTTATCATCCAGCATTTGGGCAATTATATAACCATAAATTTTATCCAACGGAAAAATATCTCTTTTAGTATCTTTTAGTGATTTATAAGCAGCTTCAAACGCTTCATATGTTTCCTTTTCGTCATATGAATGGCAAATTTCATTCAAGTAATTCCCTATCTTATTTGCAAAACTTGAATGCTGGCTTGTTTTTACACTTGGATGAATCAAAAAATTGCAAACGGTTCCCCCTGCCAGCATAATATGTCCGGCTGCGATCAAATGCATGATAAGTGCGCTTTTTAAACCGTTTTCAGGAAATTCGTCATCATTTAATAATTCTTCTGCCTCGTCATTATCTGTCAAAATAATTTGCTTTGGTTTGTCCTCTGTAAAAAAGAAATTTCCTCCCAGATACTTTTCACCTGGTTTAAAATAATAAATGAAATATGGCTTCCAGCCGCTTTTGGACGTTTGAAGCAAAATCGACTGCGGAGTACCGGTCACTTCCATATAGACACTGCTGGAAGTTGTTCTTTTTATTTCATCCAGATGCTTATTGATTGTACTCTGCTTGTTTTTGTTTACCTGTGTATTTAAACTTGCTGCGTCCGCCTCATCATCTACAATAAAAAGTGGATTTCCAGTACAAAAGTTTGTTGATATGAAATTATTTTTCCATTGTCTTAAAACGGATGCATTTTTCTTCAAAACAATCACCGCTGGTTTACGGAGATTATTTTGGAAAAATTTCAGGTAATCATTTTCATCGCATACACAAAAATCACACAAATCTCTTTCTGCACGCTTAAATGTTTGTTGTTGTAAAAGAATGTTATCTGTCGTAAGCAATACAAAATTCATGAAACTTTCATCAGCAGCTGCACACATAAGCCCAAACATATGGCTTGTCTTTCCGCTTTGAACATCCCCCACCAGCAAACTTACAACATGATCTGTAAAGGAAAAATTCGATATGTACTGAGGAATAATATTAGACACCGTTTTTTCTATTGCAGCAGATAAGCCAATATTTCCACATTGCTTTATCCGTTCTAAATATTTGTCCAAATAATTCATTTCTTCACCTCAAAATCAAGAAACCAGATTCCCGGCGTTATCGTTTTGGTAAGCGTAAATGTATCCCGACCGTAATCTTTCAATGTTTTTGCTGTCACTGGTTCTCCAACTTTTAATACTCCTGCATTTTCTAAGCGTCCTTTAAGCCACTTCCCAAGAATTTTTAAATCTCCCTCTGAGCGGAAGTTTTTACTATAATCTCCGCTAACCTTGCACTTAAAAGACCATCCGTCATCCGTAATAACTGTGAAAACTGCATTCTCTGTTTTACTTTGAGGATATCCTTCCTGACTTGTGACATTTTTAGGAACAATCAATTCAACCTCATACCAATGCCGCGGTTTTACAAGCCCGTTTTTCGATTCTCGTCCTTTCCCAAAGAAAACATTCAGATTGCTTTGTGGCGATATCTCATACGGCTTAATTGGAATTTCGAATGATGTTTTTGTCTTTGCATACATTGCAAGTGCTATATCATGCGGAGAAAGTCTTTTTACAAATTCATGTCCTTCAAGCAAAGGATTCTCCTGATTAAACTCATTTATATCAAGTTCTGCAATATTTTTAGTGGCTGTCTGCGCAAGCTGCGAGATAAACCCGCTCATTTCCTTTGTAGCATTTTGTTCCTGTAGGAGTACAGAATTTTCATAAACCCTTACACCGCCATCTATTATGCTGCTAAGATTATTAGAGCCTATAATACACGCAAACGGGCCTTTATCATTGCTATATGAATATAGCTTTCCATGGTAGCGGAAAGCAGTGACCAGCCTGACGCCGCCCATGTTATTTTCTGTGAGAAATTCATTCAAATGCATTGCTGCGTTGTATTGAACCTTTGTGAATTTGTCAAAATAGTGCATCCCCACAATTAAATTTAGTGCCTGTATGTTACAATTCAACTCAATCGTTTTTTGTAATTCTATCAGAGCATCAGAAGAAACATATCCCACAGCAATATCTAATTTAGATGTCTGCGGAATAAGACCGTAAAATGTATCTGCAAATGTTTTGCACCCTGTTTTTAATGGAGGGTAATTAGAAACCAAAAATTCCATACTCTGTCCTCCCTTAGTTCATTTGTGCTGTCACATATTCAAGACGCTGTTTTATCGTCATAGTTTTCATCTTTTCATATTCCGGCATTAAATCAATAGGTTTATAATCACCTGTAAATAACGGGCGCAGGCGTTTTGCTACTTCCCGGACACCCACAGGCGGGACAGCGTTTCCAATCTGCCTGCGAACCTCTGTGACGTTCCCTTCAAAAATAAAGTTATCCGGAAAAGATTGCAGTCTTGCCCTTTCCCGATTGGTCAAAGGACGAGGCTCCGGATAATGATATCCCCATGTGCCTCCACCTCCGGCAGCGATAATTGTTTTTGCCGGTTCATCCCGTTTAATCCGTCTATAAACATGGCTGATCATGCCTTTAACATACAGCGGATTATCTTTCGGGATATCAGTAAAATTACCGCCTTCCGGTATGAGTTCCAACATCTTCTTTGTTTTTTCTTTAATATTGATCAATTCATTGTTAGTTGAAACCTGCTCTACACCAACAAGTGCCTCTCCAGCGGTAACATACGGCAAATCCCCATTTGGCCCATGTGTCGGCTTCGGATGAACAAAATCAAACCCTGTGTCTATTCTTATCCCGACAAACAAAACCCGCTCCCTAAACTGAGGGACTCCATATTCCGCAAAATTATATAAATGAGGTTTAACAACATATCCCGGTGCAATACTCTCGAAATCTTTTACAATAGTGTCAATAGCTTTCCCTCCATTTGCAGTCAGCAAACCCTTTACATTCTCCGCCACAAAGGCCTTTGGCTTTTTGCCGTCAACAAATTCTGCGAAATGTCTAAACAGCCCTCCTCTTGTTCCATTCAGTCCTGGTTGTTTCCAAATAATCGAAAAATCCTGGCATGGAAAACCACCCAGAACTAAATCACATTCTGGTATGGTTTTATCTTTATATGGATTTATCTGTGTTATATCCTTATAGCGGATAACATCTCCAAAATTTGCCGCAAACGATTTACAAGCCCATTCCGCAAAATCATTTGCCCATACAGTTTCGTATCCCTCCATATGAAAGCCAAAATCAAGTCCTCCGCATCCCGAAAAAATTGACACGATTTTCGGCTTATATGTAAAATCCTTTGTATTATCCATTTACAAGTACCTCCATAAAGTCTGTAAATATCCATCCGGCACTTGCCGTAAACTGAAAATTGTTTCCTTACTTGGAGGTAAAATGGGAACGAGACTTGCGTACACCAGTTCTTTTGCAAGATTGTGTACGTTTTGGCCACTCAAAAAAATGGGCTTAAAAATATGGATTTTCAGTGGAAAACCGTGTGTTTTTGTAGTATTATAGAATGGGTAAAATTGAAGCGGGCATTTACAGGAACGTACACATTTCTGTAAAAATGCCCGCTTACAATAACTTGGCTTTTTGGTAAATTTCTGCCCGGTAACGGAATGTAGACAGTGGCATACCGCATAGTTCCGCCGCTGCCGTTCCAGTAACTTTCCCGGATTTCCATAGCTGGTAGACTTCATGAAAGTTCTCCGGCAGGGGGCTTGGAGGCCTTCCGAAGCGCACACCTCTGGCTTTCGCCGCTGCGATCCCTTCCGCCTGCCGCTGCCGAATGTTTGCCCGTTCATTCTCCGCCACAAAAGACAGCACCTGTAATACAATGTCGCTTAAGAACGTTCCCATCAGGTCTTTGCCCCGCCGGGTATCCAGAAGTGGCATATCCAGCACCACAATGTCAATCCCATTCTCCTTAGTAAGAATCCGCCACTGTTCCAGTATCTCCGCATAATTGCGTCCCAGCCGGTCTATGCTTTTAATATAAAGCAGGTCATCCTTTTTCATCCGCCGTACCATTCTCTTATAAGCCGGACGGTCAAAATCCTTGCCGGACTGCTTATCTATAAAAACATTCTTTGTCGGGATAGCCAGTTCCTGGAATGCCAGCCTCTGCCTGTCCTCATTCTGGTCACGGCTGCTGACCCGGATATATCCATATATGTTCGCCATAGTTCCCTCCTTCCTGCCGTACCGGAAGAGCAGTTCCGGGATCTGGCAATATTTCTTTTCAACATTTCCATGATACTTTATGCCCCTGCCATACCAAACAGCTAAAACAGTGGCTCTGCACCCGATAGTTTGGACACAGGCCGCCTGATATTCAACACCATTTTGTGGCAGCATATAGCACTGGTAACAGAGTGGTGGCGGACAAAATGTCCGCCACCACTTTACAGGGATTATCAGATACAAAATCTGGACTGCCATTTTTTCAACGTGAACGACAAAATGTCGCTCACGTTCTCTGCCTATAATAATGAAACAGGCCTTTCTACATTTGTCCTCATGCAATATCCTGTATGGCCTTAACCGGCTGGAACCCATGCTCTTTTGCATAAGCCCTTGCCGCTGCCCGGCGTTCTTCGCTGTAGGGTGGCACAAGCCGGATAGACAGCCGGGATTTATCCAATACATAGGTCACGCTGCCTTCCGGCGTGGTTCTCTCCAATCGGCACAATAGCGGATACTTACGGCTGAACTCCGCCAGCCTGCGCTTCAAATCCGCATTAAACGTATAAACACTGGCCTCAGATTCCCCCTCATTGAAGTTCACGATTGTTTCTCTCTCATATTTAGACAGCTTCTTCATACATATCCTCCTCACGATTTGTGCTTGACTCCACAGCCTTCATAAATTTCTTTGCCCTGAAATATCCTCCCATCTCCATGCGGAGATGATGATAGAAGCAGGAATGCCAATCTTTGGAGCCTTCCGTTTCCATTTTCCGGGCAAGTGCCAGCAGCCAGCGCTTCGCTTCCTGATCCACGGTCAATGAAACCAGCCACTTCAGCCTTGTAACCGTATTGTAGTAATCCGGGCATCCATATACATACAGCACTTTCTTTTCTCTTATATCCAGCTTCATAAATACCTCCGTTTCTGCCGTCCTTGCGGCATTTTCCATTCTCTTACTCATTTACTGCTCCTGCACATTCCCGGCGCCTTTTGCCATCCAGTCAAAAAATGCTTTCTTACTGACTTTAATCAGCCTGCCGCTCCTGAATGCCGGGAATCCCGGCGTGTGAACCAGCTCATAGGCGCTCGCTCTTGAAATTCCCATAATGCGCCGGATGTCCGATACATCCAGAACCAGAGGGAGATCATCATAGTTTTTTAATTTTTTGTTGTCGCTCATTTCCTTGCTCCTCCTTATATTTGAATTGATAAAACCTTGTTCTTCATTTGAATGTTTCCTGTCGCCGTTCTGCCTACCAGCCGTTATCCTCAAAGCCCCATTCCTGCGGCGTATCCCGTATTGGCACGCTCCCCGGTTTCCCGGCTCCCGGCGCTGCTTCCCCTCACGGTCATATCACTGTCAGACGGTCATTCACTTGTCAATGTACTGCATGGTACGAAATTACCATGTGCAATCATCATATCGGTTTTTCCTTGACGAACGCAATACTTATACGGTATCATGAGTGTAACGGATATAACTAAATTATAAAATTACCATAAACATTAGGGAGATTAGAAAAATGGAAATGGAATTCTTGCGGCATGAACCGTGCTATGACCGTATCCTGCTTGTCCTTTCACTGGACAGGCAGAAAAAGAAAGAGCGCATCCTGATCGGCGAGGAACTGCAGATCCGCTTCCGCCTGCGGGGAAACACGGATACCGATGTCCTGTGCGATGTGACACGCCCTCTGGGGACTTTCCTTGCGGAGTTTGAGCATGATCCAGACGGGGAATGGAGCCGCCTTGGGCTGGCACCGCTCCGGGAAGCCCTGCACTCCAACCGCTGGAAGCAGCCTGCACTGGAACAGTCCGCCGGGGAGTTTCTGTCAAAAAAATATCTCACCGGCGACCCGGTGAGGATGTATGCGGCATTCCGTATCTGGAACGATTATCTGCTTGCGAGAGAACCGAGGGAGAGGGCGAAGGCCTGTGACCGTTTTATGGATAAAATGAGCCGCTTCACGCAAATGTTCCAGGAAAGAAGCCCGCTCCGGTTTGACCCCGACACCGGAAAACCGGAGCGTTTTCAAATCTCCAGCCGGGTGTTCGGCACTGTACCGGCGGAAGAAACACGGCTTGACCTATGGTATCCGGACAATAAACGCAATACGGAGTGCGTTGCAGCCTATGCATCCCTTTATCCGATAGTCACCTATTACCTGAACCGGCTGAATGACTGGGGGCTGCATTTCCGGAAATGCAAGATATGCGGACGGCTTTTCCTTGCTGAAAGCCTGCGTTATGAATTGTGCAGTGACAAATGCCGGAAAGCACAGGCACTCCAGAATAAGCGAGAATTCGACGAAAGAGCCAGGGATAACAATTATGATCTGGTCTATAAAAACGAGTGCCAGCACTGGCGCAACATTATTAACAAGGCAAAAAAGAAGCCCGGCCTACCGGCTGACCGGCTGGAAAAAATGCAGGCTGCCTTTGAAGCGTTTAAGAAAGAAGCCCTTCAAAGGAAAAAGGCAATCAAGACAGAAAAAGCCAGCCCGAAAAATTTCACGGACTGGCTGTACCAGCAGAGCAGCATCCTGACTGATCTGCTGGAAGAATCCTGACCGGGCAGCTTCTGAAAACGGTATTGTACCATTTTCGGGAAACTGCTCGCCGGGAAACAGCAAAAATTATTCATTTACACATAGATCAGTTCTGCACGGACGATTTCTTCCGCACGGCTTCGGATAGAATTGCAGCGGCGCACCCATTCAAGCTGGTCATCCGCTTTCAATTCCTCTGTCACACCCTCAGCGGCCTGCATCTGCTCTGCAATTCTGTCCAGCCGTTCCTGTGCCTGTTCGTCCAGGTCAGCAAGATATGTCCATAATTTTCCAGTAAGAAGCAAGCTGCTGTAATATCCGGGGCGGTTTTCTTTTAAATACTTCTGGTGCATCCGCCCCCAACGACCGATAGGGCGATTTTCCTCCGGCAGTGTCAGCATGGGGATATAGTAATCCCCGACAAGAACATAGTCAATGCCGTTCTCATGTGTGTATTTCGGCAATTTCTCCATTATCGACCTCCTGTATCCAATTATTCAGAATCCAGCTGATCGTGTCCCTGTCCATGTGAAATTCAAGGCAACTGAACTCTTCACCAACAAGTATGTCATATCTTTCCCCAATTTCTGATAGTTGAGAGAGTGGGAGGTTTCCCGTCCCCGGCTCTCCCCGGTGTTGTAGGTGTCAATGGTTTCTTTTCCCAGGGCGGCGG
>BLMD01000314.1 GCA_011959925.1 Lachnospiraceae bacterium
CCATAGGCACTAACTTAACAATATTTGAATAAGCTGCTGTCGGATTTTTCTTCGTTTTTCAATAAATGACATCTTTATAAGTTCCAGAATGTCAATAGACATTGACACCTTATCTGGAAGTATCATCATGAAAATTATAAATGACACCAGCTTGGTCTCTCTCCATATACTCCGGTTCCCTTCGGATGTTCCAAGAGGGGGAAAAATCAATATCCCCAAGATATTTTTCAGTGAGAAGCGACAGCAGGATTTTCCCATTAATCCAGACCTCCCCAGCTTCTTCTGTCTTCGTCGGGATATTGCCTAATTGAAGCAACGATTTCATTCTTTTAAACACAAGCTCAATCTGCCAGCGCAGACGGTAACAGGCAAGAATCTTCTCCGCAGAAATCTCTGCCGGCAGAGAAGTAATTACAAACATATACCTGTGAGTAAATTTTGTGTCTTCACTATATTTTTTCTGCTTTTTACTTTCCAGACGCTCTAACCGCTTTGCTTCTTCCTCAATTTCTTCCTGTGTTTTCTTTATTGCGCAGATCCTCAATGGAATCCGCTTTTTACCGCTCCCATTTATATATACCACGCATTCAGCAGCTCTTTCACCAACGCTCTCAAGCCAGTTGGAGAGTGTTATCTTCTGCCCGCTGTCATCATACAGGTTAAATGCCTTATTTTTGAGCCGTATAATAAAATCAGCCTCTGCGTTCAGACAATGCTCTATGCTTTTTATTGTGCCATATGCGCGGTCCGCTATGACCAGGCAGCCTTTGTCAAATGAAAAATTTTTCAGGCTTTCCCCTGTGGACTGTTCTGTTATTCTAAACTGGCTGCAGGTCAGAGAAAACAAATCTACAGCATAGTGCAGATGCCACAGCCTTTTTACAGCCCCTTTTTCCACAATATCAGATGCGTCCACTGCAAGCACCTGATAAGCTTTAAGCCAGTCAGGCTTTTTATAATGCATAATTGGATTTGGGAGAATGTTTTCCGCCAGCCATTTTATCCAGTCCCTGCACTGGACAAATTTTTTCATAAAAGCAACATCGCTGATCTTTCCAATACCACTTAACAAAGCAAACTGGCTGACATCAACCAGAGATTTATTGCCGGAAAGATAAAATAAGATCAGCCGCAGTAAATCCAGCGGATTTTTTATCGTTCGTTTTCTTGTAATCGCTTTCTTATCAAAACAAGCCTGTTCATAGCCTGACGGCAGTAATTTTATTAAATCATTTGTATCCATAGAATTCACCTCTGTTTGATTATAACAGAAATTTTATGGATTTGCATTAAAGTTAGTGCATATGG
>BLMD01000315.1 GCA_011959925.1 Lachnospiraceae bacterium
CGTGCTGATCATTGCCGATCCGGAGCAGCTCAAACGCGTCGTCAACAACATTATCGGAAATTCCGTGAAATATCTCGATAAGCATCAGGGATTGATCAATATCAGGATTAAGGACGTAGGAGATTTTATTCAGGTTGAGATTGAGGATAATGGAAGAGGAATTGCATCAAAAGACCTTCCGTACGTATTTGAGCGTTTTTACCGGGCGGACGCATCGCGAAATTCCGCGACCGGAGGCAGCGGGATCGGATTGTCGATCGTAAAGAAGATCATTGAGGACCACGGCGGGAAAATCTGGGCGACCAGCAAAGAATCCGTCGGCACGGTGATGTATTTTGTCATACGAAAATATCAGGAGGTAATACAAGATGAGTAAGGTGCTGATCATTGAAGACGAGGTGTCGATTGCGGATCTTGAAAAAGATTATCTGGAATTAAGCGGATTTGAAGTAGAAGTGGAAAATTCCGGCGATATCGGATTGGAGCGTGCGCGCAGGGAAGAGTTTGATATGTTTATTCTGGATCTGATGCTTCCGGGAGTGGACGGATTTGAAATCTGCAACGCCGCTTTCAAAGGTGCAAAGGAATATGCCACATAATCTTCTTCATTTAAAGCTTCTGCCTCGCCGATCAAAGCGGCAAGCGTTTCGGATACAAACTGAGCGGAGGTTTTTACAATTTCCGTCTCCGTTTTATCACCGCGGCTGCAGCTTCTGGTCCTTACACTGTCATTCTCAAAGGTTGCCTCTGTCGGCTCTGACCACTCGCTCCAGAGATGTCCGCCTAAATCGGCCTCTTCCTCGCCTTCCGTTATAACATGGCCGCAAACCGAACAGATCAGGTCTCCCGTATATCCTTTCTCTTCACAGGTCGGCTTTTTAATCCGAACCATTTCTCTTTGATCTTCCGGATGCGTACAGTCTACAATCGTTACGTCATACTCTCTGCCGCTGATCGTTACGGTTGTGGTATCCCCTACTTTTCCGATCGCCGTAAGATATACGCCCTCCATCGGATAAGATCTATACAGCTTAGACTGGCTCTGAATACCGTTGTTCGGATAAAGAACAATGATTACGTCCTCGTCATTTTGTGCATCATGATAATACTCTGTAATCAAATACGTTTTGCCGGGCGTAATTGTACCCACACGCTCATACCCCGGAATCGGATCCGTATTCTTTTTGATCGGCTGTTTTTCTAAGAGTTCAAATCCAAAGTCGCCTTTATCTTCAAATCCCGCTTTATCAGTTACGGCGTCAAACGCCATTCTCTGGTAGTAGAAATAAACATATCTGTTATTTAGATTGTCATTGCTGACACGGCGGATTTCAAAAGAATCCGATCCTTCTACCTTCGTAAGGCTCTGCGTCACCGGCGTATTGCCAAAATAAGTATCTGCGTTTGAATTTACCAGATAATTGTTGGAAACTTCACTGTGTATGAGATAATGCTCTCCTTCTTCCTGAATCTGGAACTCAGCCGCCGTCATGTTGATATCCCAGTTCGGCGTCGGAGAATAACCGTTTAAGTTATTATTTGACGTCGATTCACAATTAAACAATGCATTTCTGTATTCTTCGCCTTCTTCCAGCGATACAACCGTATTCCCCGAACTAAGATCGCAGTCTGTTAAGTCGATCTGGCCAAAGAATCTACGCTCGCCCTCTGCAAGGCTGATTTCACGATTGCCAAAGCTGTGAATCTGATAGGTGATGCTGTTTGCCACCATTGAAGTTTCGCCTTCTCCAACTGCAGTAATGGTAAGCGTCTTGGTAGCCGCACGTTCTACTTCACGGTTTCCATACACCAATTTTGTACCGGCCGCTTTACCGTTCTGCGGGTAGAGAATAATCCACCCTCCATCTTCAAATGTGCCGCTGCCGGTCATCGGGAAGGCAATCAAATACAACTCGCCGCTTGTAATCTCTTCTACTTTTTTATATCCGGGAATCGGCTGATCCTCTACCGTATCCATTTCCTCGGCATGCAGTTTCTGCAGAAAAGTAAATTCCGCATTAATATTTCCGTCTGTAGTAAACCAGTTATCGCTGTCACCTGCAGCGTCAACTGCCAGGTTGGACTTATTGAACAATACAAATCTCTGGTTTCCTGTAGCTGCCCGAATATTAAATGTTGTCCCATCCCCCACGCTTCTGGAGTCATGATAGATTTTGATCGTATTGCGCATGGTCGCAGTATATATAGCATTCACATCTCTTACATTTGTCAGGTACTGTTTTGCCCCTTCACTGTATACGGAATAGACGTTTTCAAATCCTTCTGCATTCGACGGTCTTTTGATTCGGAATTCTGCCTTTGAAATATCCCAGCCGCTGGTCAGATTTATTTCCGGAAGATTTGAGTCAAATGCGCCTTCCAGCGTATTCTGATTGGATCCAATTGTTTTATGCGAATATAATGCAGGAACTGTTTCCTTTGTCGCCGTTCCTCTGTCAAATTCATAGGATGCGATCGAACTATTTGGCTCAGTCGTCACTCCGGTTAAATACTCATTACCCGTAACCGTGTATTCCCTCGTCCATGTTTCTCCTTTATAAAGGTCCACATCGATCGTTATCTCAGGAATAAACGCGTTGTTTCCTACAATATCAGCGATGCCGAAGCAATCGTAACGCACGGTTCCGTTCCCGTTCTCCCACAGAAGTCCGATCTTATTTCCGTTATCCAATCCTGCCATACAGGAATTTCCGAAAATGCTTCCGGCTCCCGGAATATCGAAAAACGACGCCCGTGTCACGCTTTTATCTGCATCATCATTTCCCAGAAACGTATAAATTCTACCGTTTGTCAAACCGGAACCTGCCGGTGCCGATACCAGCACGGCATGTCTGCCGTTTACTGTTTTGGAATATTCAACCGCGGATAATCCGGCATCCGAAGTTACGGCAACTCCTGTTTCCACCGGTGTCGAAAATTTAAAGAAATCCGGGTTATCTTCTACTCCTCCCCTGTTTGCATCTGCATAACAGATCAGCCCTCTGCCGTTTTTAAAGAACAGACGAAGACGTCCGTCGCTGATCTCTACGATCTCTCCCTGTCCTGACCAGGAAGGCGCCGCTCCTTCTGCTCCAAAGTCACTAAAATTCGGTACGTCGTCAGACCTGTGCCACGGATGATCCGCTTCCGTACAGCGCCAGATAATACTTGCTTTTTTTCCTGCATCCGTACCGTCTGTACTGCGGTATACCGGAACCACAATTCGTCCTGCCGAAGTCACCAGACTGCTTCCTTCCGATACAAGAATCGCCGTATCATCTTCCGTTTTCACGTATGGATTTAAGATTTCCGGCGCACTCCAGTTCTTACCGTCCTCAGACGTCATATACACGATATAACCGGTATTATACACATGGAGTTCTGATCCTGCATAAAATACGTTCTGCTGAACGTCTTTTGTTCCGGCGGTAATGCCCTCCTCCGTCGCCTGTTTCTGCGTAATAGCAACGTAACTGTCGTTGTTCTTTTTATACAGATTATACCATCTGTCTACGGCATAATCACTTTCCGAATTATCCGCACGTTTCAATACCGGTGCCAGCGCATCCTCGCCTTCCCCGTTCCAATCTCCTACATAATATGCATAAGTCGTTCCATCCTCGGTCGGAGCCGTAGCTGCTTTTTCAAACGTATCCGTCAGCGCCAGACGAAGCGATGCACTCTCGCCTTCCCCTACCGTTATGTATCCTCTTCCTGCTCCCGGAAATGTAAATCCGTTTTCTACGGCTGAAATACCGGTCGGATTTGCGTTTGCAAACAAATAGATTTTTCCGTTATGATCTTCT
>BLMD01000316.1 GCA_011959925.1 Lachnospiraceae bacterium
GTAACAGTTCAGCCTTGCGACTGGCAAAAGAGAGAAATTGAAAAAGTTTTTTCTTCTGATTATCCACATGGAAACACGTAATTTCACGAATTTTATTGCTTTGTGATTAGTATGTGGATAACTTTTGAACAACATGTCTGTTCAGAATCCCATTTTTCATAGTTTTTGTGACCGGTATTCCACAGAACCTCTGGAATACACAAAAATAATCCACCGTCATTTTGACGAACCTATTCTAAAGAGGATTTTTCTTTTCTATTCATTTCTGATAAACTATGGTTATCAGAAATGAACGGAAGGAGATGCCCCATGGGAAGAAAAAGCAACTATGAAAATGGAATGTACCAGCAGCTCATGGAAATCATGGGGCGTCTGGATACGGTTGAAAAAGAACACAAACAGGAAGTTGGGGAATTGAAAGCGGAAATCGCAGATTTAAAAGAAGAGAACCGGCTCTTACGTCAAGAAAACCGACTGCTTAAAGACGATAATGCACGTCTGAAAAGTATTATCAATCATGACAGCTCCAATACTTCCCTTCCACCATCTACCGATCAAAAAGGCGGAAAACCTGCAAATACCTATAACGGAAGAAAGAAAACAAAACGTAAAGCAGGCGGACAAAAAGGGCATAAAGGAACAACGCTTACAAAAGCAGAGATAGAAGTAAAAATTGCTTCCGGCAAATGCAGACATGAAGTAAAAATGATTGGTAATGCAGCCGGACAGAAATACGTCACAAAATATGTGGTTGATCTAGCTGTGGAACCGATGATTACAGAAATCCGTATCTATGCAGATAAAGAAGGGGTTTTACACATTCCAAAAGAATACCGCAGTGATGTTACCTATGGAGCAAATGTAAAAGCGCTGGCTGTATCCCTGTATAGCGAAGGGGTTATGTCAAACGACAGGATTGCTTCTTTTTTAAATGCAGCCGGTAAGGGAGAACTCGAATTATCAGAAGGGAGCGTCTATGGATTTTGCAAAAAACTGGCGTCGGTTTCTCAAACAAGCATTTCAAATTTGGAAAACGAATTGTTGAACCAAAAAGTTGTTGCAACCGATGCCACAGTGGTAACAGTAAATGGGAAACAGAATTATATCCGGAATTTCAGCATAAAAAACAGCGTGGTATACCATGCCATGGGCGGCAAATCCATAGAAGCACTGAAGGGACTGTATTTTTTGAAACACTATACAGGGATTCTTCTCCATGACCATGAAACCGCATTGTACCACTTTGGCACGGATCACGCAGAATGCAATGTCCACATCATCCGTTATCTCCGAAAAAATACGGAGGAAACAGGGAATGCATGGTCTGGGGAGATGAGTGGGCTCCTGTGTGAAATGAATCGGGAACGGAAAGAATTACTAGGGCAGGGGTTCCCATCATTTCCGCCTGCAATCCTAAGGGAATATGAAGAAAAATATTTTTCCCTGATACGAAAAGGAGAGGCAGAAAATAAAACGACCAGACATAAATATGCGAAAAAAGAGGAAAAGACATTACTTAACCGTATGGATAAATACAGTCATAACCATCTTTTATTCTTGCATGATTTTTCCGTGCCCTTTGATGACAATATTTCGGAACGAGATTTACGGAAAGCAAAAAATCGCCAGAAAATGGCTGGAGGTTTTCGCAAGGAAAGCGGCAGTGAAATGTACTGTTCCATTATGACAGTCATAGAAACCCTTAAGAAAAGGAAAATGGGGATTATAGAAAATATAAAAATGTTATTTATGGGCACACCGGCTATATTTTAGCCGGTGTAATACCCGTTAGGTCAATCGCATGGCTGAA
>BLMD01000317.1 GCA_011959925.1 Lachnospiraceae bacterium
GAAAAATCCGACAGCAGCTTATTCAAATATTGTTAAGTTAGTGCCTATGGGGTTTACCCCTCCGTAACTCATAAGGTCGATAAACGCCTGTAAATGGTCGGCGGTCACGGTTTTCAGTTTTCGGCTGCCAATGGGATATTTCTTAATCTTTTTGATTGCCGCCATATATGCCATAACCGTACCGTTGCTAAGACTGCCGGGCTTCAGTTCTTCCTCTACCCACATATCCAGCATTTCTCCAACCGTGATGTTTTCGGCTTTCCCGACAAACTTCTTTTCCTCATAATCGGCAATCGCCTTTCTGAGCAGGGCTTCTGTTTCAGACTTGCTTTCTGTTCCCACAAACTCTTTCTGTACTTTTCTGCCGCTTTCATCTTCGATGTAGAAGCGTGCGTACCACTTTTTACCTTTTTTTCTTACAGAACCTTTTGCCATAGATAAATTTCCCCTTTCTATCCGTGGCAATCGGGACTGTGACATATGGTGTGCGTAAAGTAATAGTGTCACTTATGCCGATGAATGTCAATCGGCATTTTCACTTGTCAAAGTGCCACGGAATTTTTCTTTTTCAGCAACCCTTTCTTCGGCTGCTGTCACTATCCCGAACAGGTCGCCCATCTTTACAGCGGTGCGTCCCTCATCGTAGATATGTAAAATCCCGTCTAAAAACTGTTTCATATCCTCGATAGGAAGTTCCATTTCTTTACGGTAAACCCTTTCCATAATCGCCCCTGACTCAATCGCATAGCGGCGTAAGGACTGCTTTAAGCCCTCGTCCTCCGCTACACGGTCAACCTCAGCCATAGCGTCTGCAAAGTGATAAGTCATAACCGTATAGAGGTCAATCATCTTTCCGAGGAATGTGGTAAGTAGTTGTTGGTGCGGCTCGCCCTTTACCACAGAAGAAACCGTATCAAGATATTTTTTGATATGTTCTTCCATATCCCTTGCACATAAAGTGCGGCTGTCGTATTCCTTATCTTCGGAAAGTCCTGTCAGCCATTCGGGAGTGGTCAGGAGTGCTTCTGCCAGCCCGTTGATAATCATTGTACGCTTCGGGTCTACACCGTCCGCTTCATATCTTTGAATGGTAGATTTGTTTACTCCGACACGCTTACCAAGTTCGGGCATTGTTAAGTTTAATTCTGTTCGGCGTTCTTTTACTCGTTCACCGACCTGTTTTGCGGTGAATGTAATTTCTTTTTTCAAGGTTTTCACCTCCTATTGCTGATAGTATAGCATAGCGAAACCTATTTTGCAACCATAAATTTAATAATAGGCAAAAATATTTCTTAATCAGTTGCAAAACAAGTTGACAAAGGATAGCAAAATAAGTATAATTACAGATACATAGTTGCAAAATGCGTATTTTGAAAGGAGGTCGATAAAATGAGCAACATCAAAATGGGTTTAACCATAGAAGAAGCAGCAGAATGTACGGGTATCGGAAGAAATACAATGCGTAAGTTGGTAGACTGGGGCAAACTTCCCGTCCTCAAAGTCGGCAGAAAAGCGATTATCCGCAGGGACACTTTAGAGCGATTTATGAGCGTCAATCAGGGAAGAAACCTGCTTAATGAAAACGATGTCCGCAAAGTAGAATAAGCATTCTCCAAGCCCTCGGCGTTTGAGAGCGAAATACACCCCTCGCACAAATCTTCGATTTGTACTCTGCGTATTTCGCCCTTGCAGGGGGCACTGTATCATCGCTTCGGGCAATGCACCGCCGCTATGATACAGAAGAAAACAGCCCGCTGTTTTCTTCGCTGTCCGTCTGCTTACGCCGCCGAAACAGCGGCAACCGATTTCTCGGTTGCAAAAAGAGTATGCCCGTCACGGGAGGAAGGAGTATATGGCAAGACACTCATTTTTACAGATGTCGAAGCTACACAATGTCAAGGGAAGAATATCCTATATCACAAGCCACGCAAGGCAGGAAAACCTTTATGCCACCTACCACACCGCCGACAATGAATTTTGGAGTAGCCTTGCAAGGGAAAGCCAGCAGGAGTTTAAGCGGAGCGGCACAGAGGGGAAATGTATCGAAGCAAGGGAATTGATTATCGCCCTGCCCGAAGTTTATACAAGATACGAGCCGCAGGAAGTCCTTGAAGATTTTACGGAGGAGTTCCGCAAGAGATACGGTGTGGAGTGCGTGTCAGCTCTCCACCACAACAAACGCAAAACCAATTATCATATCCATCTTATCTTCAGCGAAAGAAAACTGCTTCCTGAGCCTGACATCAAGATAGCCACACGCAGCGTGTTCTATGATGAAGCAGGCAAAAGGGTACGCACCAAGAAAGAAATCACAGGGGAGGACGGGCAGATACGAAAAGGCTGCACCGTCATTAAAAAGGGCGAGGTTTACGAAAGCCACCTCTTTACCGTGAAAGATGATAAATTCAAAAGCGAGCCTTTTCTTCGGGAGGTAAAAGAGATTTACACCGACCTTATCAATCGGCATATCTCCGATCCTATGCAGCAGTTAAAGGTATTTGATAAGAACAGCGTTTATCTTCCCACTAAGAAAATCGGCAAGAACAATCCCAAAGCCGCCGAGATTGAAGCGGATAACGCCGCAAGGCAGGAATGGAACAGAACAGCGGATATGGCGTTGTTATCGGGTATTTCCGAAGCAAAGATTTTAGAAATCAAACAGTCCGAGATACACGAAAAAGCAAGCCAATCTATCAAGTGCAAGGGTTGGCTGCCCAATCTGTTTCGTGGGATTGTAGCAAAGGCAAAAGATTTTCTGCAAAACTTTATTCGGGAAAAAGATATGCCGCCCAAGCCAACGCTTGATATTGATATGGCAGAGTTCCACCATACGCGAAACCTGATGATAAAGTTGCAGGATAAGGCGGTAAAAATTAAAAACTTGCAGGACAAAGTTCTGCCACAGTTGAAACAGCAGCTTGCCGAAACAAAGGGGCTTTTCAAAGGTAAAGAGCGAAAAGCGTTGGAGGCAAAAATCAAAGAAACCGAAGCCGAGATTGCCGACAGGTTAGATAAAATCCCCGATACGCTCAAAGCGGACGGTTATCCCGATGTGCAGGTGTTTATGCGGACTTTCCGAGAAATGGAAAGCGTTGTAGAACAGTACGACCGTGACCTTGCCGAGTGGGAATACCAAGTCAGCAGGAAACCGACAGTCGCCGCTAAAGAACAGCACAGACCGCCCGAAAAGCAGAGCGTGTTAAAACATCTGCGTGAGATACAGGAATGCAACAAGCAGCAACCGCCGCAAAGGCAGCGTAAGAAATCCATTGACAGAGATAGCCGATAGGCATTGAAAAACCGCCGTT
>BLMD01000318.1 GCA_011959925.1 Lachnospiraceae bacterium
TCGTTTATCTGGTGGGAAATATATTCGGCATATTCTCTTCTTATAGTAACATTAATTCCATTTTTTTCAAGTTTATTTTTAAAAGCAAGCACGAACGAATGGCCGGAAGCTGTAAATGCCCGTTCTTTCACCGGATTGACCGGAATCAGATTGACATGGCAATTGATCCCGCTAAGCAGTCTCGAAAGCTCTTCGGCATCCGAAGCGGAATCGTTTTCACCGGAAGCAAGCGCATATTCAAACGTAATCCTTCTGCCCGTCTTTGAAAAATAATACTTACAGGCATCCAGTAGTTCTTTTAAATCATACCGAAGCGCAACCGGCATCAGCCGTTCTCTCTTCTCCTGAAACGCCGCATGCAGAGAAACCGCAAGCGTAATCTGCAGCTTCTCGTCTGCAAACCGGTAAATGTTCGGCACGATGCCGCAGGTCGATACGGTGATATTTCTCTGTCCGATATTCTGCCCGTTTTCATCGGATAAAAGCGCAAGAAACCTTAACAGGGCGTCGTAGTTATCAAACGGCTCTCCGGTTCCCATCACGACCACGTGGGAAATCCGCTCTCCGATCCCGCGCTCGATCCGGTACACCTGGTCTAACATTTCCGAAGGCGTAAGATTCCGTACAAAACCGCCCAGCGCAGAGGCGCAGAACCTGCACCCCATCCGGCAGCCTGCCTGGGAAGAAATGCAGGCGGAATTTCCGAACTTATAGCGCATCAAAACGCTCTCGATCACATTCTCATCTTCCAGCATAAATAAATACTTTCTCGTCCCGTCCTGTCCGGAAATCTGCACATCTGCCTGCTGCAGAGAAATAAATGCAGCATTTTCCTTTAAGTTTTCCCGAAATCTACCGGGAAGATTCGTCATTTCATCGATCGACGCCGCAAGATTTTTGTGCATCCACTGATAAAGCTGTTTTGCACGAAACGGCTTTTCGCCCAATGCTTTGACAAATTCGGTAAGTTCGTTTAAATTCATTGATTTGATATCTGGTTTTTCTGTCATGATTTTATTCTATTCCCGTATAAATTTTGCAATATAAAATCCGTCAAACTCTCCCTCATCCGGAAAAAACTGACGTTGAAACGCCAAGGAAAAGCCGGTATGGCATTCTAAGAACCACCGGGTATTCTCCTCGTTTTCCTCCCCATCGATCGTACAGGTAGAAAACACAAGCGTGCCGCCCGGCTTAACGTAACGGCAGGATACCTCTAAAATCTCTCTCTGCAGGCGTACCAGGCCTTCAATCGTATCTTCTGTCATACGATACCGAATCTCCGGTTTCTTGCGCAGCGTCCCAAGCCCGGAACAGGGCAGATCCGCAATCACCACATCCGCCGCATCCGAAGAATCCGCATCCCATACGCGAGCATCCTGACAAACCACACGGATATTGCGCATGCCGCAGCGCCTTATGTTTTCTTCGATCAGTCCCGTCTTATACTCCGACACGTCCCGTGCTTCCACCATGCCCGTGCCGCCCATAACATCCGCCGCATGCAGGCTCTTTCCGCCGGGCGCGCTGCAGACGTCGATCACATAATCGCCCGGATGCGGCGAAGCCACGGGAACTACAAGCATAGAACTGATATCCTGAACCGCAAACAGCCCTTCCGTAAATTCGGGAATTGCCGTAAGATGGTCGTATCCGGACAGATAAAGCGCCGCGTCAAACTCCGGAAAAGACGGCAGAACCGCACATTCCGCTGTGATGCCCCGTTCTGACAGGCGCTGTATCAATTCACGGCGCGTCGTTTTCGTCCGGTTGACGCGGACACTTAAGCGCCGCTCTTTCTGAAAGGATTCTGCAATGGATTTTGCTTTCTGCATCCCGTAATCCCTGCTCCATCGCGTAAGAATCCATTCCGGAATCGAATACCGGATCGACCACGCATACAGAGGATGTTTCGTCTCGTCAGGATACGCGATCGTATCCAGATTTCGGGCAATCCCGCGCATAACCCCGTTGACAAATCCTTTCAGGCTGACAAACCCCTTCTTTCCCGCCAGACGGACTGCTTCATTACACGCAGCCGACGCGGGAACGGCATTCATATAGCGCAGCTGATAGACGCCCATACGCAGAATTTCGCGGATTGCGGGTTTTAGTTTTGTCACCCTGGTTCTGGAAAAAAGCCCGATGATATAATCCAGC
>BLMD01000319.1 GCA_011959925.1 Lachnospiraceae bacterium
AAGACGAGAATGGCAAAAAGGTGTGGGACATTGAGATTTATTACCGTTTTGTCGGAAAGATTGATTAGATACGGAAACTATGGGGAATGTGCCATTTATGGCGGTTCCCCGAAGGATTATCCTTAAGTAAAGTAAAGCGGAGATTATCTGATTCCAGACCTCAAACTTTCGGATACAACGGAGTATCAGATCGGGAAGTATGGACGCATGAGGAAGCGTTTTTTGGAAGAAAACCATAGGGGCATTTATTCGTATATGATCTTGTCGGAAACCTTATGGAAGCATCTTGCGGAGATTGATGAAGAATGTAATGAGATGATGGACAGGCTTGTAAGGCAGATGGCAAAAAAAGAGGGAGTAACCGAACAGCTTAAATCTGATGACTGGCTCTGCTGGCTTCAGAAGATGAATAGCATTAGGAGCAGGGCGGAGGAAGTAGTGCTGCATGATCTGATATATTCCCTTTAGTTTTATTCTGGCTTTAAGTTTTGTAGCATGAGGCGCAGAAGATGTCAAGACACCGGCTCCGCCTCGCCTGCGGCGGTCTTGACATCTTCTGCGCCTCATGCTATGGAGTGGTCAAGGGGAAACAAAGTTCCCCCATTGCATTAAAAATGCCAATGGCGGGATTTTGTGAAAAATTAAAATAGGGGATTGACAGGACGGAAAAAATGGCTTATTATTGACAATAAGAAATGGGTTTTCACCGTACATCTTGTTACGGCTTGCTCGTTTCTTTTTTTACTGCCAAAATATCATACAGATATTTTTTGCCATTTTCAGCATGGTTAATTAAAAGACGGGCATGGAATATATTGTATCTGACAAGCACATTCTCCTCATAAACCGGGAGGGCAAAACGGACATCATACCTGTACCAGCCGTATCTGGCGTTTTTGTTGTGTTTTTCCTTGCGGTTTTCTTCATAAGCCGGGTTTGATGCTATCTGTATCAGTTCAGGTATCGCAGTAGCGGCGTTTGCCTTCGCTTTTGCATTTGCACCCATAAGGCTTTTCCGGCTCTCTGATTCCGTGTATTCTTCGGGAAGTTCATTTCCAATATAAATACGCTCGGCATTTTCTTCAATCTCGTAATAGTCTCCGACATATCCTTCGAGATACCGCTTTACATTATCCCAGTCAATTTGGCGTTTCCCTTTGAAACGGATATCGTTAATCAAGACCAGCTTTTTACCGTCCGCATCGGTTATGATATTTACGTTCCTGTTTTCAATCATCTCTTTTGTTCCCTTTCTTCTTTTCTCTTGATTTGTAGACATTAAACTGGTTCTTGCACCTCTGACTGCAAAATTCATTCCCCTTCCGGCTTGCGACAAAGGCTTTTTTACAGTGCTTGCACATACGCATATCACTGTCCTTGTCCGTGAGCATGAAGGAAAAGCACATCTGCACCATGACAAGCAGCGAATGGAAATCCCATACGATAACGGGCGAATCCTTTTCCAGTGCAATCCGGTAAGTGGGGGATATGCCGCCGAAAGCGGAAATGCCCTGACGGTACAGGCTGCGTGTCTGCTCGTCAATCGTATCATAATCGAGGTAATAAAGGAAACTTGTCATAAAGGTAAATGCTAAGTCAGTAAATTCTTTCAAAATCCAGTCGTACCTTTCCGCATATTCCTTCTGTAATTCCATCGCCACAGCCTGCGGCGCATTCCCCATAGCCATTGTGATCGCAATGCCTTCACGGTCAGTCACAGACCATCCCGATTCCACACTTTTCTTTCTGAAATCCAGTTTATCAAAAGGGTAGAAATAGGAAAGATACTTCTCTGTAGGAAGGGATTCTTCCTTTATAAAGTGGTTTTTTGGAAGATACACGGATTCATAGGTTATAAAATCTGCTGTTGTCGGCAGGGCGGTCATAAAGCCGAGGAAACCATATTTTTTTACAAAGTCAAGCACGGACTCTTTTAGTTCTTCTTCCGGGGCTTTGTGCATGGCGGCAAGCCCGACATTTACCGCATCAGTGATAAGCTGCTCCGCTTCCTGCATGGGGCGGTACATTTCCGGTTCTGCGCCTTCTGAAACCGTTATGTAGAGAGTGCCATCATCAGCGGTCTTATATTCATAGCCGCTGTACCGAATCCACGGTGCGCTGGTATGCGCAAATAAATTCTTCATAGAAAATCTGCTCCAATCCATCAATCATATCGAATTATCTGATGTAATATTTCCTATATTATAAACAGTTACTTGTTATCGGTCAAGCCGTTTACTTTCCTTTTTCTTCCGCACTCCGTTTTCTAAAAAATGTTTCTCATCAAGCGTCAGCGGCAGACTGTTTTCCTTCCGGTATGCAAGCACAGCACCATAGAGTTTTCGTATCTTTTTCAATGCTGTTTCACGGATGCCCCGGATGTTCCGGTCTGTCTGCCCGATGCTCTCTGCATACTCTGTAGCGGAATCATCACGCAGGAACAGGTAATAGAGCATATTTTTGAGGTGCGGCTTTAGTTCCTTTAATATTTCCGATAAATCCGCATCTGTGACAAGTTCATGTATCGTTTCCGGGCTGTCAAATATGAAATCAAGAAAATCACCTGCAAGCAGGAGCCTTCTTAAAACCATATCATAAGACGGTCTATCGAATAAATGCAGTTCATCTGCGCCCCATTCCAGAGGAACAGTGGAGCGTCCTATCTCATGGTCTCTTTCTCTCCGTTCCCTATTTTCGTCCAGTTTATCCCACCAGTACAGCACGTTTTCAAAGTCCTCCACTGTCCTTGCGCTTTCCTCAATGCGCCGGATTGCAAGGGCACGGGCTTCACGGTGGAGCATATCCCCGTCCGCTTCTGTTATAAAACTTTGCTCCCTGAATGTTGGGAGTTCGGTGTATTTTGGCATTTATAATCAGTCCTTTTCAAAAATATAAAAAAGTGTAGCAGTTTTTTCAAAAACACTTCCGTTTTTATAGCCGTTTTTCTCCTATTAGTGAAAGAGTAATCTTTTTCAAAATAAAATCAGTTACAAATAGAAGGGAGGGCGGCTTGTGGAGTACGGATAAAATAAAAATTCGGTTACTAAGTACGGAAGTCAGGGAGCTTAACAGTTCCCCGAACAATTATAAGGGATATGCGCTCGGTGCGCAAGAAAGGATTGTATGGCAGAAACATTAAAAGTGAATAATGATGTAGCAGAATCCAGCCCTGTTCCGGCTGGATTTTTTTACAGAAGAATCGGCGGGACACTTTTCAGGGTCAGGGTATATACGGGTTCGGGATATGCCGACACGCTGGATGAAAAAATTCCCCGGTTAATTTTGAATGAAATGGTGACAGGCGCAGAAAGTTATGTTAAGATGGATTCACCACAGATGAGCCAGCCGCCGGAAAGGAGTTCGGAATGAACAACAGGACGGCTGGTGACAACAGAATAACAGCTCTTTATGAGCGGCTCTCAAGGGACGATGATCTTGCGGGGGACAGCAACAGCATAGTCAACCAGAAAAAGATGCTGGAGGATTATGCAAAAAACAACGGGTACACGAACACGGTGCATTTTACGGATGACGGATTTTCCGGCGGCAGTTTTGAAAGACCGGGATGGAAGCAGATGTTAAGCCGGATTGAAAACGGCGACATCGGCACAGTCATAGTAAAGGACATGAGCCGTGTCGGGAGGGATTACCTTCAGGTAGGATTCTACACGGAGGTATTCTTCCGGGAAAAGGGTGTCCGTTTTATTGCTGTTTCCAATGGTGTTGACAGCAGCAACAACACCAGCAGTGAATTCGCCCCTTTTTTGAATATCATGAATGAATGGTATCTGCGTGACTGCAGCAGGAAGATCACCGCAGTTTTGCGGGCGAAAGGGAAAGAGGGAAAACCGATTACGAGTAACCCGCCCTACGGCTTTGTGAAAGATACGGAGGATAAAAACCATTGGCTCGTTGACGAAGAAGCGGCGGAGGTTGTGAGAAAGATTTTCCGTCTGACCGTGGAGGGCATGGGACCGTACCAGATAGCAAAGCGGCTTATGGAGGAAAAGGTGGAGAAACCGTCCTATTATCAGGCGACAAGGCAGAGGGGCAATTACCAGACCATGTGCGATTTTGAAACTCCCTACAACTGGACGGGCGGATCGGTGGTGCGGATACTGGAAAGACCGGAATATATGGGCGATACCGTAAATTTCCGTAGCCACAAGGAATCCTATAAGGATAAGAAAGCTGTTAAGAATAACAGTGATGAGATACTTGTTTTTCAGGATACCCATGAACCAATCGTAGACCGCAGGACGTGGTATATGGTGCAGGAATTAAGAAAGACAGTGCGGAGAGTGGATACCGGCGGAAAAGGAAGCCTGCTGACCGGAAAGCTCTACTGTGCGGACTGCGGCGGAAAAATGCACTACCGCAGAAGCACGACAAGGGCGGCAAGAGACTGGAGGGGTATCCCGAACGGCGGGACAGAGCGCACATCCGCAGGCTTTAACTGCAGCACTTACAACAGCAGCAGGAAGCAGTATAAGCAGGTGTGCTTTTCACATTCCATAAAAGAGGATACGGTAAAACAGCTTATCCTCGAAACGATACGGTATGCCTTAAAAAGCGTCCGCATGGACGAGGCGGCGTTTATAAAAAATATGCGGAGCGCATCCGAGGTCAGGGATAAAAGCGAGGTCAAAAAATTGAAAGCAGACTTTTCTAAAAAAGAGAAACGTTTTGCAGACCTTGACCTGCTGATCAAAAAGGTGTATGAGGACAACGCAATGGGGAAGCTGCCGGACAGACGGTATGAAATGCTTTCTTCCGATTATGAGAAGGAACAGCAGGAGCTTGAAATCTCCATGCAGGAAATCCGTGAAAAACTTGCACAGTTTGAGGATGACACGGACAGGACGGAGGAATTTCTTTCCCTTGTCCGCAAGTACACCGACATTCAGGAACTCACGCCCGCCATTGTGAATGAATTTGTTGATAAGGTCATGGTGCATAAAATAGAGGAAATCGACGGAGAACGTGTGCAGGAGATCGAGATTTTCTTAAATTATATCGGGAAGGTGGAGCTTCCGGTGCAGGAGCTTTCTGAGGAAGAAATGGCGGCGGAGGAAAAGAAGCGGAAACGCCGTGCATACAGCCGTGCCTACCTGAAAGAATACCGTAAAAAGCACAGACCGGAAATCCGGCGTGTGATTGAAGGAGCAAGGGAGGCGGACAAACAGAAACAGATGGCGGAGGCGGAAGCATCAGCGGACGGACTCCTGCATACGGACGGTACGGAACAGGTTGCAGCTATGGTAGCAGGGGAAAACAAGATTATTGTAGAGAGCAGCCTTCCGACCAAAGAGGAAGTGAAAGCAAAATATGGCAGATAGTTTGATAATAACAACAAGCATGAAAGTGAGGATTTTGATATGGCAAAACTTAGAGATTACAACATGAACGGGACAATTATTTTAGGAGTGGATGCAGGCTATGGGAATTATAAGACGGCAAGGTGCTGTTTCCCGACTTCCGTGAGCAGGAGCAGTCAGCCGCCTGTCTTTACAAGAGACTATCTGGAATATGAAGGCAGCTATTACACCATAGGCGAGGGACACAAGGATTTTGTTGCGGAGAAAAGCCTGGATGACGATAATTATATTCTTACTCTTGCCGCCATTGCAAAGGAGCTGAAAGCGAGGGGATTATCGGCTGCAAAGATACATCTTGCGGTAGGGCTTCCGTTAAAATGGGTGCAGGCACAGAGGGATTCCTTCCGTGAATATATGATGCAGAACCGCCATGTAGATTACAAATATGCAGGTAAACGATATACGGTTGACATCGCGGACTGTACGGTCATGCCGCAGTGTTATGCGGCGGTAGCGGAGAGCCTGCCGGATTTTAAGGGGATGCACATGATAGCGGATATCGGCAACGGGACGATGAATGTGATGATACTCAACAACGGCAAGGCGAGCGAAAGCAAGTCGTGGACGGTAAAGCTGGGGGCGAATGAATGTTATATGGCGATCCGCAATCTTATACTGGACAGGAAAGCGGAGGAACTTCCGGCAGAGATTATCGAGAATTATCTGCGTTATGGTGATATAAAAGTGGGCGGGGAATACCAGCAGCTTATGGAAAAAGCGGCAAAGAGCTATGTGGATAAGATATTTGCGGAACTGAAAGCACACGGTTATAATCCGAACCTTATGAAACTGTATATCATGGGCGGCGGCGCAAAGATTGTGGAGCTTGTCGGGGATTATGACAGTGACAATGTTACCTTTAACCATGATATACGAGCAAACGCCAAAGGCTATGAATATTTCTGCTATATGAAACTCCGCAGGCAGAAATTGATGGCTTCCGCCGGATAAGGAGATGTGTCTGAATGAAGAATAAAAACCACAATATCCGTTTCAACATGGAGAGAGGGGATGAGTGCAGGGCATGGGAACTCCTGCACTCCCCACAGGTACGGCAGATGTTTAAGTCACAGAACAGATTTGTGATAGAAGCAGTCAATAATTATTATGACCGCTGTGTGGCGGTAAAGTGTGATCCTTATCTGGAAACAAGGGAGAAAGAGGACGCTTTTGCGGATCGCATCGTGGAAATGGTGGAAAAGAAAGTGATGTCCAATCTCCCGGCGCTTTTGGGGATGTATATGGCACAGATGCAGTTTTTTCCCTTATCTGTTCCTATGGGTGCATACCCAGCGACGCAAGGCGGCATGGTGTATGGTCAGGCATCAGCAAACGGTACGAATAACGGAAATGCAGTAATGGGCGGGGCAGTTTCTCCCATTGTTTCTAATCCTGCAGATATGGAAGCAGCGATGCAGAATGCAGGGGATGTGCAGGAAGAAGCTGTATCAGAGAATGCCACAGACTGTTGTTCGGCAAATTATCTGCACCTACATTCTTCACATTAAATGCGCCTGTAT
>BLMD01000320.1 GCA_011959925.1 Lachnospiraceae bacterium
CCGACAAAACGGTAATAAATCTCAATGTCCCACACCTTTTTGCCATTCTCGTCTTTCCTCCACTGATGGACGACGATTTTCTCAATCAGTTCATTCAAAAGAGGAGCGGTAAGCTCGTCAATGGCACTGTATTTCTGGATTAAGTCCACCCACCGTTTTGCGTCGTCCGTTTCCGCTTTGGCATCCTCAAGCCTTGCGGATACGGTCTTTATCGTTTCATCAAGCTGTTGCTGCTCCGTGCGGTATTTGACGGACAGCATGGAATAGTTTTCTTCATCAAGAAGCCCTTTTACCCTGTCCTCGTACATCTTCGCAAAGAGGTTGTTCAGTTCCTGCCTGCGTTTCTGCGCCTTTTTCAGTTCTTTTTCGTCACGGGCATTCTCTGTCCTCCGCTGTTTCTTGCTGCTCTGCAACAGCCGTTCCAGAATGGCGTCCTCATTCTCCTTTACCGCCATCAGCCAGTATTGTAACCGTCCGAGGACAAAAGCATAGAGCAGGTTGTAGGTGATGAAATGCAGGGAACACGCTTCTTTCCCATGTGCGGAATACTGCGTGCAGCGGTAATACCTCGACTTGTTCTTTGTGTTTGCCGCCGACAGGCTCCACCCGCACTCGCCGCATTTGAGCAGCCCTGCGAATATCTGCGGCTCATCGTCCTTTCTGCTGCGTTTGCGGGAATTGATATGCCCCTGCACTAAATCCCATGTTTCACGGTCAACTAATGGCTCATGGGTGTTCTCAATCCGCATCCAGTCCTCTTTCGGTCGCCTGACGTTCTTCTTTGACTTGTAGGAGAGTTTCTGTATCTGGTAATGTACGGTGTTGCCAAGATAGATTTCATTCTGAAGGATTTTGCTTACGGTAACGATGTTCCAGAGGTATTTCTTCCCCTCTGGCTGACCTTCAAAAATGTTCGCCTTGTAGCCGTTTTTCTGCGACGCCCACCATGCGGGTATCGGGACTTTCTCGGCGGCAAGGGTGCGGCAGATTTTGTTCGCCCCGTATCCGTGCGCCGCAAGCGCGAAAATCTTCTCCACAATCCACTTCGTTTCCTCGTCAACGACGAGCCTGTTTTTCTCGGCAGGGTTAATTTTATAGCCGATTGGCACGACAGGGGCGATGTATTCCCCATTTTTAAACTTGGCTTTCATCGCATTTTTTACCTTGC
>BLMD01000321.1 GCA_011959925.1 Lachnospiraceae bacterium
CGTGTATACAATCGAATCCTGGAGAGCGCCGGTGGACAATGACAAGAATGTACGGGAAGTATGGGAGAACGGGATGCTAAGAGCGGTCTGCAACGTGACGGAAGAGGTGGAAGTCAGTGAGCGGGAGACTTGTGTGGAGATAAAAGTAAAGCAGTTCTACGCACCGGTCGTACTGGAATGGAAGATCCTGATAGAAGCTTCCTATATCATCCGGCAGGACGGCAGAGTGGAGGCTACCATCCATGGAGTGCCGGTAGGAGACCAGCTTCCGGGATCATTTCCGAGAATAGGGATGCGGTTTTTGCTGGATAAAGGCTGTGAGCATGTCTGCTGGTATGGCCGCGGACCGTCCGAGACTTATGCGGATTGTAAAGAAGGAAACCGGATCGGGTATTATCATTCCACGGCGGAACAGTTTTATTTTCCGTATGTGGTTCCACAGGAGACAGGAAATCACGAGGACACAAGATGGGCGGGCTTCGTAACAAAGCAGGGGAATATGCTTTTGTTCGAGGCGAAGGACAGATTTGCGTTTGGCGCTCTGCACTACAGCCAGGAGGAGCTTACGAGGGCGGCGCATTCTAACGAGCCGGAGAGGATTGAGGATATTATCCTGTGTCTGGATTATGCACAGCATGGTCTTGGGAGCGCAAGCTGGGGGGCGGAGTGTCTGCCCAAAGACTGCCTGTATCCGGAGGAGTTTACATTTGAGTGGTATGTCTGTGGACAAAGATGTGAGGAGTAGTCTGGGTGAACGCAGGGTTAGGGAGATGAAAAAGATGATGAAAAAGAAGAATGCGCCATATTTCTTTCTGGCGCCGATGTTAGTGTTGTTTGCGGTATTTATGATTTATCCGATCATAGATTCGCTGATCTTAAGTTTTCAGGATTTTACAGAAGGGAATTATGTGTTCTGCGGGTTACAGAATTATATCACCATGTTCCACGATCCGGTTTTCTGGAAATCTCTGAAGAATACATTTATTTATCTGGCGGTACAGGTGCCGGTCATGGTAGTCTTGTCTCTGCTGTTGGGGGTGCTGGTAGAGCAGGCGTTTCTTAAGTTCCGCTCGGGATTCCGTATGAGCATATTCCTTCCATCGGTGACGGCGCTGGTGGCATATGCGATCGTTTTTAAATTACTGTTTAATACGGACTTCGGGCTGGTGAACCATGCGCTTACGGCTCTTGGCTTTGACGGAGTAGACTGGCTGAATACCGTGTGGGGAGCCAGAAGCGCGATCATTATCGGGATAACCTGGCGGTGGACCGGGTATAACACGATCATCATGATCGCAGGATTGAAGAATATCCCCATGGAATTATACGAATCAGCGGAAATAGACGGAGCGTCATTTTTCCAGAAATTCGTGTACATAACGGTTCCGATGGTGAAATCTCAGCCTTCTCGATCTCACGCATGTCCGAAAGAAGACAATCA
>BLMD01000322.1 GCA_011959925.1 Lachnospiraceae bacterium
ACTATCCCTGCCTGAAGAGAAGCCAGTAAGTCAATGCCTTAACTAAATGACATTGCTGCCGCGGCAGTCCTCTTTCGATTCTTACTATATTCAAATATTCAAATTCTCTATCACGCCATCCCGATTCCAGGCACTCTTTATGCAGACCCCTTACATGTTGGCAAGTAACGCGGCAATCTCCTCCGGTGTCATTACATGGCCGGGATCCGATGATGCGGCAGGTTTCGCCTTTTCTGCCGGATCCGGTTTTAACGGCTCCTCTGCCTCCTCTTCTTTCAAAAGAGCGGCAGCCTCTTGCGGCGATATGCTTCTGCCCGCCGCTGCCAGTTCTTCTACCGTGCCTGTACTCTCTTCTCCTGCAGATTTTGAAGACGGCGCCTGCGCCTTTTGCATCTCTTCTGTCACCGGATTCTGCTCTGTCGATACAGCCTTTAAAATCTGGTCTATATCCGGCATACTCTGTGTCTGCGGCATTTCTATTTCAGGCAGGACAGCCTCGCTTGGTTTTTCCGGTTCTGCAGCGATCGATTCCTGTACAGTTACCGGGTCAGGATCTTCCGGAGCTTCCGGTTCCTTGGGTTCCGCTTCTTTCAGCAGTTCTGCCGCTTTGGGCTCCGGCTCTATCGACGCCGCTGCGGGCTCTGTGATTTCGGCATTTTGTTCGTCCAAAATTTCCTCTCCCGCAAATTCAGGTTCTTCTAACATTTCTGCTTCCTGCAGTACCGGCGTTTCAGCCGCAGCCGGCGCAACCGGTTCCGGTATCTCAAACGCTTCGCTTACTTTTGGCTCTGCCGTCTTTTGTTTTTCCGCTTCCGTCTGGGGCAGCGCAGGCTCCGGCAGTCTGTCTTCCGATTTCAGCTCGTCAAGTATCGTTTTTATCGTTTCCCGGTCAATGCTTTCCGGCGCAGACGGTGCGGCAGCGGAAATCTGTGCTACGGCATCGGAAATCTGACGAATCTGCATCTCCATCTGATCTGCCAATGCGGAAATCTCTTCTTTTACTAATGCCCGGCTCTGTTCCGTTGTCTCCAAAAATTCCTGCCCGCTTACGGAAGGTTCCAAACTCTGCTGCGGCGTCTCCAGCCGCTCCGTCATCCGGTTTAAACTCTCCTCTAAAGAAGCGACGGTTTTCCGCAGCTGTTCATTGGAATCCATCACGGCGGCGGCATTATCTTTATTTCTCTGGATCGTAACCTTCCCGATCGCTTTCTGCGCTTCGATCAATTCGTCTGTCGGAATTTCCGAATTTGATTTGATCTGCTCTAACAGTTTTTCCAGATCCATGACGCTTTGTTTCATATGTATATAGGAAACCTTTTCCGCTTTATAGATATTCTCATATCTTTTTTCAGCGAGAATATCCTTTTCCCCCCGTATTTTAAAACAAAGATCCGTTACCATATACACAAAACACAAAATCGCCAGTCCGGCAATTCCAAGCAGCAGGTAATTTTTGGAATCATTCATCATCAGATATAATTCCACAATAAACAATGCGGCTAAACATAACACGGCAAACGTCATTTTTAATTTTGCCTTGTTCGGACTGCCCTCTTTCAATACTTCCTGATCCTTTCCCATATACACCATCCTCTTCATCGGTTTGCTTTTTGTCATTTTATCATAGAATCTTTCTTTTTGAAATACTAATTATCGGCATAATAGCGATAAGTATCGTAAAACTCCTGAGGCACTTCCAGATTCTTGTTTTCCCTCCGCTTGATGCGCATTTCCCACTCTCTCTTTTTCTCGCCGAATATTTTCTGATGCGCCATCAATGCGTCCGCAAACGCGGCGTTGCTTTTTAACATTTCCCGGATTTCTTTGTTAAAAGGACAATATGCCGCCAGAATCAGCCGGGCCACTTTATTGAGCTTTAACGCAGCTTTTGATTCATAATAAATCCAGAGTTCGTAATCGATCAGGAAGATCTCGCGGCTGTTGTTTCTTGCTTTTAATATCTGCGCTTTGATCTTCTCCCTCTTCTCCTCTGTCAAATCGTGGTTCTTGCGGTAATACTGAATGTAATCCATATATTCCGAAGTCAGGGATTTATACTGGATATTATTCCAGGATGCTCCCTGCTCACACCGGCAATACTCCCAATGGAACCTTCCGAATGCTTTTGTTACAAGCTTATCCAACTCGCCTTCCGCAATGACGGGGAAAATAAACCTTCCCGGCGTATCTCGTTTCTTCCCGGTAATCTCCTGCCACATAGACGACGCCGTACCGTACACCGGCGTCAGGATCACATCCGGATACACACGTTTGATCACGTACTCTTTATCTATTTTAAGCTCCGGATTCGTATAGAGAACTTCTCTCTGGAAAATGGTAAAATCTTTCTTTTCCAGCTCTATGATTTCGTCGCAGATCTGCTTTTTGGAAAGATACAGACGGTCCAGATGTCCGTAAATTTCATCTTTGTAAAGGATCGGCACATAAGTAGAAAGCTTTCCGTTTACGATTTTATTGTTGCTGGTAAACATATTTTCGATTTCAAAAATAACTTTTCTGCGGTTGTCTTCCAAATATTCCGCTTCCTGTTTTTCTGTAATTTTCCCTGTGCGCTTTTCTTCCCGTAAAAAGTCCCTGTAATCCTGCTCAAAGTTGTTTCTGGAAGGTTCTTTTCTCCCTTCATAAATTTCCTTAAGCCATTCGGGCATCGTATAAATCCGGCATTCCAGCTTATCGTGCGTCTCCTGCATCTGCATATACAGAAACCGGATCTGTTCTTCATCCAGCAGCCGCTCGTCCAGATACCCGTAATTTAAAAAGAGCTGTACGGCAATCGGAACGGACGCATTGTCAAACCAGCGGAACACACAGTTTTGATAAATCTGAAAGAAATATGTAGTGATCTGTTTTTTGATCTTCCTGATCTCATCCTGTGTGGACATGCGGTCTTTTTCATCCACAAACGCCTGCACCGACGCTATGATCTCCTTTTGGTCTTTGGGAGCGATCCCGGCAAATTTTAAAATCTGAAGCATGGAATCTTTTAAAACTTCCATCAGTTTTTCCAGCGGTACGGACAGCGCCTCTGCTTTTGCCTTCCGGTTTTCTTCCTGTATTTTCTGCAGCTGTAAAAACCGGCGCTTTAAATAAGCAATGCCGAACAAAGCGCCCGGCTCATATAAATCCTCGTCCGCCATACTCCGGTAACAATTCTCCAAATACCGGTTGACAACCGAAGACGCCTGCAGCACCGCCCGCGTCATTCCGGAAATCTGCTCTGTTTGATAGAGCGCCATTTCCCGGCTCTCAAAATAATATTTTTTATGAATCTCCAGCGGAACTTTCGCCGTTTCCCGATAGTTGGCAATCAGCACTCTCTGAAACGGCAAAGCCGTATCTTCTTTGGCAAGCTCTTCCGTCACATGATTTTGTTCAAAATAACCTTTCAGATCTGCCGCAAACCGGCAAAGCGCCTCTTTCTCCCGAACATACTCTGCAAATTCCACTGCAGCCGAATGCACCGCAATCCCGCGGTAATCGGGATTACTCTCCAAAAAATTTTCCCATTCCCCGGCATTTTCCGCAGGAAACGCATAAAAAAACGTATCCTCTGTTACAATATAATCTCCGAGATATTCCTGAAAAAACAAATCGGATACGCCTAACATGGCCCCCTTCCCCGCAATACGGCGGATTCCGCCGCTTTGAACCATAACGCTGCCTTTGATCACAATTCCGATACAGCGTACCGGACTGCCTTGTTCAAAAAGCACCGTATCTTTTTTTAACTGGTTTAATTCCTTCATTCTTAAAACTGCCGCCATAAGTATCTCCCTTTTTCTATCCTTGCTGGTTTTATTATACTATTTTTTTCTGATAATCGCAAATCATACAAGGATACCATTATTTCCCTTTTTTCCGACGCCTTCTCCCATGCGCACCATCGTTTCGATTCCCCGCACGCTGTTTCTTAAAATATCCCGGTCGGGACAGACGCTGCCTTTCTTCGTCATAAGAATAACCGTAGAACCGCCGAACGCAAAATTACCTTTCTCTTCTCCCCGTTTGACCTTCCGTCTCCCCGGACGGTTTTCAATCATTCCGACAAAAAGAGCCCCCACCTCCATCATAAGAACCGTTCCAAACTGCTTGGAATAAAGCAGGCAGTATTCTCTGCCGTTTTCTTTATATATCGGATAATAATCGTTCGCAACCGGATTTACCGTATGCAGAACACCCGTCAGTTTTACGCTGCCGGAAACATACCCGTCGTCTACATAAATATAACGGTGGTAATCTTCCACACACAACCGAAATACCCATACATATCCTCCGGCATATGAGTCTGCCAGCTTTCGGTTTCTCAAAAGACTGCCCACCGTATACTTCGTATGTTTCACCGTAAATACGTTCCTGTCGTCGATCTTATATACGCAAAGCCTGCCGTCGCACGGAGCAGGCAGAATCTTCGGATTCTCTGCCACCCGGCGCATCCCCTGACGCAGCTTTCTTGTAAAAAAATCATTATAGGACCGATACCGCTTCGTTTCATATTCTTCCATGGCAATACCGTTTCTGCGAATAAACGGCCGGATCATGATTCTGGAAATGCCGCAATCCAGTAATGCTCCGCCTGCTTTCGATACAACCGGAAGAGTCAGCGGCTTTAACAGGGTCCTTCCCAGCATGTGTCCGTAAAATCCTTCTAATACTTTATCCTGCAGGGAATTTTCCCGCCAGACTTTTCCCGAACGGTCCGCAACATAGTGCATAGCAATTTACCTCCACTGTAATTTGAAATCATGACTGTTTAAAAACAAACGATCAAAAGAACAACTGCTGCGGAATTTTACAAATATCTCCTACCACATAAAAAAATTTCCACCAGCTTCGTTCAACATATATAATTGCCAATACCGCTGCCGCAACGGCGACAACCAGAATAAAAATCTCCGCTGCCGCAGGCTTTCGGAATTTAAAATCCAAAATAAACAGCAGCCCAACCAGCGCCACCACAGCGTGCAGCGAGATCATAAAAATCTGCCGGCTGGAAAACAGAGGCGCCGCCACAAATACAATCGGCAATACGATTGACATGGAAGTAATCGGAAGTCCCTGATAAAATTTTCTCTCTTCTAACGTCTCCCGCTGCCGTTTTTCTTCCATCACATTAAAATATGCCAGACGGATCAACCCGGCTAACCCGTAAAACGTTAAAATGACCACGCTGTAAAAATGATTCATGCCGATTTTATAACATATCATAATCGGCAGCGCACCGAAACATACCATATCGCAGAGAGAATCAATCTGGATGCCAAAGCTTTTCCCTTCTTCTGTCCGGTTTTTCTTGCTTCTTGCAATCTTCCCGTCAAACATATCGCAGAATCCGCAAAAAGCAAGGCAAAACACTGCCCATCTCAAATTCCCCGACATAGTACAGACCATACCCAGCACTGCCGATGCAAAACTGACGTATGTAAGAACTACCGTATAATCCCAAAAACCTATCATTTGTTACCTCCCACATGGATTCGATCCAAAACCTTTTCATACACACCATACACCCTGGGTTTCTTCCCCGCCCAAAAACATATTTCTGCCAGCAGGACGCCTCCCGCAACGTCCACAAGCACATGCTGTTTTGTCAATACTGTAGAAATACAGATCAAAACTGCCATGACCAGAGAACAGCCCCGATACCACGCCGGAAATTCTTTCTTCCCGCGTATCCCGATATAGCAAAACCAACTGACCAGGCAGTGAATAGAAGGAAAGAGATTATCCGCTGCATCTATGGAATACACCAGCGTCATCACCTGATTCCAAAAACCATCCGCCGCGACCGTCGGTCTGGTATTTGTCGTCGGAATCAACAAAAAAAATAACAGACAGACAATACGGGAAAGAAAATCTGCGGAAAAGAACCTGCAGACCGCCTCCCGGTCCTGCCTTGCAATCAAAATGTAATTCACCGCCCAAAACAAGTAACAACCCAGATAAATCACGGCGGCCGGCGGCCAAAACGGGATCAGCCGGTCCAGAGAACTTTCTATATTATAATGATGCCATTCTCCCGCAATCATCCTGGATCCGACATATACGAACATATTAAAGGTAAACGAAAAAACAAGCGGAAACAGGCTGTATGCCGGTATGATCTCATATAGTTTATCCAGTATTCGTCTCATGTATAACTCCTAACCCTAGATCGGAAAGCATCTGCCGATACCACAGGCTCTTCCGCACATTATAACTCAAAGTATATCAAGTATACCTTATATACTCAACAGGATTCAACATATCTTAAGTAAATATTCATTTTTTATTTTTATGCAAATCTGCCGCCGCTTTTTATTATGCACTTTTCACAATATTTTTATTTTCGTCGAAAGAATATTTGGTTTTTTGTTATAATTTTAATTATATAAAATATATGGGAGGTGCCTTATGGCAAAGAAACGCGCAACAACTTCATTGTTTCGGAAGCGTATTTTGTGCAGTATCACCACAAGTACTCTGGTTTTTTCTATGCTTCCGGCATTTTCATTCCCTGCCTTAGCAGCTTCGGCAGATCCCCTGCCCCACTTGTTGAAAGCGGGCAGCGTACCGGTTAACAGCAATCGGTCTACCAAAACAGAACCTTTCCCGCAAGGGACAGGCGGAAGCGATTATTTCCGAATTCCTGCACTGACCTGCCTGGAAAACGGAGATCTGCTTGCCGTGGCAGACGCCAGGTATAATGCGCTCGGCGCAGACGGAGCCGCGCCGGACGGCGGCGGTCTTGACACAATCGCTTCGGTTTCCGCCGACGGCGGAAAAAACTGGAATTACAGCTTTCCGATCTACTTTCCGGACAGCAGCTTAAACGCAGGAACAAAAGCTACCACCATTATCGATCCGGGCATCGTGGAAGGTCCGGACGGTACCGTTTACTGCATCGCAGACGTCAATCCTACGGGCGTAACTACTCTGACCAGCCAGGGCTATCAGGCTCCCGGATGCGGTACCGGCTATGTCGAAATCAACGGTACGCAGCGCCTGGCTCTCACTTCCAGTTTTGATAAATCAAATACCCGCCCGGACAGCAGCGGAGCGGATTACGAATATTATGTGGGCGACTTTGAAAACGGATATGCTCCTGTATGCAATATCTCAGACCACACCGCGTCAAAATACTGCGTGGACGAATGGCTCAACATTTATGAAACATCGACAGACGGTTCCCGAAAAGAACTAAAGCAATCTCAGGTGGATTCTTCCACGCAGATTCAGCAAAACGTATTTTACAAAGATTCGGACCTGCATGTATACAAAACAGGATATCTTTGGATGGTATCCTCTACTGACCACGGACGTACATGGGGAAATCCCACCATACTCAATACCCAGGTGAAACGAAATGACGACAGTAACGATCAGGCGCTTTTAGTCTCGCCGGGCAAAGGCATCACCACCAAATCCGGGGATATCGCCATCGGTTTTTATAACTGGAAGCCGGGACGCGAATCTGCCAGTATCGTATATTCTACCGACAACGGAACTACCTGGCACAGAACCGAGGACGCGGCAACCGTTGCCGGAACCGAAATCGACACTTCCTCGGAAAACGAAATCGTGGAACTGGAAGACGGCACACTGCGCATGTTTTTCCGTCACGGCGGCTATAAGGCAGCTGTCGGCAATCTCTGCTACGTGGATGCCAAAAAACAGGCGGACGGCTCTTACCGTCTGCAGACGCCTGTCGCTACGACGATTTCCGCCCATAAAGGCTGCAACCTCTCCGTGCTTTCTTACTCTAAGAAAATAGACGGCAAACAGGTCATTCTGGTATCCGTTCCGTCCGGCGTCCGCGCAAACGGGCAAATACTGACATTACTCGTCGATAACGATGATGACCATACGATGACATGCACAAACAGATACTCTGTTCCCGGCGGGCAAGGCGGTTATGAATCGTTTGTATATTCCTGCCTGACAGAATTGGAAGACGGCTCGATCGGTTTGTTATGGGAACCAAACCACAGATCCATTCGTTATAACAGGTTTACCTTGGATGAAAACGGCATTCCCTCTCCGTACGCAGCTGCTGTAGATGCAGAAACCGAAAAGGGCGGCGCCTATACCATTACAGATTATAAGGGTGCAAAACAAGTAACGACCGCTCCGGATGCAGAAATTGCAGCTATTACATTTCCGGAACGCACACCGGTCGCTATGTTTGACCACTTAGGAAATCCAGTCGACAACTTTACCGCCTTTTCCGATACACAAAACAATTCTCTAAGCCTTGCAAATGCAGAGTTCACCATTGCAGACAGTGCAAACGGAACCTATACGATAAAGAACGATTCCACCGGTCTTTACCTGACTAACCGCACAAGCGAAACCAGCAACGATTTAATCGGCTTTTTTGAAACAACTGCCTGCAATCTGGAAATTACGAAAGGCGGCAGCGATACGTTCCGGATTGCCACGCCGGGCACAGGCGAGAATAACGGCAGCCGCTACGTGATGTTTTTTAAAACCCAGACCAATTTTAACGTAATGCCCCGTCTGGATGCATCCAATTCGGCTTTTGTCTACGACCTTACTTTACTGGAAAAAGATCCTTCTTCCACAGACGGCATCATTCCCGGCTACAAAACCGCAGTGCAAATTACCTCCGGCAAAAAGTACCTGATTGCTTACCCGGATACAAGCGGCAAAACCGCCGTTTTATATCCGGAAACACAATCTATCAATGTAGACAACCGCTGGTACCGCCGGACAAAGATGGTAAACCCCGCGTATACCTTCTCTATAGAATTGTTTAACCATACAGGTTCCGAAACAGCTGATATCGAGGCTGCATTCTCCGAACAGCCAAACGGCGCCATCCGGCTCTCGGATGCAGAATTTGTATTTGAAACAGGCTCCGAAACAGATAAATGGATCATCAAAAATACTGCAAAAAACCTGTTCCTTTCCAACGCTTCCGCCGCCGCGTTTTACGCTTCGGCATCCGCGGAAATGCTTGTAAAGAAAACCGCTGACAATTCAACCTCTTATTTTACGATATCCAAAGCAGAAAACAGCCGGATTATTTTTTACTATCCACCCCAGACAAATTTCAACTCACAGGGAACCGGCATATCAGCAGGCGCAGACTCTAATCTTACGCTGCTCGAAAAACAATCTTCCGTATCGAAAGACGACATCATTCCGGGTTATAAGCAGGCGGATACGATTACTTCCGGCAAAAGTTACCTGATTGCCTATCGGCATACAAGCGGCAAACTTCTGATTTTATATCCGGACAACACGGCTGATAATTTCTATACAAAAACAAAGCTTGTCACATGTACGGAAAAAGATAATTCTCCGGTAACCGACCTTGTCATTACGGGCGTCGGAGAAGGTTACACAAAAGCCGTAATCGACGGCACGACCTATCAAATTCAGGTAACGGAAACGCATCCAGCCTTAGATCCTGCCTGCGGGCATACCGAAACAGTCCTCAAAAACGTGAAAGAAGCAGACTGTGAAACTAACGGTTACTCCGGCGACAAAATCTGTGCAGGCTGCAACGGTATCGTTGAAGCCGGAGCTCCCATTACCGGCGGTCATGACTGGAACGACGGTACCGTGACCAAAAACGTTACAAGAACCGAAGACGGTATTCGGGAATTGACCTGTAAACGCGATTCTGCACATAAGAAAACGCAAACCATTTATGCCTCCGCTTACTCTGTTTTTATGGATGCATATGAGGAAATCAACGCGCTGATGGAGACTGTAAAAGAGAACCCGGGGCTGTATGAAGACGAAACGGCAGAAGCTCTGCAGGCGGCATATAACGCTGCAAAAACGACTGCCGAAACCGGAAACAGCAGCCGTGCAGACATGTATCGTCTGAAGGCAGATCTCCTGCAGGCAAAATCCAATTTAAGAACAAAGTCATTGGAACTGTTAACGAATGACCTGAACGATGCGATCCGTCAGGCCGATGCCGATGCGGGCGCAGGACAGGGAAATCTCCCGGCAGAAATCTGGACGGAATTTAAAACCGCTTACGACAACGCCAAAAAACCAATTCCGGACGGGCTGACAGACGAAGCGAAAGCAAAATATATCCTGGACTTAACAAAAGCATTGACCACGGCACAGCAGAAACTGGATGACGCCAAAGATTCTCTGAATGACCAGGCGTTGGCAGCCGCCAAAAACAATCTTGCAACGGCTGTCCAAAACGCAAAGACGGTATATGACAAGGATAAGAATCTATATACTCCGGAAAGCTGGCGTGTGTTTGAAACCGCATACAACGCTGCAAAAAATCCACCCGCAGACGCCGACCTGCACACACTCCAGACACTGCTTTCCAATCTGAATCACGCACGCAGCAAATTGGTCAAAGTCTCTTCCCCTGGAAGCAGCGGTTCCGAAAATAACGACGATCCTAACCCATCGCAGACCAATTCTGCCCCTGTTTATGACGATATTACTTACAAAGTATTGGACGAATCCAAGAAAACGGCTTCCGCTGTAACCTGCGGAAATAAGACGATTCAGAAAGCTAAGATTTTGGACACCGTCATAATCAACAAAAAAACATATCGCGTCGTTCAAATCAACGCAAAAGCCTTCCTCGGATGTACAAAATTAAAACAGGTTACGATCGGCAAACATGTTACAACCATTGGAAAACAGTGCTTTAGCGGATGTAAGAAATTAAATAAGATCACCCTGACAGGAACAAAACTCAAAACGTTCAAATCCGGCGCATTTAAGAAAACCTCCGCCAAAATGACCGTAAAAGTTCCGAAAAAAATGAAATCCGCACAGCGCAAAGCGCTGCTTCGGAAAATGAAGAAAGTCGGGATGAGTAAAAAGGCTAAGATAAAATAATGTCATAGTTCCTGCCGTAAAAATCGGCGCTATCACAAAACACCAAGAGGGGGGGCGAAAAGCTTTTTAAAGATGCTTTTCATCCCCCTTGCCTGTTGCTGCTTGTGTTCCTCCTTTTGGGCGTAAAAAAGACGCATGGTTTACAATTTACGTACCATACGCCTTTATGCTGTTTTTTTGATATGAAATCGTTTTGCTGACTACGCCAGCTGCATAACCTCGGCTTCAAGTTCTTTTAGTTCGTCCATTGATAAAGATGGTACATAACGTGCAATCTTTTCAAGGGAAAGTTCTCCATCTTTAATCATTCTTCTTGCTGTTTCCCTTGCACTTTTTAATTCTGCCTTTTGTGCCGCTTCATTCCTCATATCTTCCATAATTTTACACATGGCAGCAACTCCTTTCTCGTCTTGCTTATAATACCGTGCTTTTTCAGCAAGCGCTTCATAATTCATATCATTGGGATTCGTACACGAAAAATCGTGCATTAGTTTTCCGATTTCATCGTTGCCCCTATATTGCCCATTAACATATAAAATATGCGAACCGTCACCAAACAATATCTTATTTTCCCCAATAGTAACATATCTTTCTACTGGATAGATCGGCTGGCTGCCTCTCATTACATCATTTTCTGTTATAAAAATAACATAACTGTCGGGGATATCCTCTGTATCATCACCGGACTTTAATATGTGTGCGTCCAACAGGCTACTATTATGCCTTGCTCTCTTTGCGCCTGCTCTGTTGTACTCAAAATATCACCTTCTTCCACTGCCTTTATTATACATCGAACAATACCTTTTGAAAACTGAATTTTTCGTGAATTATTTCTATAACTCCACGTCATTCTGCTATTTATTTTGATCAGGCTGTATCTTAGTTCTGCGCTCGATCTGCCCGTTATGCTGTCGGTTATCGATTTGAAGCTCCTGTTCCATGTTCTTCTTGTTGCAGTTGAATGCCCCATACCCCATTTGATAGACATATAGAACGAGCGGTATAATCAATCCATCAGCTTTTAGAAGAATATGATATCCAGATGGCGGAAGATTTCCAAGCTGCCTTGAAAGACCTGCCCGGTGAAACCGTCAAGGAAATAACGGAGACAGATATGGATATGCATCTCGACTATGAAAAATCAATCTGGCTGATGCCAGCGACTCTTGACACAGCCATCTGCAACTGCTATAAAGAAAGCCCCGGCTTCCGCTTAGATTGCAGAAGCCGTGAGCTGTTTTCCTTTTAGATGTTTTCATTTTAATGTAAACAACAGCAGAACTAGAAAATCCAAACTTTACAATAACATTCTCTATAAGCTCTCTGCCTTCTTTTCATCAGCATCCGCCTTTTTTTCTTCTCCCATTAAGCGATAAACTTCTGCTCGCTCTAAGTATATATTTTTATTATTCGGATCTAAATGGATGGCTTTTGTAAACATATCAATTGCCTTTTCATAATCTCCGTTTCTCTTATGAAGTTTGCCGCAATTTTTATATGGTATAATAAATGTTGGATCTAGTTCCATCGCCTTATTATAATCAGACACTGCTTTTTCGTAATCTCCCAGCTTACCATAAATAAGCCCTCGATTGTTATACGCAAGACTATACTCTGAATTTATTTCAATCGCCTTATTATAATCAGACAGAGCCTTCTCATAATCTCCTAACTCATCATATACATTTCCCCTATTGTTAAAAGCTGCACAGTAATTCGGTGTAAACTCAAGAGCCTTATTATAATTCGCAATTGCCCGATCATAATCCTTCCACTCATCGTAAATAATTCCTCGACTGTTAAAAGCCGCACTGTATTCCGGATTTAATTCAATCGCCTTATCATAATCTGACATTGCCTTCTTGTAATTATCCAAAATTTTATAGATACGCCCTCGATTGCGATACGCTATACTATATTCCGGATTCAATTCAATCGCCTTATCATAATCTAATATTGCATTTTCGTAATCACCAAGTTTATCGTATATATTCCCTCTGCTGTTATAAAACTGTGCAGTATTCGACTGCTCACAAATGGCTTTTGAAAGAGACTGTAGCGCCTCGCCATATTGCTGTAACTTATAGTACCGTTCTCCCTGACGCCAGTAGTCCCATGCTGTCATTTGGTTCTGCTTTTGGCGTTCGCTCTCCGATGCACTGTTCCGTTCGGACATTTTTTCAATTTCTTTCCGAAATTCATTCTCACTTTGATTGGTTTGTGTGGAGGCATTTTCCTTTTCGCGGCTTTCTTCGTATTCGAGCAGCTTTTTATATTCCGCCTCATAATTTTCAATTTGTATCCCGGTTCTGTTATTTAAATATTGCTCTGTTTGATGAACCCCGATTTTCTCCGGAAACAGAGCATTCCCAAGCATAAGCATCGTCGAATCAAACCCTGCCGTACGGACAAAATGCCCGTCTTTCTTCTGTACAAGCCTTTGGATCTTCTCACTGGGCAAGCCAAATTCCTCTACATAGCACCAATACATCCCGTTTTTCATCTTAACGCTTTCTTCTTCCAAAAGATTCATCAAACTGTTATCACCGCCGCCATATCCGATGACGATCGGCGTATAATTTTGGAATACGTGCGCCAGCACATCGTGCCACCCACCCTTTAGCTCGTTCGTTTCCTCCGGCTGATTCAACGGGTCAAAGAAAATCCCCCGATGTATTTTCGCAATGATCGGACGCTTAATATTGGGATCTCCCGCGTAATCCGCCAGCAGTTCATGGTTAATGACAAGCGGCTTGCTGTCTGTATACAGAAACAGCGCATCTTCTACCAAACTGTCAAAATTTGTTGTTATAACAAGATTACTCCCGCTTCCTTCCGTCAGCATCAACGCCAGCGGATGATATCCAAAACTTGGGTTTTTATGCGCCATGACCCGTTCCAGATAATAATACCCGTTTCTATGGTTCGGAAAAAACCGCAGTTTGTATATGTCAAAATAATATTCACTTGGAAGGGCCTGTTTCGATTTCTTTGCCGCTTCCCACGCCTGTTCTATTTCAGAAAAATCATGTTCCAGGCGCCCGGCTTTCCGCAGCGTTTCTGCGAATTCCCGAACCTCCGAAAATCCCGGGGATTTTTCCATTTCTTCCATCCACTCCGCTTCCAGTGTTACCCCCATTGGAATGCCGGATGAGACAGACGCTCCCGCCCCGATAATAAAACAAAATCTCTCTGAATTTCTCCTTCCCTCACAAACCGTTGTTACAAAATGATTCGTCGATATGATCCGATAATTTTCAATCACTTGTTTCATCTTATGAACACTCCATTTCACTGCTGACTCCAATGACCCTAACCGCCGACACTGCTGCCTGTACAAAACCCAGGATTTTTGCTCAAATTTTAACCTCTTTGTATATTATACATCTTTTTCATTCGACAGCAATTTCTCTACAGCATATTTGGCAGTGTTTACAGCATATTTGTCAAAAAAACCGCCAGGCTTTTCACAGCGCCAGGCGGTTTTTACTTTTTGTTATAAATGTATTTCAAATACTTCTATCAAACTTCCCTCACGTTGCCATACCCTTGATCGGAACCGTTTGAATTATCTTTTCATGCTCCCACCCATATCCGGCAGAAACACAACTACCTTTTTTTGTAATCTTTACCACCCAAAGCATATACAGGACAGGAAACTACAATAGCCAGAAGAAAAACGAACGCTGCAACAAAAAATTTTCCCTGATTTTTTCTACGCCTTCCCATTCTGATTCCTTCTTTCTTGTACCTTTCCCAGCAGCGCCAAAGATGCGGCCAATGTTAACCCGATCGCGTATAACTGAATCAGCCGGAACCACCTTGCCCATGCCGTAAGAACGAAAGCAGCCATATACAACAGAATAAGTATAAAAAGCCTTTTTCTAAAACAAACGATTTCCTCCTCGTCCAGAGGTCTGTTTTCGTTTTTAACTGGAAAAACAAATAACAGAAGCATCAATTCACAGAATGTCAATCCATACAGGAATATCAGATCTATTTCGTTTCCTGCCGCCGCTAATGCCATTACGATTACAGAACAGGAAAACAAATAACACCCCGTTCTGGTCTTTGCATGAAACCCGCCGACGTTTCGCCTGAACGCACAGAATATGCTGAAGATTACGATAAACTCAGGTACGCGCCTCATGCAGACAGCAATTACTAAATATGAAAACAAATGCAGCGCTTTTAATATGGTGACTTCTATGCCAAAGCGGTAAACATCTGCTTCTTCCTCACATACAGCATTCTCTCGCAACAAACATCCGGTTGCTTTTTCTACCAGATTGTCATATGCCCGTCTCAATTTACTTGTTTTCTTTGCGCATCTTTTTTACAGCTTCCGGCATCTTCGGCTGATACCCCATAAACAGGCATGCGCTGTTTGCTTCCTTCTTTAAATTTTTCTCCACGATCTTGGTGCTTATAGTAGTTAATAATTTTTTCATGAACTTATTGCCCTCCTGATTTTCTTTTATAGTTATATATATATACTTTTTTGTCGATTTTTCAATAATTTTATCTTGAGGTACAGATTTTTGTTCTGACTTACAGTATATTTCTCATTATTTGTCATTTTTTGTCGAATAATTATTTCAGGTATTGCCGCATTGCCGATTCGCCAAACGTTTCTTTTTCCTCTGCGCCCATCCGAATACGAAAAAAAAGAGACGCATGGACCGCCTCTTTTTGTCTCTGCCTGCTCTATATCCCAGATCTCCTTGTCTTTTCCAACGTCAGAATTTCAGAAACCACTTCTCCCCCGCCCCTGCCGGTCACAACGTAACATCCGCCACAGGCACGCTTACTCTCTGCCCGAATAATTTTGTATGTAATCGTTCATTCTCATTTTAAATAACTGAACCCGTTTTTGCGAGAGAGCAACGCGGTCTCCGTTTCTCATGAAAACCTCGTACCCCTGTATCTTCTCCACATTCCCCAGATTGACCAATATTCCTCTGCAGCTGGTTTCAAATCCAAACGGCTTCATCCGCTCTTCTACCGCATTCATGGCAGCTTTATAAACATACTCGGCATCCTGCGTCACGATCTTTATTTTCTTCTGTGCTTTCAGATATCCAAAATACATAATATCGCAGACCAATAGCCGCACGAGCAGTTTGGTTTCCCGTCTGTCCGGATAGACGGCGATCACTTTTCTAAATTCCAGTTTCGTCTCATGATCTTCCATACCGTTTTTCATAAAATCCACCATCTGCTGTTCCACTTCCGATTTCGCCAGCGGTTTTTCCAGATATGCAAACGCATGGGAACGATTCATGGCTTCTTTGCAGTATTGTCCGTAATTCGTCTGAAAAATAACTTTTATACGCCGGTTTCTCCGGTAGATGGCATACCCGACGTCGATCCCGTTTTCATGATCCAGTACAATATCCAAAAATACGAGCTGAAAGTCCAACTCTGTATTTAACAATGCTTCTCCCTTCGTAAAAGTATCGATTTGATACATTACGGCGTATCCTTCCATAATATCTTCAATCAGATCTTTTAACAGTTTCATTTCTTTTTCATCATTGTCACAGACGGCAATTTTTATCATACAAACTCCTTTCCGACTGCGGCGGTCAAGCCGCTGTATCAGCAAAACAAAAGATAAAACATGCCGTTCTAATGATGTTCCCCGTTGACAGCCGCAATAAAATTATCGATGATATTTTCCAGGAGTCTGTAATCTTCCGACGATAACCGTGAAAGTTTTTCCATCAGCATGTCTTTATCACCGTCGGCAATGCTGCCAAGAAGCAGATAATCCGTACTGATTTCCAGAGCCGTACAGATCTTGACTATATTTTCCGGCCGGAGCGCCTTTGTTCCATGCTCTGCATTCGATATCGTCTGTGAGGTCACGCCGGCTTTCTCCGCCAGTTCTTCCTGTGTAAAACGCATCTGTTTCCGCCTCTCCCAAATGCGCATCCCAATCTGATTCAGTAAATCACTCATCTTTATCCTCCATGCCATAGTTACATATTATCTACTATGGCATGGATTTTTAAGCGTCTATGATTGTATTTTATCAACCATAGAACTGATTTTTCTACTGCCTGCTTTCCCGTCACTGTTTCACTCCCACCATCTGTGTTTTTTCTTTTGTAAGTTGTATCTTATAAAATATTTTTATCAAACAAAATAAAATACTCAAAAAGCATATCCAACGTGTATTTACACTTTAACCGGTCCCTCCTTTCCATCTCCGCTTTGCAACATTCCTACTATTTTATATACTCCTCTCCCTGCAATCTTCTGTCCGATTCAGCAAAATGCTGCAGGCCAGCTGACGATGTCTGTATGTATACGAAATACTGCCTTCATAGGTATTTACACAGCGTTCTATATTTAATATTCCAATACCTTTCTGCTGCAGCTCCCCGTTTTTGATTGAAATCTCCCGATCTACGCCGTTGGCAATCCTGACAGAAACCATCTCATGAAATCCACGCACCGACAAAATCACATATGGATCATCTTTACACCTTGCCGCGGCAGCCATCGCATTATCGATCAGATTTCCAAACAGCGTAGTGATATCGACCGGTCTCATAAACCGAAGGTCTGCGGAAAATTCCTCTATATCAAACCGAATCCCCGCCAGCCCCGCCGCTTTCTTTTTCTCCGACAGAAGGCAGTTTAAAATCGGGTTGCCGGTATAGGGAAACGGCGCAAGCGGCCGCAGCAGATCGTTGATCTGTCCGGCATAAGCGGCTGCTTCATCTGTATACTTTTCCTGATACAAACGTTCCATTTGTTTGATATGCTTTTCTACGTCGTGCAGAATCGCCATCACATCCGCATACTTTTCCCTCTGAATTTCATAATTCTCATACTGAAGCTTTTCTTGCTGCTCCATCATTTCAGCCTTGCGTTTATACGCATTTCTTTCATCTGTAAATCGGATAAAATACAAAAGATATAGATTGATATAGATTGGAGAATATGATACAGCCTACAATCATCATAAGAATAAACGGATTTTCCTGGTCAGATATGAATGAGATCACGAGAATATTTACGCTGCCATACAGCAGCATGATCAGATACACTATATATTGCGTTCTCGTACGCAGCGCAGATTTTTTCCAAACTCTTCCAAATGCTGCATAATACAAAAACAACACAATCAGCACAGAAAATGCAGTTTCCATGCTTTGCAGCATTTCTTCGCTTCTGGGAATCCTTCCGGCCTTTGCCAGCAGCAGATCCAGCAAAAGCACGCCCAGTGTCTCGGAAACCGCCATCACGATATAGAGCACAAAAACTTCCACGACCCTGCCGACTTTCTTTTTTCCGCCGCCTTCATACAACACGCATGCAGCAGCCCCAAACAATATAAGATAAACTGCCATATTGGCCAAAGGCACCATCCGCATATTTACGCCTGCAGCGACCAGTGTGTATCCGATCGTCAAAATCCGGTATAACCACTGATTCCGATAGACTTTATCATATCTGTCATTCATAAAACAGAATAAAATATTAACGGTAATGATACATGAGACCAATGAGCAGAACATTAAAATCATTCTATCCAAACGTCGTCCTTCTTCCTTACGGCTGTTTCACTTTCCAAACACTCTTCCATTTCCGGATTTACGGAGCGCCGTCTCCGGCGCCCGTGATATCTGCATTGCCTTCATAATGGTCGATCGCATACTGGCAGCAGCGCAGAATCAGTTCGTTAAATGATATTTCTTCCTTTTCGGCTATCTTCAAAAGCATATCATCCAATTCTTCTGTAAACCGTATTGTTTTCGGAATATTTGCTTTTCGAAATGATTTTGTAATTTTAAACATAATGCGTTCCTTTCATGGTTATTTTTTACTAATCTAAATATAACCAAGAAACAAAACATTGAATACAACCGTGTTATATCATTTTTATACAACCGAATATGCAATCTTTTTTAGATGCGAATGCTTTTCAAATGACGCGGCACATGGTATGATAGAAAATATCCGGCTCGTCTTTCGTACTTTGGACCGTTTAACAAGGCAAAAGTAATTATATTTTTAAATCTTTTTCAGTAGCAAAAAGGAATCTTTTCGCAGTTATATTAAATCTTCTTGATTTTGGTTATATTTAAACAAAAGAAATATAACCATAAGAGGTAGAGAATATGTTCAAAATTACGAAATCATTTCGAAAAGCCAATATCCCGAAAACAATCCGCTTTACGGACGAACTGGATCAGATACTGTCAGAAATTGCCAGGGGAGAAGAAATCTCTTTTAATGAACTGGTTCTGCGCTGCTGTCAATATGCCGTCGACAATTATGAAGGCAGCGTGGATTTAAATCTTGACGAAATAGAATGAGGATCCTTGTATGGTATATGAAATCAAAGACCCCGAAACGGTTTCTGCCCTGTTCGGCAGTCCAAAAGAAGCCATCCTCCGGTCTTGCCTGGAGCACATAATGGGAACAATTTATGCCGACGATAACAAACATCCTTCCGCTGCTATGGCAGTACTTGGAGATTTTGTTTTTTATGCAGGAACGCCAAACCAAAAACTGGCAGCTTTCCGTCCCCAATCAAGCGGCGGAGATTTCATGATCCGTATTTGGCAGCATAAATCATGGAAAAATACGATCCTGGCACATTACAAAGAACGTGCAAGGATCGTATCCCGTTTTGCAACAAAAAAAGAACCCGGCATATTTGATAAGGATTATTTAAAACAGATCGCCGCATCCCTGCCGCAAGGATATGAGATCTGCATGATCGACGAACCGATCTATGAACTGTGTAAGACCGAGCCATGGAGCACGGATCTTGTTTCACAGTTTCCGCACTACAGCGATTACCGCCGGCTCGGACTGGGCGCCGTTATCCGAAACGGGCGCCGCATCATTTCCGGAGCCTCTTCCTACGCAAGATACCAAGACGGAATCGAAATTGAAATCGACACCTGTAAAGAATTCCGCAGAAAGGGATTCGCCCGTATCTGCGGAGCAAAACTGATTCTGGAATGCCTGCAGCGAAATCTATACCCCAGCTGGGACGCGCAGAATCCGGCATCGCTTACGCTTGCCAAACAACTGGGCTATCATTTCAGCCACACCTATGAAGCGATTGAAACATGGGGAACGTGAAACGTTATCCGACCGCTTTTTGGAAACTTACGCTGCCTTCCGCCATCTTCCCGGTAACCGTAACCGTATAGATTCCGTTTTCTTTCACTGCGACATTAAAGCTTCCGGAAGTTTTGATATCACTGTCTTCATAGACAACTTCCCCGTTCTCTGTTTGGATCTGAACAGATAGCGTTCCGCTTTTGACTACAAGTTCGGCATGAATCGTCTCTCCGGCCTTCATCACAAGATCCTGAGAATCCGTCATATTAAACAGGGTATAATCCATAATCAGCCGGCTGTCATTTCCTGTTCTGCTGCCGTCAAATTCCGGTTCTCCGCACGCGGTTAAAATCATGGCAGACAGCAGTATTCCTATAAAGGCCGCGGCGCACGGTTTTCTTCTTCTTTTTCGGTTCTTCCAACGATACACCATCGTCTCTTTTCCTCCTCATCTGTAACTTACATATTTCTTATCGGATCTTTGAGCCTCTCACATCAGCATTTTCTAATATACATAATTCTTTGAGATATATATTTCTGACCCTGCCAATATCTTTAAACATTTTCTGCTCCGTTCTTTCCACCTTCAACTGCACGAAATCTCCCGGTTTCAGATCGTCAAACATCCCCGCCTGAAAAAATATCCACTGTGATTCTTCCTGCACAGGGTCCTGCTGCCGCTCCTGCAATGCGAGATTTCCCGCTATTTTATAACATCTGTACTGCGGCGGCACTTTTCGGATCTCATCAATTTTGACTTGATAATAGCCGTCCGAATCCGGATATATGAAATGGTCTTTCGCTCCGGTATGGATACTGACTTTTTGCAGAAACTCATCTACTTTTCCCTGAAACTGCATGGAATCCAGTTTCATCATAAATTGTTTCGTTGCCATCTCATCATACACCGCATAGAGATCTTTCTTATCTTCTAACTTTCTTATCTGAAAACTTTTCAGCGGCGTATCTTCCAAATCTTTATAAGTCACACCGCTGCCAAGGAACGGGCACAGATAGGATTCCTGCACCCATGCCGCTCCCAATTCCATCATGCAAAATTTGCTTTGTAAATATTCCGGCGTGATCAAAGCCAGAACCATCTCACATTCCTGCATCTTCGTTTTTATCGTTGTAATAAAATCTTCTCCCGTACAAAGGTCTCCGCTTAACGAAGTGCAGAAAATCCGATCTCTTCCAATCCCCATACCAAGCTGAAGCAATTCGATCACCTGCTCCGTTAACTCTCTGTTTTCTGTGCTGTGACTGATAAAAACGCCTTTCATTTCTTTTTCCTCCCTGTATCTTACTGTGATCCTGCCATATGCCTGTGGGATCCTAATCTAATTCACTCAGCAGCCGCGTGCGTTGTTCTTCAAATCTTTCCCGGATTTCTTTCACTGCCGTGCGGAACTCCTGATAGACCTTTCTTAATTCTTCGCCTTTTTCCCTTCCGTTCTTATAATCCGGCACCGGAAGTTTTTTCAAGTTTGTATTGTTTAATACTTTAATCGTCGTTCCGGACTGAATACTCTCCAACGCCGCCCGGCCTTTATCGGAATGTAAATACTCATACAAAATATAGGGATTGTATTTCTCCTTGTTGACCCGTATCCGCGTAAGGTTGCCGCATAAAAACGCACGCGGCATGCCGCGTTCTACCATGCAGACCTTCAATACGGCGCCTTTTGAAGTAATCAGTATATCATCTTCCAGAATCCCGAATTTTTCTTCCCAGTCCTCTTCTTTCGCCCGAAGCATGGAATCTTCATCAAAAACGATGCCATGGCTGCCCAGGTTGCGGATATTTAACCAATAGTGCGTCGCCCCCGCAGCAAGTCCCTCCTCCTCCGCTTTTGACAGCTGAACGCCCCGCATAATGTCAGCGATGTTTTCTAATTTCGTCGTATTCTCTCCCTGCTCTTTTCGTTCGTTTCTCTGCAGGTATAACAGCGGATTCCAGGAACATTCCTGTTCCCTGATCTCATCCAAAGATACGACTGCCGAAAAAAACGGCTGTTCCTCCATCCTCGTATACGCTTGTTTTAACCGTTTCGCCGTTTCCCGCGATATTTGGCGGCAATCCCGGTTTTCCCTTTTTTGATCACAGAGATCGGCAAAAAATACGCGCGCTTTCTGTTCCGTCATTTTAGATTTATTGAAAATCAACAGCTCAAATCCCAGATTCGTCGCCGTATAGAGATTTCCCGGCAATGTGACAACCGCCTCCAGCCAGTCCCTGTCTGTTAAGATTTTACGGATACTTTTTTCGCGCTGCCTTACCAGAGCGCCTTTTGTGGCAATGATGACCGCTTTTCCGTTTTCCTTTACCCGGTTTAAAATTCTCTGGATCGCCACCCATTCCATAAAAACTTTCTCTTTATCCCCCAAGAACTCTTTTTCATTTCCCACATAAATACTTTCGTTATTTCCTTTGGGCAGATCGGCGATCACAAAATCAAAGCTCTCTTCTCTCTGTTGTTTTAAAATATTTTCCTGCAGCACGCGGGGATTTTGTATTCCATGGCAAAACATACGGATCCGGGAAATGTCGCAATACAATCTTCTCTGCTCGATTCCCGTTAATTCAACCTGCCGATTTGTTTTTAGAAATTCTTCATAGATACAAATACCGCTTCCGGAAAGCCCGCAGAAAAAATCCGCGATCCGAACACATCCCTGCGGCATCGGCATACCGGCAATCAATTGATTCACGCTTTCCGGCGTCATCTGCATACCGCCGCCATCCGGTTCCAGCGCTTCCAGGTATCCGATCGCTCGTTCCAGATCCTCAACGCTTTGGATACGGTTTTCCCATTTACGCTGCACTTCTTCCAGAAGACATCGTACCGATGCATCCTCCAGCAGGCTTTCCCATGGGATACTCTCTTCAAAATCATGAACAGACTTTTTCAGGTCAGACCCACAACTTCCCTGAAACATCTGGCTCATCTGCCGAAACCCGCCAAGATCTCCGTCTGTCCTGCTCTTTTTTAAAACGTCCGATTTGCTGTGTTTTAAATATGCAGAAAATGCCAGATATAGAAAAACCAAAAATCCCTGCTCTTTGGATATGCGGTTTGTTACTTCATACCAGAGTTTTTTCATCATCCATCACCTGATGGTATCTTACCGAAACGCTTTTCTTTTGTCAATATGTATTTTAATACATTTACTATATTTATAAGCATTGTCCATACAACAATGCTTACATCCGGTATCGTTACCGGTTCTGGTCTTTGCCATCACCAAAGATTATTTGCTTAATCGTTTCCACATAATACTCCGCAGTCCGTTCCTCAAACGAAATGACTCTGGACCACATCCGCAGTCCCTGATAATAATATAAAATCAAATCCGAGATCCGATCGGTATCTACTGCCGGAAACTCTCCCGTTTCTATTCCATATTCCAACAAATGCATCCATCTTTTTTTGGCATTCTCATGGATCCTTGTAAAAAAATCTTCATTGCCCAGATTGGCATATTCATAAACTGCAAGGCTTAAGGACAATTCCCGTTCCATGATTTCCTCGCGGATCGTTTCCAGCATATCCTCTAAAATTACGCCAGCCTTTTCCTTTCGTTCGATACGGTCTGCAAGCGCATATTCCTCTGAAAGAATCTCCGCAAAAATTTCTCCGGTATTGGAATAATACCTGTAAAGCCCTCCCCTGCTTAAGCCTGTCTTTTCGCAAATATCCGTCATCGTTACCGATTGAAAGCCTTTTTCTGCAAATAAACGATATGCCTGCCGGCGGATGGTTTCTTTTGTTTTCGTTCCTTTCTTCCCCATATCAGCCCATAAATTCCCCTTTCAAGAGGGAATACATACAATAAGAATGGATCTCACCGTTCTTATAAATGCCGTCCCGCATCGTCCCCTCATATGTAAACCCGGCTTTTTCCAAAACGCCTCTGGAACCCGCATTGTCCGCAAACGGCTCGGCAAAGATCCGGACAATATCAAATCTTTCAAACGCCTCTTTACAAATGATAGAAACCGCTTTTGACATAATCCCTCTGCGCCAATAGTCCTGCGCAAGCCAATACCCCAGCTCTGCGGATTTTTCATACACATCGTCTTTTACAAATATTCCGATACTGCCCACCGCCTGCCCGTTCACCGCAATAGCTTGGCTGATTTGTTTCTTTTCTGCATTGGCAAGGCAGTCATTGATAAACCAGGCGGCATCATCCAGGGTATAGGGATTCGGAAATACGTTACGCAGATTTTTTGCTATATTGGGATTATTTGCAGACTGCGCAATCGACTCTGCATCCTCTATTCTCCATGCTCTTACTGTAAAATCGTTCAATTTTCTCTTCTCCTTTCAAAAAACGACATTATTGTCTTTTTTATTATAAGACAATAATGCCGCTTTTGTCAATTTCAGTTATTACAATTTTCAAAATGAAATCTTTCTGTATCGTTCTTTCCACAATCCCCTTATTTACCATTCCGTTTCTGACGACAGATATCGTATTCTTGGCAAGCGATGTTTACTCACTGATTTCGATGCTGCTAAGATAATCCGTCTTCCATAAGACAAAAAATTCTTCCCTGCCCACCGTTTCGTTTTATTTCTATTTGTGCCAGATCATTCTATACTCTGTTTCATTTGTTTCTTTTTCAATGTTTTCTGATCGAATGAAAAACTGCTCTCTTTGGTAAAACCGAACTGCCCGCACATTTTTTTGGTAGACGCTTAAATTAAGTTCCTCTTTTCTTCCTTTTACATAATCTAACAACTGCTTTCCTATGCCTTTGGATTGAGATTCTGCTTTTACAAATATTCCCGCAATGTAGTGATCTGTCACCCCAATAAAGCCCTCGATCTGCTCTGTATCATCATTTTCATAGACATAAATTTCTGCATGCGGCAGCATCTTTTCTACTGTTGCATAATTGCTGATCCAGTATTCTCTGGAAATAAAACCATGTGCATCAATATTAGTATCCAGCCATATCTGCATAACGACACCCAAATCATTCTCTTGTAATATTCTTATCAAAACTGCGCCTCCATAATCCTTCGATGATCATTCTTTATTTTATTTATTTACTTCCCATTGGTTCGACAGATTTCAAATTGATTCCTTTCCTAATGAATTATAGCACATGCCGTCACAATTCTAAATCGTGAAACACAAGACCTTTGAAAACCGAATGACCGGTTGCGATCTGTAAACAGACGCTCATACATGCAATCCGGATATTGAAAAATCCCATCTTTTCCTGTATAATCGAATCAGAAGAATCGGCTGGTAAATAAAATCTGCGGAGGTGTCAGTAGAATGAAGTTGTCAGATATATCAAGTGGACCGGATTGGATCATATGGGTTGTCTTTGTCGCCTTTGCCATATTTTCCTCAGTCTTAATTTCCGGACACGGAAGTGGATGGATTGCTGGTTATAACACGGCAGCAAAAGAAGAAAAAGCTAAATATAACGAAAAACGTTTATGCAGAACAACGGGAATCGGCATGGCTGTCATAACACTACTCATCTTTATTTCAAAAATATTTGAAAATATATTGCCGGCAGGCTTTGCATATGTCATACTCGGAGTTATCGTCGCTGATGTGATTGTGATTATCATTCTCAGCAATACAATCTGCAGAAAATAGCACTGTATTGTTTTAAGGAAAGATGCATGCAAAAAATCGAAATTCATACAGGAGGCCGTTATGCTTGATTTGATACCCAGTGCAGAAGAAATGACAATTTTAGTCGGAGAATCACTGTACGATATTTGGAATAAATTAAATACGTTCATCCAAGAATCCTATGACATGGACCGTTCATGGAATACAGGCGGTAAAGCATGGAAATATGAATATAAATACCGTCGGGGCGGCAAAACGTTATGTGCATTATATGCAAAAGAACACTGTGTGGGATTTATGATTATCCTAGGAAAAAACGAACGGTTAAAATTCGAAGCTGACAGGGATCAGTTTTCAAAAGAAGTTCAAAGGATTTATGATGAAACCCAAACTTATCATGACGGAAAATGGCTGATGTTTGAGCCAACGGATACCACTTTATTTGATGACTTTATAAAACTGTTGAAAATGAAAAGAAAACCAAACAGGAAATAACAATCATAAATCCAATCTCATATATATAGATGTACTCATAGGACTATTGTTATAACAATCTATCGTATAAAATCCAAATTTTTCGTACAGATGAACTGCTTTTTCCAAAAAGGGAAGCGTATCTAACAACATATAAGAATAACCAATTTCTTTTGCATCACTTATTATTTTCTGTATCAACAATTTACCAATATTGTTTTCTCTAAATTGTGGTCTTACATAAAGGCGTTTCATTTCACAATTTTTTTCATCTATATTTTTCAGCCCGATACATCCTGCGGCTTCTCCATTACAATAAGCCAAATACAGTCTCCCGGAAGGCATCCCGTATTTTTCTTCTAAATGATTTAATTCTCCATCATAATGCTGAAGAACCAGATAATTTTGAAAGGAACTGTCCTTGGCTATTAACATATTTGTATATTCCGAAAATAATGTATTTATTTCTTGCGTGTGCGCATAAGCTAAAACTATTTCAATATTCATCGTAGTTCCTCCTAACGATCTATAATTTTTTAATCTGCCTCTATCAAAGTAATAGATATTTTCTCTCTTGTATCCATATTTGGAACCGGGAATGCCGATATGCGGTTCAAAGGTAAATATTTCTACATCTCATAATTTTCTACCGTTTCCTTTCTCAATATAGACTCTATCATTTTTGTTTTTTACAATGGAATGTTCGAGGTTTCTAATAAAATCCAAGTTAAGAAATCCTTTTTTCACAATCAAATCATTCACATAATAGTGTAATTCTTCAAAGGTCATATCCGGCGCTACCGCATACTACACCGTTTTCAATGACAAGAGTTCTTGCATAATCCCTCCAATTGTTATTCTTTTGAGGACTCCGATCAATTGTAATCATATCATTTTCTGGTATCACTCTATTCGCTGCCTTGTATTCTTTGCCTGATACGGAAACCGCAGTTTCTTCTCCGGCAAAAATAAAAGCGCCAATATCCCAATACCAAAATGAATCTGCGCCGCGATTCAGCAAATACGCCTCGCACAGCGCTTTGATCTCCCGCAGGTTCATCCCGGCTCTTATTGTACCGGCAATATATTTCATGGCTGCCCTATTTAAATTTTAGATTGCGGAATACAAACTTCTCTGCATGAACTGCCTCCTCCTGTATACATTTCGGCCAATATTATGAAAAATCTTACTAAAATAATTTTTCCACCTAACATGACATTCCTTAACCTCTATTTCCGCCTTTGGGATAAATAAACAGTCCAAGGCTATGAAACAGAGGCGTATTGCGTCTGTGCCCCCTTATTTCTTATGGCAAATACTGTCATGATGTGCTATATTGGGAGCAGAAAATATAGATATGTTGACATGAAAGAGGTTTGGTATGATTGAAATATTATTTTATGAAAGTGAAGCTGCTTCCATGAAAGCAGCAAAGAATAAAATCGTGATTGGTGCTGTTAATGGACCCACATCTGTGTTTGCAGCCGGGAAAAAAATACCGCCCCAAAAGCCATTTACCGGCTGGATAGAGGGCACGTCGGAAGAAGTTATTTGTCTTGGATTTATGTTGGATATAGGAAATATTAAAGAACCGGTGGACAGTGTATACCGGAAAGAACTGATTTATTCCATGTATGCTCAAAATCAATGGGAACAGGACATTGAATGGGATAATGAAATAAATAAAGCCGGAGAAATTTACATACGTGAACTGTTTCGCTTGAAACAGTTTCTGAACCAGGGAGAAACGGTTAGAATCTGGTATAGTGACGCCCCCTATTCAAGATGCGGCTTCTACCATTTGTGCCAGATTTTAGAGAAATATGAAAATGAAATCAGAGTAGTGAAGATTCCAGAGTATGTAGTGCGGGAAAAGGATATTACAGTCTATAAAAATTGGAACGAAGTTGCAGCAGAAGAATTTGCGGGATTCCTTTCTTTTGAAAAAAGCCTTTCCAAAGAAGAAGTTCGAATGTATTCCAGTTTATGGAACGATTTAGTTGAAGACAACAGTCCTTTGCGGGCTGTGGTAAATGGAAAAGTTCTTGGTGTTCCAGAGGATTTTTATGATTTTCAAATCTGGAAAAGGTTAACAAAAAAGCCTGTAAAGGAAGCGCGATTAATTGGTGATATACTTGGGTATTCTCAGATTAGTATAGGAGACTGGTGGTATGCAAAACGGATTGAACATTATATTCAGCATAAAAAAATTTGTGTTGTTGAAGACTCGGTAAATAAATATGCAAGAATGATTTGCCTTATAAAAGACTGAAGAGAATTGGAAATCTTTCAAAGCCATTCTAGAACCAACCGCCATAAAGCAACGCCGAAAATGCCCATTTTATCAGCATTTCCGGCGTTCTGCCTGTTATTCGAACTCTCTATAACTATAACATAATTGTTAAATATTTGATTGCTTTTTAAGGGTTTTCATAGCTATAATATTCATATTTTACACCGTAGTTACAGTTTCAAAGCAAACAGGTATCATACGGGTATCACAGATTTTCTCCTTGACTTCCATGTCTACATGGTACAAGCACCATGTAATTATTACATTAATAAGGAAAACTTATATAATCGCTCCTGTTACGCAACATAACCCCTATTTTGATGATAATGGTACAAGATACCACCATCATCATTTTTACCGTTAAATCCCTTATAAAATAAGCGTTCAAAATCTCCTAAAGCGTAACAATGCTTTTTCCATCTTACCTACAAACCGGAATTTATTTCTTTTCTTTACTCATAAGCGAACAACTGATGGCCACAAATAAACCAAGTAAAATCCACGGAAATGCTGCTCCCAAAAAATCACTAACCATACTTCATTCCTCCTTTCCATAACCTCCATAAGTTTTCATCAGACAAGCTGAAAGTTGTAACTACTTTAATATTTGACTTTTAATTATATGGAATAAATTCGATAAGATAATACTACCTAATGCAATGCCTAAATAACGTGTTGTTTTTTCAGCCGAAAAAAGACTTAAACAAATAAATATCATAGCAGATAGTAACAAACATACACCTGCTATTGTCAGCAATTTGCAATGGTTTTTTTATCCATTTTTTACCCCCTATTGTTTTAGTAAATCCAGATTTTATGTAACAATGTGTGCCGTGATAATTGTATAACTATATGAATTGATAGTAATTTTGATATTTTCAACCTCACAATACCAATTTTTGCCCTGTTTGTATATGTTACAATTTTTATCTAACACTTTATTTTTGCAGTACTCAACAACATCTGTTGTATTTATTTTTAGGTTTCTTTTAATTCTATCAATTCCCATTTCGGTTGTATGAATTTTTTCAATATTATCAAGCAATATCTTTTTATCTTCCATTTTTCTTTTCCTTAACTTCTGCTTTGTTCATTTGATTATACCTCTTTTATTCCTTATTTACCACAAAAAATACGTAACCGCCAAATAACGTTGTAACAGTTCAGCCATGCGATTGACCTAACGGGTATTACACCGGCTAAAATAT
>BLMD01000323.1 GCA_011959925.1 Lachnospiraceae bacterium
TAATGCCGCTGTTTCATCTAAGAAAGTGGAAAAATTCACTCGTGTATGGTAAAATGGAAAGCACATATACAGGCATGGATAGAAAATATAAAAGCCAGAATAAAACATAGCCAGATAAAGGCTTCTGTTAATGTGAATTATGAATTGCTCAATTTGTATTGGGATATAGGCAGAGATATTGTTGCCAAGCAGAAAAATGCGAAATGGGGAGAGGCATTTCTTGCAACAATGAGCAAAGATTTACGAAAAACATTTCCTAATATGTCGGGTTTTTCAGTGCAAAATTTAAAAAGCATACGATACTGGTACAAATTTTATAATTCCAATGAAAATGGCTTACAGCCTGTAAGCCAAATGGAACTGGTTGAAAAATTAGTTAAAAGTATTCCGTGGGGACATAATCAAAGGATTATGTACAAGTGCAAAAATATCGCAGAAGCGTTATTTTATGCGCAGAAAACGATGGATAATGGTTGGAGCAGAACTGTCTTAGAGCATCAGATAGATGGCGGTCTGTATGACAGACAGGGTAAGGCTATTACCAATTTTCAATTGAAATTGCCAGAGCCGCAGTCTGATTTAGCTGAACAAACATTGAAAAATCCATACAATTTTGACTTTCTGACTTTGAGAGAAAAATATGACGAGAAAGAATTAGAGGATGCCCTTATCAAGCAAATTACTCAGTTTCTACTGGAATTAGGCACAGGTTTTTCTTATCTGGGAAGACAGGTTCATTTGCACGTCGGTGAAAGTGATTTCTATATGGACTTGCTTTTTTATCATGTCAGTCTTCATTGATATGTTGTCGTGGAGCTGAAAACGGAAAAATTCAAGCCAGAATTTGCAGGTAAATTAAATTTTTATGTTACGGCTGTCAATAAACAGATGAAAACAGAACAGGATAATCCGACAATAGGTATACTTATTTGCAAGGATAAAGATGATGTTGTCGCTGAGTATGCACTTGATGATATTTCACAACCAATTGGGATTGCAGAATATGAATTGACAAAGGTACTTCGTGAGGAATTTAAGAGTAGTTTGCCGACAGTGGAGGAAATAGAGAGTGAGTTGTCTGAATAAATTGGCTTACGGATTGTAGGCCAATTTATAGTTTGAAAGGTTCAAAAACTTAAACAAATGCCTTACCACCATTGACAGAATGATTTAAAAGCGGTAAATGCTTGATGTAAAATTGATGAGAATTTATTTAAGAATATCTCTTAAAATGTTGAAAGGAATTTATAAATATGGTATGTGCGTATTGTGGAAAAGAAGCAAAAGGAACTAAAGAACATATTGTTTCATGTGCGATATTGGATTTGTTTCCAGAGTGTTATATAACCTTTGATGAAACGAGAAATAGGATTCATGAGTCAGACCCTATGGTAAAAGATGTTTGTGCTGATTGCAATAATAATCGAATTTCATATATCGATAGTTATGCCAAGGATTTTATAGCGAAATATTTTATTCAAACCTATAGTGAAAATGACAGGGTTGAAATAGAATATGACTATGTCATGATTCAAAAAATGCTATTGAAATATGCTTATAATGATATGCGGTCACATAAAGAAGATTGCTCATTTTTTGATGAAGAAATAAAACAATTTCTTATGAATTCCAATGATGCTATCCCTAAAGCAAACATAACTATTTTGTGTGGGCTTGCTGTTAATGTTTCTCCTGTTCCTGATGCAATGTTTGGAAATCTTAAATTACGTTGGGGTAAAAATCCATTGTTTTACTCAAACAGCACGATAAGAAATATAAATTATGAAACAGGACAGATTACTTTGAATGAAGATATAGAAAAAGAAAATTTTCCAGATTTAAAAATTTCATATGTATTTAGGTTTAATAGTGTGCAGTTTTTATTGCTATGCTGGAACAAAAAATCAAATAAAATTGGACAAAACCGTACTGTTTTGCGATGTCAATACCCATACTATTTGATGAACGAGGCTGAGTCAAGAGCAGTATTGCCAATATGTACAGACGAATTGAATTACCATCGATTTGACCATATACATGTTCGATGGGATGGATTATTTGAGGTTGGTTTAATGAGAAAATATGCAAGCGGGGGCAATTATAAGTATAAAGAATTGTATGAAAGAGCATGGAAAGAAGAAGAAAAAAAGATAAAAGACGAACATTCTCGTTAAAAATCTTATAAATATTTAAGTTGGTGTAAAGGCTACAATGTCTTACCAAGCACTGAATTTGGTTATCCAAATCCGCTTGTTAGGGGCAAAAGCCCCTAAGACCCCATTATCATAATGACAGCAAATCTTAAGCTAAAATTAAGGATGCCATAGCTTGTATTATTCTGATACACAAAGTACAATATACAAAACAAAGTGAGGGTGCTGTTAAGTGACTAAATATAAAATTATGCTTGTTGATGATGAGCCAGATATATTAGATTTACTTGAAAAGGCTCTAAACATAGAGGGTTTTTACAATATTACTAAAATTGATAATGGGATTTCCGCTGTAATTACGTGCAAGGAAATTCAGCCAGACATTATTATCTTAGATGTTATGCTGCCAGATATAGATGGGTATGAAGTGTGTAAAAAAATCCGAGAGTTCTCTCATTGCCCTGTTTTGTTTCTTTCTTCAAAAAATGATGAATTGGACAAAATACTTGGCTTGGCTGTTGGCGGTGACGATTACGTCACAAAGCCGTTTAGTCCTAAAGAAATAGCATATAGGGTGAAAGCACAGTTACGCCGTGCGGAATACAGACAAGTTCCAATACAGGATTTTTCTATTAAAATTGGTGAACTGATGATAGATACTGATGGCTGTAGGGTAATGAAGAATGATAAGGAAATCGGGTTAACCGCACGGGAATTTGAGATTTTACGGTATTTGGCTGAAAATTTAGAGCGGGTAGTCAGCCGTGAACGCTTATATGAAACTGTTTGGGGTGAGGACAGCTTTGGATGTGATAATACGGTAATGGTACACATCCGTCATTTGCGTGAAAAGTTAGAGGAAAACCCAGCAGCACCCAAATATATTATCACGATGAAGGGCTTAGGCTATAAATTGGTAAATCCACATGAGAAATAAAAAGAAACAAAATCCATTTTTAAGGATATTCGTTTTAGCGTCAGCATTACTTCTTATCGCCGTTGTTATTGCAATCGGAATGTTCTACTATATTTTCGGAATAACTGAGCCAGAAGGTTTGAGCTTAGCATCATGGCCAGACAGGTTTACAGATAATTTTTCAGTATGGATGGAGAACGATAACGGCAATGTCAAAATAGAAGAAATAGGGCTTAAGCGGTTGGACGAATATGGGTTGTGGCTTCAGGTCATTGATGAAACAGGACAAGAGGTTTTTTGCCACAACAAGCCTGAGGATTATCCAATCAAATACTCTGCATCTGAACTGATTTCGCTCCGCACAAGTGCCTATGAACAGGGAAACACTGTTTTTGTGAACAGCTATGAAAAATCAGGGAAAACATGGTGCTATTTGATTGGATTTCCTTATTCGATAGGGAAACATATGCTTTACTATAACGGAGAGAATGTGGGACGGCTTTCCCCATTGTTCCGCAGGGGAATATTCTTCATTTTGTGTTCCATTCTTCTGTTCATGATTTGTTATGGCTTTTGGCTTACCAAACATCTTGGCAAAATATCAGAAGGTATCGGGGATATTTCAATGCGTTCCTATACGTCGTTGTCTGAAAAGGGAGTTTTTGGAGAAATCTATGGGGCGCTTAATAAGATGAATTCAGCAATCTGCCATAGTGATAAAGTTCAGCAGGATACGGAACGGATACGAAGGGAGTGGATTGAAAATATTACGCACGATTTGAAAACACCGCTCTCGCCAATTAAGGGCTATGCGGAATTGCTTATGGACAGTCCCAACTTAGACGGTGAAACCATACAGGAATACGGTGGAATTATCTTAAAAAATGTGAATCATACTGAAAAGATGATTAACGATTTAAAGCTGACCTATCAGTTGGAATCATGTTCAGTGCCATACCGTCCACAGACGGTACGCCTTGTGCGTTTTCTGAAAGAGCTGGTCATTGATATTGTAAATGACCCTGCCTTTGCTAATCGCAGTATTGAGTTTGAAAGCAATATGCAGGAATGTGAGGTTTGCATTGACATTGATTTATTCCGCCGTGCCGTAATTAACCTTATCATTAATGCATTGACGCATAACCCACCCGAAACAAAGGTAACAATCCGTATAGACACAGGTTTGAAAAATAAAATATTGATTTGCATTTCTGATAACGGAATAGGTATGAGTGACAAGGAACAGTCGGAATTGTTTAACCGATATTACAGAGGGACAAACATGAGAGAGAAACCAGAGGGAAGCGGTCTTGGACTTGCAATTGCAAAACAGATTATAACACTCCACAATGGAAATATTGCTGTTAAAAGCAAACGGGGTGAAGGAACACGGTTTACTATCGTTCTTCCTTTCGTGGATCAATAACTTAAGGTTTCATTGTTATTGCCGTATACCCTCGCTTCGCTGGGGCAGACCCTGGCATAAGGGTATCTTAAGATTAATTTAAGATACAAAAAAGCACTGCCTAAGATAGATGATTTATGCTTAAAGCTAGGTCATCTATTTTTTTGCGGGTAATGACCATAAATATGAATACGAGGAGGTTCTGTATGGAATTACAGTTACAAGATTTAAGAAAGCAGTACGGAACAAAATCTGCTGTGGGCGGTGTAAGTGCTAATTTAGTGCCGGGGGTATATGGGCTGCTTGGTGCAAATGGTGCGGGCAAAACAACGCTGATGAGGATGATATGCGGGGTTCTCAAACCAACTTCGGGCAGTATCAGTTTAAACGGAAAAACAATCGAGCAATTAGGTGAGAGGTATTATACCCATTTGGGATATATGCCGCAGGATTTTGGCTTTTATCCTGATTTCACCGCCCGTGAATTTATGCTGTATATGGCGGCGGTGAAAGGACTTGATAAAAGACAGGCAAAAAAACGAACAGAGGATTTGCTCTACATGGTAAACTTGACCGATGTGGCAGATAAAAAAGTCAAGTCTTATTCTGGAGGTATGAAACAGCGTCTTGGTATTGCACAGGCGGAACTGAACAGACCATCTATCCTGATATTGGATGAACCTACGGCGGGGCTTGACCCAAAAGAAAGAGTGCGTTTCCGCAATCTTATCTCAGATTTTGCAAGAGAAAAAATTGTTATTTTATCCACGCATATTGTTTCTGATGTTTCTTATATTGCAGATACGATTTTGATGATGAAGCAAGGTCGTTTTCTTTTGCAGGAGCCGATGAGTACGGTTACAGACGATATCAAAGGCAAGGTGTGGGAACTCTTAGTGGATGAAAGGACTGCTGTGGAATATAGCAGGAAATTTTCTGTTGTAAACCTTCACCACGAAAACAATATGGTGCGGCTGCGCATGATAGAGGAAACTGCTCCGAGGGAAGATGCACGGATTGTAGAGCCGAGTTTAGAAGATTTATTTTTGTACCATTTTGGAGAAAAAAATGAAAAACAGGAGGAAAGGTAATATGCTGGTAAAATATGAGTTTTTGAAGATACTGCGTAAAAAATCTACTTTAATTGTTATGGCAGTAAGCCTGATTTTAACAGGATTTCTTTTCGGTCTGCCCATTATACAATACCAAACTTACAATCAGGATGGTGTCATAAAGGGGACAGAGGGTATTGCTTATGAAAAAGAGCAGTATGCGGATTTGTCAGTTCCTTTGTCCGAGGAATATATTGCTGAAACAATCCGAGAAGTGCAAGAACTTTTTGTAAACCCTGATAATATCGGATATGACGGAAACGAACAGTTTTTAATTGGCGATGCTTATTGGAATGGAGTTGCACCAAGGGAAAAACTGCTTAACCTGATTGCCAACGCTTACAGTAAGCCAAATGAAATTCTGGGCTATAACAATCTCCCTGATTTGGATATAAAAGACGGAGCGTTCTTTTATCAGACAATGGAAGGAAAGATACAAACCCTGCTTAACAATCCATCCCGAAAATTATCCGATGAACAAAAAGAATTTTGGGACAGTATGGCGGGCAAGGTGGACACACCGCTGCAATATGGATATTACGAAGGATGGGAAGTCATTATAAGCAGCTTTGAGCTTTTGATGTTCGCATTACTGGCTGTCTGCATTGTGGTTGCTCCTGTCTTTTCTGGGGAATATCAGGCGGGAACAGACGCAGTGATTTTATCTGCAAAGTATGGAAAAACAAAACTGACAACAGCAAAAATTGCAGCATCACTTTTATTTGGAACGGCTGCATTTATACTCCATATTGTTGTGGCGTGTGGATTGCCGCTTGCAGCGTTTGGAGCAGATGGCTGGAATCTGCCGTTGCAGATTGCAAATACAACAATTCCTTACCCATTGACATTTTTACAGGCTGTCCTTATCAATATTGGAATTATTTACTTGGTACTCCTTGCTATGGTTGGACTGACACTCCTTTTGTCTGCACAACTGAAAAGCCCTTATCTTGTGCTGATTATTCTTGTTCCCATACTATTCATTCCTATGTTCTTAACGCCAAACCGAACAACAGGAGCATATAATCTGATTTTGTTTTTGCTGCCCTACCGTTCAACAATGCCAGAATTTGGCAAATATATTTCATACCAATTCGGCGGTTTGGTTTGGGATGCGCTCACCGTAAGGACTATCTTGTATGCTTTTTTAACAGTAATTATGCTGCCATTAGCAAGATTAGGATTTAAGAAACATCAGGTTGCGTAAGGAGCACAGTATGAAAAAGAAAAAAATAATGATTTTAGGTGTTATGGTGATTTTGACGGTTATTGTTATCGGTGTAATGGCGGTTTGCCAATCCCCAAGATGGTCTGAAAAGTCATTTGACGCTACTGTTCAGGAAATTGTCACACAACCTGATGGAGAGGTTCGATTGATTGTAGAACGAACAACTGAAATCTATGGCAGTCCTATCAATTCTCTCGGTATAAGTGAAGTTACAAAACTGCTTGGTGGAGATGGAAAAGAAATAGCAATTACTAATTTTCAACAAGGAAATGCTGTTACTGTAACATTAAAAGATGCATATACAGAAGAAACGCCATATTACTATCCGACAGTATATGAGATAAAAATTATTGACACGGATAAATAAAATCTAAGAGCAATACATGCCCACCGAATAAAAAAAACGATTGTTTGGTGGGCGGTTCTGCTATGCCTGAAAGACTAACAGACACTCTCCAAACCTGTTTTGAAGTTTGGAGAGATTTTTATGTCCTTTTTTCGGGCGGTATTCAATCTGCTCATACAAAGCAAGGTTAATTCATACATAGCATATCGGGGAAAAGCAGGAAGTTTGTTAAAAAAGTCTCTGCCCATGCAACGCTGCTTGCTTGAAGTCGCAAGGGAACAGTACACAGACTTCTATCGGGATAAGGAGCGGTGGCGTTATCTTCAGAAACTGGATACAAAGAACAGCCTGCTTTCATTGGATGGCTTTATGGATGATGAGGGCAACGCTTTAGACTTCATTGCTGATGAATCGGCGGATGTCGAGAAAACTGTTATCCATGCGGTGATGTTGGACAGGCTGAAAACCGCCCTGCCCTTATTGTCGGACAGTGAACAGGCGTTGATACAGGCAATCTTTTTTGATGGACTTACCGAACGAGAAGTCGGATTTAGGCTGCACTTCCCGCCATACTTCATAAGTGGGCGGCAAGAACGGTTGCAGATATTTTGGAACGGCTTGAATACTGCGGTCATACAGTCAATTTCCGTTCTACGACACGCTCTTTCAAAGACAAGACCAAAATACACAGACCGAGAGAAGAATGGAAAGTCTTTGAAAATACCCACGAAGCCATCATTGATAACAATACTTGGGAGCTTGTGCATGAGCTTAGAAGCCATAAACGCAGACCAAACCGCACAGGCGAGGTCAGCATTTTTTCTGGATTACTCTATTGTGCCGACTGCGGAGAAAAGCTGTATTACAGCGTGACGAACAATTACAGCCGAGAGCAGGCATACTTTTTCTGCTCTAGCTATCGCAAGAATACGGCAAACTGTACTGCACACTATATCCGTGAAAAGGTTGTTTATGCCTTAGTAATTGAGAGTTTGCAGCGTGTCTTGTTCCATATTCAGGCGTTTGAAAAACAGTTTGTGCAGGAACAACTTGACAAATCAAGCGAGGAACAGAAAAAGGAGCTTGCCAAGAAGCGGCATGAGTTAGCCAAATCCGAAAAACGTATTGCTGAACTTGATATATTATTTCAGCGGATTTATGAAGATAATGTATCGGGCAAACTGAGCGATGAGCGATTTTCAATAATGTCGGCAAATTATGAAACTGAGCAAAAAATGCTGAAAGACTCTCTTATTCAGTTAAAAGCCGATGTAGAAATGCAGGATGACAAGACCGCAAATGTCTCCGCTTTTATAGATAAGGTTAAGCGTTACACGGAAATCAAAGAGCTTACGCCTGCCATTGTCAATGAGTTTATTGACTATATCATGGTATCAAAGAAGCAGGTCATAGACGGAAAGACAGTATATCCCATTGACATTTATTATAGCGGTGTTGGAATTATCAACGCTCCATCTGCTGAAGAATATGAAGAAATGTTCCAAGAACGTTTGAAACAGAAGCGTTCCAAAGAAGAAAAAACGGCATAGCCACGAATGACTATACCGTAATTTGATACAGAGATGCCCTCGTACCCTTCACTTCCTTATGTGAAGGGTACGAACAACAGTCTTTTTATGTTTCCACAAAGCGTATAAATCCGTAAACAGGCGTCAGGCGTTGATCCAGATCACGCGAGGTGATGCAAAGGGACAATTACCATGACTTATTCATCCGGCAGTAAATTTAACATACAGGACCGGAAGAATGCAAGAGGTTCAGCATTCTGGGCGGAACAAAGAAAGAGCCAGTCATAGGGATTTCCGGCATACAGTTCTTCATAGCCGCATTGATACAGGAGATCATTGGCTTCGTCCAGATAGATTGCATATAAGTTATCCCTGTTATCAGAGATATCTGTGATACCGATTTTTATCTGAACCCAGAAACGGTAAAAGTCAAGCAATACGATCATTTTCCGGATGGAATCGTATGATTTTGAGACGGAGATCTTTGATTTAGACAGGACATCTGACATTACCTTTTTGCTTGGGAAGTTATTCTGTACAATGTAAGAGATTTCAGTATTCTTTGGAATCCCGGAAACGGTACAGAGTAAGCGGTCTAACAGGAAGGTGTTATTTCGTATATTTTTATTATCAATTGTTTCAAGAATATATTCAGCGGCAGAAGCGGAGTAGTTTTGATGCTGTGCATCGTAGAATATTTCTTTCATAAGAAGGCCGCACTGGTCAATATGTATGGAATTCAAGTCTTTGGATGCATTGTGAGATTTCAGTTTATTACGAAGTTTTCTCTTTAAATTGTCAATTTCCTTTTTTGCTTCTTCCGTAGCAATCAATTCACGCATCAAATCATTCAGATTTTTGAGAGCACTGCGGTTCCAGGAAGCAAAGTTTTCTTTGTTGGAGATCAGGAATTCTTTTAATTCATCTTCAGATTGAAAATCAGATATTCTATCTTTGATATATTGTGTGTAATTGGTTTCTGCATCGCTGCTGGCCTCTGTCTTTACAGCGGCAGAATGGATCTCACGTATGATATTCTGGGCCTGTGTATAAGAGATGCCATTTAGAAAGGCATAGAAAAAGACAGCCTCTTCAATCGTATGACAGTTAAAGGCTCTGTCATAATAAACGTGATGAAAAAACCAACGGGTTTCTTTATAGGTAAGGTTCAATGCAAAACATATCTCATATATTTTTTGTCTGCTGCCCGCTTCAATTTTTGGGCGGCGTTCACCTGAGAACCAGGAATCAACGGTTTTTTTTGTTATTGTGGAATGAATATCTCTGAGCTTTGAGAAGAGATATTTTGACATTTCAACAAGGTTATCTGTATCACCAGGATATCCGTTTCGTTTTAGCAACTCAATCAATCCTTTGTCAAATGTTCGAAAAGACTCCGGATTCTTCAGAAAATCAACGATATCTTTCGTGTCATCATAGGAAGTATAGCTTGAAGTGCTTTCCTGATTTTGTTTCGTATAGTTCTGTGTCATATAGAAATCTCCTTTATTTCAAATTTAAAATCATTATATCCCGAAAACTATAATTTTTCTATAAGAAACCACCATGCAGGCATATGTTTTCTCTATTTGGACGGACAAGCGGATGGTAATCAGAATTACAAATCCGTACATGGAAGCTGGTATCATAAAGCCACCAAAAAACACAGCAAAAATGGAGGTGTTGAGATGACAGGGATGATAGAGTGTGCAGGCTGGCACGAGAATAGCTGTGATGATGGTCCGGGGATCCGGTGTGTTCTGTTTTTTCAGGGATGCAGTAAGAATTGTAGGGAATGTCACAATTCTGGAATAAAAGATCCCGGCAAAGGCACAATGGTACCGATGGATGATCTGGTAGAGTTTATTGATGAAAATTGCTGTAATAAGAAGATCACCATTTCGGGAGGGGAACCATTGGAACAGATGGAAGGATTGCTGGCATTGCTGGGAGAATTAAAAATACGGGGCTATAATGTGTGCTTGTACACGGGATGGGAGATGGAACAGGTGCCAAAACAGGTACTGAGCATGACAGATTATATAAAGACAGGCGGATTCAACCCTAAGTTAAAGACCCCGGATATGCAATATGTTGGTTCTTCGAATCAGCAAATGTTTTCTATCAGAAACGGAAATGTGGAAGAAGTCAATCTGGTTGTAGAGGAGGAGACGTATGAAGCAAATGATCGATTTGGCAAACAGGAGGAAGAATGCAGCAGGTAAAGTCGTGGAAGCAGGGCAGGATTTCAGAAAAGAATATATTCTGAATCATATTGTCCCGGAGAAAAATGCAGAGAAACACAAGAATCGTACCTGTCATATCCATGATATGGAATATTATGATATCACACCGAATTGTATTGGAATCTCGGTAAGGGATCTTATTGGAAATCAAAGCAGAAGTTTTTCCAACATGACGCATGCACTGCATCGAAAAATTGTCGAATTAACCAATATACAATCGGGTGGGATAGGATTCATAAATTTCGATTTTGATATAGCATCTTATGTGGGAGATGAAAGTGATGCGGAGATTACGGAGGCTTTTCATGAATTGTTTCTGGATCTCAACATGGATACACGAAAAGGATGTGAAAAACCTTATGTGACACTTAATTTTGGACTGGACACAAGTGCAAATGGGAGAAGAGCTGTTTTTTTCATGTTGGATGCATTTGAGAAGGGAGATGACAGGGGGAATCCTTTTATCTTTCCCAATCTGGTCTTTAAGATGAAAAGCGGGATCAATCTCGAAAGGAATACTGTGAACTATGACTTGTTTTGCAGAGCGATGAGCGTGACGGCAAAAAGGATGGTTCCCACTTATTTTAACTGCGACAGTGCCAGCAATGCACCATATCCGGAAGAGACTATTGGAATCATGGGCTGTCGGACAAGAGTTGTGACGAACATAAATGGACAGGAGGGTTCTCTTAACAGGGGAAATGTGGCATGTGTGACATTGAATCTTGTTCAGATGGCATATCAGGCGAATGGAAATTGGGATCTGTTTTATGAATTGCTGGATGAAAATCTGGAGGATGCAAAGGAATTGCTGCTGCATCGTTTTCGTACTCTCTGTAAAAAGGGTATGTTGGAAGAATATTATGATCAAAAATATTATCTGGGGGCAAAAGAAAAAAATGCCTTTGAAATGCTGAAAAACGGGACTTTGTCCATTGGATTTATCGGATTATGGGATGCTGTTGGAACTTTAATGGGACAGGAGATTACGTCTTCTGATATAATAAATCGGAACTACAAAGAAGCGTATGGAATCATTGGACATATGAGGAATTATACCGATAAGGCTTCAAAAGAAGAACATTTGAATTTTTCTCTTCTGGCATCGGCGGCGGAGGGTGTTACCGGGAATTTTGCCAAATATGATGACAGAAATCTGGGAAGGGATTTTCATGCCTGCAAAAAAGGATTTTACACCAATTCCTTTCATGTTCCGGTGGATGTAAAGATCAATTATAAGGCAAAGATCGAACTGGAAGGAAAGTTCCATAAATTGTGTAACGGAGGTTCGATCACATATGTGGAATTGCAGGAGATGCCGGTGAGAAATGTGGAAGCGATTCAGGAAATCATCACATATGCATATGACAATGACTGTAATTATATCGGCATCAATTTTCCAATGGACAATTGTATGGAATGCGGATATACCGGGAGGGTGGCAGATGTCTGTCCATATTGTAACTCAGATAAGATCCGGAGACTGCGTAGAGTATCCGGCTACCTGTCAGAGGAAAGCAGTTTTACTGCCGGAAAAAGAAAAGAATTGCATGCGCGGATATCTCATATATCGATGGAGTCTGCGGGAGAGGATAAACATGAAAGATAAAAGGATTGCCTTAAAAAAAGGAACCAGGATCAGCGATAATGACAGAACGATTCAGATCGAAGAGGAGGTGGGAAGGGGTGCAAGCTGCATTGTATATAATGCAGCTTACAAGGATCCGATTGGTGTGGAACACAGGATTCGGGTGAAAGAATGTTATCCTGTCTACCTGCTGCTAAATCGAAGAGAAGACGGGGCATTGTCTGTTTTTGAGGGTGAGATTGAAAAATACGAAAAGGAAAAAAATAATTTTATTCAGGCATACGGGAAAAATGCAGAGATCAGAGGTACCCTTGGGCTTACCAATTCCACTATAAATGCCACAGATGTCATAACCTGCAATAATACCATTTACATACTGATGGCGTTAGATGAAGGAGTAGATTACAGAAAATATGAAGATGCATCCTTGAAAGAATTATTAGGACATATGAAAAGCCTGGCTGAATTGATTATGAAATATCACCAGAAAGGATATTTACATCTTGACATAAAACCGGAAAATATTTTTATTTTGCCGGAGACAGAGGAACATATTCTTCTGTTTGATTTTGATTCTGTCATAAGATGGGAGGAGATAAAGCAGAATGGAGGATTTCGGTTATCATTTTCGGAAAAGTTTTCCGCTCCCGAACAGATTCAGGGCAAGATTCAAAAGATTGGGAGGCATACAGACATCTATTCCATAGGGGCTGTGTTGTTTTATAAATTATTTGACAGAAAACCAGACGCAAAAGATTGCAGGATATCCAGTGAATTTAAGTTTGATTTTATGAAATATGGAAATGAAACGTATCCGCCCAGGTTATTTCGTCTGCTGGAAATGTTTTTCAGGAAAACTTTATCCACTTCAACCGTTTCAAGGTGGCAGAATATGCAGCAGGTCATGGACGCACTGGAAGAAATGAGTCTGCTTGCGGATGTGGATGCTGCCTATTTGATCGATTCTTTTCAGTATAATTCAGCCTGTTTTGTGGGAAGAGAAGAAGAACTCAGAACAATACATCATGTACTTTCTGAAAATCAGCTGGTGTTTCTTTCCGGGATCGGCGGCATTGGAAAAACAGAAACAGCAAAACAATATGTGAATAGATATCGGGACCAGTATGATACAGTTCTCTTCACCGTATTTGAGGACAGTATTCAGGTACTGGTCTGTGATGAGGTGATGATAAATAAGATAAGCAGAGAGGAAAAGGAATCGGATGCAAATTATTTCAGGCGGAAAATGGAGATCCTGAAAAAAAAGGCAACGCCCAGGGATTTGATCATTGTGGATAACTTTGACGTGGATTATGACGAGAATCTGGAAATTCTCTTTCAGTGCCCCTGTAAATTTATTATTACCACAAGAGAAGATTTTCGGGATTTTAATTATCAGCAGATAACGATTGATAAGATCCGTGATCATGATGAGATCTTAAAGTTATTTTCCACTTATAACGATGTGGAATATTCAGAGGATGAAAGCAAGGCAGTGAATCAGCTGATTGAGTTTTTGGATCATCATACCATGACAGTAGAATTGACCGCAAAGTATTTAAGGAATACAAAAAGCTCTCCTATGGAATTGTATCATAGATTTTTGGAAAAAGAAGGAATTACAAACATAGGGGAAATTATTGTCAGACAGAGAAAAGACTTCATATTGCGTTCTGCAACCGTAAATGATCACCTGAGAACGCTGTTTGACCTGTCAGGGTTTGATGACCTGGAGAATGAGATGATCAGCAGTCTTTCTTTATTTTCCGGTATTCGTATCAAAAGGTCCAGATTTGAAAAAATCTGTCAAATAGAGGATATAGGCAGCAGACTTGAAGTATTGATAAAACATGGGTGGATCAGGTGCAACGAGGAATCTGATAAAATATACCTTCATCAGGTGATCCAGGATTTGATCTATGTGAATCTGGCCCCGGATGCTTCAAAATGTCCCCATGTTGTAGATGGAATGATTCGTTATATGTCAGAATCAACACCTAATTATACGGAGAGCAGAATCAGGAAACAGGTTTTGGAAATCTTTATGCACAGGCTTCAGGGAGAGACCCTTCCCTATACAAAACTATGCCTGATATCCGCAAAACAGGAAAAATTACAGGAAGCCGAGAAGATACTTGTCCAGAAAAAGGAAAGAGAGAGATTTGATCTTCTTCAGAGGATATATCGAAAATTGATCCGGTTCGTTCTGGAAATGAATGATATAATTGAATCGGATCTGGAATTAGATGATTTTATAAAGCTACAATATACAAAGGTAGCAGAATTGTTGGATAAATCCATGGAATGTTGTTTTGCATATACAGATTCTCCCAACTATCTTGTAAAAGAACTGGTAGACTTGGGAAAAGAGACAGATCGTGCACTGGCAGAACAATTATGGACATATGAAGATGAAACCGTTCCCGAATTAGATGCAGTCTATCATAAGATCATGCAGGCATTTGATCTTGCAACTGAAAAGATGCCGGAAACAAATTATAATGCATCGGAAAAAGAAAGATTCTATATGCAGATCCAGGAGTTTTATTCGGATAAAGATTTCATGGCGTTGTATCGGTATGAGCATTTTTCAGATGCAGAAAAAGCCTATTGGTATCAGGAAAAGATGAATGCGCTGAGATGCCAGACATCAGGAGAGAATTGTACAGCGATGTTTCCCCAGGGATCAGAAACTACCTATTTTTCATCTTCGGATGTTACATATCATGATATGGCGGAACAATATGAGAAAAAAGGAGATTACGAGAAAGCAATCGCCTTCTACAGGCGTGGATATCAGGAAGGAAATGAACTTTTTGAGATGGCAATGCAGAGTATTTCCCAGGTATATGTAAAGATGGGAGAATATGAACGTGCCATCAAAAGTTTGGAACAGGTATTGTATGCAGATAAGAAGGCGGAGAAAGACCCGGAAGTTTATTTCAGCTATTCAAAATATATCTGCAACGATTTAATAAAACTATTGATTACACAAAATCAACTGGAAAAGGCAAGATATTATGCAGAGGAATTGATTCATTACTGTGAACAGGATCGGAAGGAAGAGGATAGTGAATACGAGATCACCTATCTGATCGCAGGCTATTTTTCTTTATATCAGATTTCAGGGAATGAAAGTGAAAAAGAACTATTCTGGAACCAATGCTTAAAATATTTTGAGTTGTTGGGGAATCATGAGATTGATAGTGAAATTTATGATTTTGTAAAGGAATATATAAAAATTACGGATGTAACGTATCATGAGATCAATCAGATTCTGGACAGGATCGAAAAATGGGAGGGAAAGACGGTAAAAGAATGTATATTGTCAGATACGCTGAAGAGATTTGTCAATAAAGAGGATTTTAAACAATGGCATGTTCTTTTTCTCATTAAACTGGCAGAGGTTTCCAATTCCTTTCCGGATGAGAATGCAAAAAAAGCATTGGAATACTGTAATCTGGCACAGAGGTATTATGAACAGTACCATTTGGAAGATGAATATGTCAGAAGCCGGATGTATCATGCGCGATATGAAAGCATGTCAAATGATCTGTCTTTTGGATATGAAGAAAAAATAGAGGTACAAAAGAAATGTAATTATCAGCTTCTTGCAGAACGGGAAATCTGCGGATCGTCTTGTTCAGAGGAAAAGAAAATTGATATCTGGAAAGATGCGGCGCGTCAATACGGGTACATGGATGATTTTGAAAAGGAGATCATCTGTCTGAAACATGCAGTTGAGATATTGGATCCCATTCTGAATCAATATGATTACAGCAAATTTAATCGAAACTATTCCTATATCATGAGAGATCTTATACGGGCATATATCAGAGTCGGTCATACAAAAAGCGCTATGGATACGATCCGAATACTGTATGTGAATCTGATTCATTTTATCTTCGAGACTGAGAACGAAGAAGAATTTGTAGACAAAGTCAGGAATATGAGCACAATCGGAGAATTTTTAGAGGAGATCAATGAGAATGAGACGGCTATCAGAATATATACGGCAGCTATTTATCTGGAAATAGAAAAATCACCGGACATACGACTTGTCCGAAAATTATTTATGACAGAGGATACTCTGCAGCTGCTATGCGAATCCATTCTGTGTCAGATTGAAAATGGAGTGGAGCAGGAAGCGGTAGATACCATTGTAGACCTGAATGAGAAAGTTCTGCAAATAATGGAAAAGATAGATCACCCCGAGAGCTATCAGTTGTTTGTGAAAAAAATTAAAGAAAAATATCAATATCAGGATATTGAATTCAGGAAACGATAAGTATGTTTCCCATTTGAATCACTCTTACAAACCGAGACAGTGAATTTGATAAGATAAAAGCGCAGCAGGAAAGCCAAATATTTAAAAAGCATTTGAAAAGGAGAAAGAAAATGGATGAACGAATCAGACAGGTATGCCTGGATATTGCACAGTCCAGCGGAAATATAAGCAGAGAAGAATTGAAAAAAGCTATGTGGATATTTAAGGAATTGAAAAAAGCTCACAGTCAGAGAGGCTATGAGGAGCAGGAGGAAAAAGCAATCAAAGAATTGCTGGACATCACAGCAGAAAGTGGAGGAATCAAAGAAAGGGTAGAGAGGATAGAAAAAATACTGGAGCAGATTCAAAGAATTGGTTATGAGGAAGGATATCTGTATGCGCTCACGGTATTGGAGGAGAGTACGGCACAGGTTTTGTAAAATATTCTGATCCATGACAAATCTAAAATTTTCAGAAAATATTAGCACTCACCTCTTGACAGTGCTAACAGCAGGTGTTATATTGCAGTTAAACAAATCAAATCTGCATATTCTTACGCGCAAAGCAAAGAATATGCATAGATGCATCAGGAGGTGTTACCATGAACATACAAAAATTTACGCAAAAATCAATCGAAGCCATCAACGACTGCGAAAAACTGGCATACGAATACGGCAATCAGGAAATCGAGCAGGAGCATCTGCTTGCGGCGCTTTTGCGGCAGCCGGACGGTTTGATTCAAAAGATGATTGAAAAAATGGAAATCAATACGGAACATTTTATGGATAACGCCATCCGCCGTCTGGAACAGCGGGTCAAGGTATCCGGCGGACAGGTTTACATCGGACAGGCGTTAAACAAAGTTTTGATCAGCGCGGAAGACGAAGCGAAGCAGATGGGAGACGAATATGTATCCGTGGAGCATTTGTTTTTGGCGATGCTGAAATATCCGAATCCGGCGTTAAAAGAACTATTCAAAGAATACGGCATTACAAGAGACCGGTTTCTGCAGGCGCTTTCTACTGTCAGAGGGAATCAGCGCGTGACCTCGGACAATCCGGAAGCTACTTATGATACGCTTGAAAAATATGCCTACGATCTTGTGGAGCGGGCGAGAAATCAGAAATTAGATCCCGTGATCGGAAGGGATTCCGAAATCCGAAATGTGATCCGGATCCTTTCTAGGAAGACAAAAAACAATCCCGTCTTAATCGGCGAGCCGGGCGTAGGCAAGACCGCCGTTGTCGAAGGGCTTGCGCAGCGTATTGTGCGCGGCGATGTGCCGGATGGGTTGAAAGATAAAAAACTGTTTGCGCTGGATCTGGGGGCGCTTCTGGCAGGAGCAAAATACCGCGGCGAATTTGAAGAACGTTTAAAAGCGGTATTGGATGAAGTCAGAAAATCCGACGGACAGATTATTTTGTTTATTGACGAGCTGCATACGATTGTCGGAGCCGGTAAGACGGACGGAGCGATGGACGCCGGAAATATGCTAAAGCCGATGCTTGCCAGGGGTGAGCTGCACTGCATTGGTGCAACGACATTAGACGAATACCGTCAGTACATTGAAAAAGACGCTGCCCTGGAGCGGAGGTTCCAGCCTGTTTTGGTAGACGAACCTACGGTAGAAGACACGATTTCTATTCTCCGCGGATTAAAAGAGCGTTATGAAGTGTTCCATGGCGTAAAGATCGCGGATGCGTCTCTTGTTTCTGCCGCCGTGCTCTCAAACCGTTATATTTCCGACCGTTTTCTGCCGGATAAAGCGATTGATCTGGTGGACGAAGCCTGTGCGTTGATTAAGACGGAGCTGGATTCCATGCCGACGGAGCTGGACGAATTAAACCGGCGCATTATGCAGATGGAAATTGAAGAGACGGCGTTAAAAAAAGAAGAAGACCGGTTAAGTCAGGAACGATTATCCTCTCTGCAGAAGGAACTGGCGGAGTTTCGGGACGAATTTTCCGCAAAAAAAGCGCAGTGGGACAACGAGAAGAAATCCATAGAGCATGTGCAGAAATTAAGGGAAGATCTGGAGAATCTGAAAAACGAGATCAAACAGGCGCAGCAGAATTATGATTTAGAGAAAGCCGCAGAACTGCAGTACGGCAGACTGCCGGAGCTGCAAAAACAGCTTGCGGTTGAAGAGGAAAAAGCGAAAAGCGAAGAGTTGTCCTTGGTACATGAGATCGTCAGCGAAGAAGAAATTGCCAGAATTATTTCACGCTGGACCGGAATACCGGTTGCAAAGCTGACGGAAAGCGAGCGGAACAAGACGCTGCATCTGGACGAAGAACTGCACAGAAGAGTGATCGGGCAGGACGACGGCGTAACAAAAGTAACCGAAGCGATCATCCGTTCCAAAGCCGGCATTAAAGATCCGACAAAACCGATCGGCTCGTTTCTCTTTCTGGGACCGACCGGCGTCGGTAAAACAGAGCTTGCCAAAGCCCTTGCCGAGAGCCTGTTTGACGACGAACGCAATATGGTACGTCTTGACATGTCGGAATATATGGAGAAATATTCGGTTTCCCGCTTGATCGGAGCGCCTCCGGGATATGTCGGTTATGATGAGGGCGGACAGCTGACAGAAGCCGTCCGCAGGAAGCCATATTCTGTCGTATTGTTTGACGAAGTGGAAAAAGCGCATCCCGATGTGTTTAACGTGCTGCTTCAGGTTCTCGATGACGGCAGGATTACGGATTCTCAGGGACGGACCGTGGATTTTAAAAATACAATTATTATTATGACGTCAAATCTCGGCTCGGCGCAGCTTTTGGAACATATCGCAGCAGACGGCAGCATTCCGCAGCAGGTGGAGCAGTCGGTGATGGAGGAGCTGAGACGGAATTTCCGACCGGAATTTTTGAACCGCCTGGACGAGATCATCTTGTTTCAGCCGTTGACAAAGGAGAATATCGGCAATATCATCCGTCTGTTAATGGAAGAGTTAAATCGAAGGTTACAGGAGCGGGAAATCAAAGTGGAGTTGTCCGATGCAGCGGAGAGGCATATTGTAGAGCATGGGTACGATCCGGTATTTGGGGCGAGACCGTTGAAGCGATTTTTGCAAAAGCATGTAGAAACGCTTGCTGCAAAACTGATGTTGGAAGATCAGGTAAAAAGCGGCGATACAATCCGGATCGACGTCAGTGGAGATGCGCTTACGGCTTCCGTCAAAAGCGTGGATTTTTAGAACGCATCCTGCATATAGTATCGTAAGAGAATATAAAGCAGTGATGAGATGAAAAACGTACGAAATTTTATTTTGGGAATGGATTTGCTGCTGCTTTGCATACTCGCAGGAAAAGCAGCGGAAAACGGTATGCTGCGGATGGCAGAGGAAATGGGGAGAAATGAAGGAACCTGGACGATCATGAAAGAATCAGACGTAAACACGAAGGATTTGACCAAGAAGAAAGTAGCGCTCACGTTTGACGACGGACCGAATCAAAATTATACGGAAATGCTTTTAGAGGGATTAAAAGAGCGTGGTGTGCATGCCACGTTCTTTTTGTTGGGCAAGCAGGTGGAGCAGTCTCCCCAAATTGTCAAAAAAATGCATAGAGACGGTCATTTAATCGGAAACCATTCGTACGAACATGTAAACTTAAGCAGTTTGAGCGATGAAGCGGCCATGAAGCAGGTGGATATGACAAATGAAGCCATTTATAAAGTTACGGGAGAATACCCCGAGTATATCCGTCCGCCGTTTGGCTGCTGGAAGAGCAATCTGGATTATGAAACGACAATGATCGAAGTGCTTTGGAATATCGATCCTCTGGATTGGAAAACAAACAGCACGGCGGCAGTGGTGGAACGTGTGCTAAAGAAAGTAGAGGAGGATGATATCATTCTTTTGCATGACGCGTCAGAATCGTCTGTAAATGCGGCGTTTGAGATCATAGATAAATTAAAAAAAGAAGGCTATGAATTTGTGACGGTAGATGAGATATTATTTGATTAGGATCGAAACGACCCTTTGGCGGAAAAGCAGGTTTGACGGATTCTGTTCTTTTCCAATACACTGTAGGATAGAGGAAAATATAAAACTTCTGTTTGGGCGGGAGTATGCCGGGTATGCTATATAGAAATGCATAAGAAACGGAGGAATCAATGGAAATGAAACGATATGAATATGATACGAAAATTCAGGAAGTAAAAGACAAAGGTGGTGCATACGTGGCATTTCCTTATGATGTCAGAGAGGAATTTTACGCAGGTCGGGCAAAAGTTCATGTGGAGTTTGACGGCGAGCCATATGACGGAAGCGTAGTAAATATGGGTGTAAAAAATCCGGACGGTTCCGTATGCTATATCATTGGAGTCCGAAAAGATATACGAACGAAGATCCGTAAACAGCCGGGTGATTCGGTCCATGTAGTGGTCTGGCCAAGAAGATGAGAGGCTCGGTTTCTTTTGGGACTACCGCCGGCGGCGTATTGACTTTGCTCTTTTTCTGTACTATAATATATGGAAACAGAAACGATAGGTCTCGGTTAGTATATGCAAAAGAAAGGATGGGAGAGGATGAAATTACGTTCTTTATTTACAGTTCTTTTTTCTGTAGCGGTGGTTGCCGGTACGGTAATTACACTAGACGCATTTGCGGCAAATCCTAGGGAAGATTCGCGTATCGAAGAAGCATCCGAGAAAGAGGATACTTCCGCAGGGAAACAGGATTCGTTTGTTTGTGAAGCGGAGGGATGTATGAGGACGGGCGTTCATACACAGGCGCTTTGTCCGCTGCCGGAATGTACAGAGGCGGCTGTTCATGTTCATGACGGAACCTGTTATTTCGCACACAGCGTGGATGACGGGCATGCCTATCATGTTTGCGGCATAGAAGGCTGTACGCTGGCAGGAGAGCATACACATAACAGCTGCGGCGTGGAAGGCTGTGCAAGAACGGACGGTCATACACACAACAGCT
>BLMD01000324.1 GCA_011959925.1 Lachnospiraceae bacterium
ATAGTAAATTCAAACGCCCACCCTTACCACCTCATATCACAGGACGGGGCGAGGGTTTACGGTTGGGTCAATGCTTCAGACGTGGAGGGCGAAACGGTCACAACGACAAAAACAACTAAGGTATCAGAGAAAAGAGCCTTTAAGGGTACGGAAATACACGCTATGGTTATTCAGAAAAACCCGTATTCGGACGGAAAGGATAAGGTATTGGATTGCGGGGTTTTTGAAATTGACAGCGTAAATTATACGGGGCCGCCCCAAAAACTGACAATAAAAGCTACCTCAATCCCTTACAAGGCAAAACTAAGGCAGACAAAGTATAACAGGCAATGGGAAAATACAACCCTTAAAAATATGGCGGAGAAGATAGCCAAAAGAAGCAACATGAAACTTATGTATCTGTCAAACGCTAACACGGTTTACAAGCGGAAAGAACAGGTAAACATGACGGATATAGCATTTTTAAAAAAGATGTGCAAAAGAGCCGGAATATCATTGAAAGTCACGTCAAAGACAATCGTATTATTTGACGCAGCGGATTTTGAAAAAAAGGCAGAGGTAAAAAAGATAAAGGCAGGAAAAGGGAATATCATTAGTTATAGCTTTTCTACGAAAACGGCGGATACCGCCTATTCGTCCTGCCACGTCATTTATACAGACCCAAACACAAAGGAAACCATAGAAGCCACCTATACGCCGGAAAACGCCAATTCAGACGGTCAAACATTGGAAGTAAAACGGAAAGTGTCAAGCGTGGCGGAAGCCAAGGAGTTAGCGAGGAAATCCCTAAGAGCAAAGAACAAAGGGGAAACAACGGCAGAATTTACGCTTGTGGGCGACGTGGATTATGTGGCAGGAATCACGGTTAGGGTATATGGATATGGGGAATTTAACGGAAAATACATTGTAGAGCAGGCAACGCATAATATCACGGGCGGTTACAAGGTACAGATAAAATTGCGTAGTTGTTTGGAGGGATATTGATTGCAGCAGTTTGATGATAGCGATATGCAGGAATTAAAGGATATTGTGAGGGTCGGGATTGTAAGCAGCGTAAACGCCGGGGGAATGACGGCGAGGGTCAAGATACAGGACCAGGGAATAGTGACGGGGGATTTAAAGATAGTGCAGAATCCGCCGAGGGCGGAAATAAAGATTAAAAGCGGAAGCTGCCCGGCGGATTGCGAGGTTGAAATAAAGCCGTGGATACCCACAGTAGGGCAATGGGTTTTGTGCCTGTTTAAGCCGGATGGGGAGGGCGACGGCTTTATATTGGGAGGTATCTAATGGCACAGGTAGGAACGCTTGGCGACATTGTTTTTAAAGTGTCTGAAAAAACGGTACAGACGTTTGATGGATTGCAGATTGAAAGCAAGACCAATTACGCAAAGCATACAAGGCATAACAAAAAGCCGTTGTTGGAATTTCAGTACAATGATACGGACACGGCGAGTTTTTCCATGTATCTGTCCGCATTTCTTGGGGTAAACCCTAAGACAATGCAGGAAAAAATAGATAAGTACCGCAAGCAGGGGAAAATACTTACTTTGGTTATAGGTGGCAAGAAATACGGCACGAAATGGGTTATTACGTCACATTCCAAAGGTTATAAGAGGTTCGACAATAAAGGGAATCTATTGATTGCGGAAAGCAAGGTATCATTAGAGGAATACCCGGAAAGGTAGGGTTGTATGGGGTACGTCATAGACACAACGGAAAAGGAAAATATAAACCTTGCACCCGGAACGGTGGAAGAGGAAGTAATACAGAATCTTTGGTTTTTGTATTCCTCATTGGAATATGATGTACCGTTAGACCGGGCATTGGGATTAAACGCCACATACATAGATAAGCCGATAGAAGCAGCCAAGGCATTAGCAACAACAGACATTTATGATAAGGCCGAGGAATATGAGCCAAGAGCGGAAATCACAAACATAGATTTTAAGGCAGATTATGAAAGGGGCATATTAAAGCCGATAGTGGAGGTAGAAATAAATGGAGAATACGAAAAAGAGGAATATACCGAGTAATCTTCCC
>BLMD01000325.1 GCA_011959925.1 Lachnospiraceae bacterium
TGCCTGGTAAAGGAGGTACGGTTGCGATTGCGGATGCTGCAAGCTCGGTGATTGCCGGCGATTATAACTGGATTTCGTATAAGGCGCCGAATGACGGTTATCTGCAGATTCGCTTTGTAAATGCTACCAGAATACCAGAGATCGGATATTCGGTAGGCGAGGTTCAGATGTTTAATACGGCAAAAAGCCAGCCGTTATCTTCCGCTTTTGTTTATGATACAAGTTCAAACGTGGCAGGCTTCTCTTCCGAGTGCTATGGCGTAAAGAAGGGAAGGACATACCAGATTCGTATTAAATCTGTTGGCGGCGTGAATGTCGTTGGAAAATTTAAAAAAGTGAAAGATAAGAGCGGCACGAAAAAGAAAAAAGCGTTGAACCTGAAGAGAGGCAGATCCACAGTAGGTGTGATTGCAGCAGGTACTTCCAATTCTCATTGGTACAAGTTTACATTGAAAAAGCCTCAGAAGATGAATGTGAATTTGACCCCGTATTTAACAGGCTCAGTAAATCTTTCTGTGAAAGGACCTGGGATTTATCCGTATGCGAAAACAGTAACTTGCAGAACAGATGACGGAAAGACGATTTGGCTGAATAATTACAGTAAAAAATATCAGGTAAGATGGCCGAAGATCAGAACAGGAACCTACTATATTGAGGTGAAACCGGCAAATAAATTGGTAAACGGTTATTATAAACTGAGTTGGAAATAAAGAATAACAAAAGGGTGGGCGGTTGCCTGCCCTTTATTTGATGTATCAGCTTCTTACAGTGAGTCTTTCCTTTATGAAACCTTTGTTATGGTAAAATGACCAAAGTTCTGTTATAATAAATAAATCCAATGAGAAATGGAGGGAAGGATATGGGACGTCGATATCGCAGATATATGTTTTTTGTCCTGGTTTGCATGGTATGTATAGTTCCGCGGATTGTTTCTGCAGATGACAGGGTAAAAGAAAAAGAGAAGGAGTATGATTTTAATCAGAATAAAAACGTTACGATTTCGAATCAGAAATCCTACGAGTCGTCCGGAGCGTATACATGGTTAAAGTATAAAGCGGCTGCAGACGGTTATTTAACTGTGCGGATTTCAAATCCGGCAGGTGCGGTGAGCCATGCAAGAGGTTACCTTGCGCTGTATAACAGTACCAAAGGGACGCTGCTATCGTCGAAGTCTATCTTTTATAATGCAGCGCACAGCCAAAACGCCTATTGGCATACGTTTACGTTCGGGATGCGGGAAAAGCAGGAATACTATATCCGGGTGAGGGCGGAAAACGCCGTCAGCATATCCCGTACGTTTACAAAGACGAACGATAAATCCGGAGCCTTGCAATCCAAAGCCCTGAAACTTAAAAAAAATAAAATGAAAACGGGTTTGATTCCGGCAGGAATTTCCAATACGGACTGGTATAAGATCAAATTGACCAAAAGCCAGCGGCTGCGTCTGTATTACAATGTCAAAACCAGCGGCTGTTTTCGGATGACTATTTACGCCGGATCCAAACAAATCGGTGTGAAAAAGATGTATTATACTTCGGGGACAAAGAAGCTTACTCTGTACCAGTCTTCCACGACGACCGGGAAGAAGACAGGCTTAAACAAAGGCAGATATTTCTTAAGAATAGACAGGGCGAACAGCGCTTCTTCCGGCTATTATAAAATAAAATGGAATTGATTTGGGATAAGAGGGAGAACAGTGAATGGATGTAAAAGATTTTTCTTATGACCTGCCGCAGGAATTGATTGCGCAGGATCCGCTTTTGGACCGCTCAAGCTCCAGGATGATGGTACTGGATAAGAGTTTCGGTACGGTGAACCATCGCATCTTTTCGGAAATTACGGAGTATTTGAAACCGAACGACTGTCTGGTTCTTAATAATACAAAAGTAATACCGGCGCGTTTATATGGCAGCAAAGAGCAGACCAATGCGAACATTGAAATTTTACTCTTAAAACGCAGAGAAGATGATGTGTGGGAGACTTTGGTAAAGCCTGGCAGAAAAGCAAAAACCGGGACCAAAATTCTGTTCGGCGGCGGTCTTTTGACCGGAGAAGTGGTTGGGATGGCAGAAGAGGGAAACCGCCTGATCCGATTTTCTTATGAGGGCATTTTTGAAGAAATCTTAGACCGTCTGGGACAGATGCCTCTACCGCCTTATATTACGCATACATTGCAGGATAAAAACCGTTATCAGACGGTGTACGCCAAATATGACGGCTCTGCGGCGGCGCCTACGGCGGGACTTCATTTTACGCCTGAACTGTTGGATCGTATACGGGATATGGGAGTTTCGATCGCAGAAGTGACGCTGCATGTCGGGCTGGGGACGTTTCGTCCGGTGAAAGAGAAAGAGGTATGTAAGCATCATATGCATTCGGAATTTTTTCGGATTGATGCCAAAGCAGCAGATCTTATCAACCGAACCAAGGCAGAAGGCGGCAGAATTATTTCTGTAGGCACCACGAGTACCAGAACGCTGGAATCTGCAGCGGATGAACGCGGGTTTTTGACCGCAAAAAGCGGTTGGACCGAGATTTTTATTTATCCGGGATATCGGTTTCGGGTGATCGACGGATTGATCACGAATTTTCATCTGCCGGAATCCACGCTTCTGATGCTGGTGTCTGCGCTGGCGGGGAGAGAGCGTGTGCTCTCGGCTTATGAAGAAGCAATTCGCAGGAAGTATCGGTTTTTCAGTTTTGGGGATGCGATGCTTATTATCTGATAAAAACAGAACAATACCCCCGATGGTGTAAGCTTTCGGGGGCTTATTTTTTATCTTTGCAGTTTTGCCAGGTCTTTATAAAAATCCGGATAGGAGATCGTGACGCATTCGGCATTGCGCATGGTACAGGGTTCGTCTATGGCAAGCGCTGCAACGGCAAAAGACATGGCGATTCTGTGATCCAGATAACTGTCAAAGTCTGCTCCGTGCAGCATACTGCGGTTTCCGTTTATGATCATGCCGTCGTCTGTCGGCGTAACGGCTGCCCCCATGCGGCGCAGATTATCCGTTACCGTTTTGATCCGGTCGGATTCTTTTACTTTTAATTCGGCGGCGTCTCTGATCACGGTAGTGCCTTCGGCAAATGCAGCCATAACCGCAAGGATCGGAATTTCATCGATTAATGCAGGGATTAAGGAGCCTTCAATCACCGTGCCTTTTAAATCGCTGGAACAAACGAGAAGGTCGCAGACCGGTTCGCCGGATACCGTCCGCTCGTTTAATGTCTGAATACTGCCGCCCATTGCAGAGGCGGCTTTTCTGATGCCGTCTCTGGTCGGGTTTACGCCGACGTTTTGGATTAGAATTTCCGAACCTTTCGTCAGTAATCCGGCAGCGATAAAATAAGCCGCCGATGAGATATCTCCGGGAACTTCTATTTTGAGACCTTTTAACTTCGGTTCCGGTTCGATGGCTGCGGTGGTTCCGGCGGAGCGAATGTCTGCTCCGAACGCGGAGAGCATAAGTTCCGTGTGGTTTCTGGATAAGACGGGTTCGGTGACGGAGGTAGCGCCGTCTGCATATAATCCGGCAAGCAGCAGGCACGATTTTACCTGCGCGGAAGCAATCGGAGAGAGATAGGAGATGCCGTGCAGTTTTGAGGGACGAATCGCAAGAGGTGCACAGCCGCTGCCTTTTATGCTGCTTATGTCGGCTCCCATGGAAGAGAGCGGTTCTAAAATTCGTTTCATGGGACGCTTTTGTATAGAGGCGTCTCCGCTTAAAACCGATTCGAACGGCTGCCCGGCAAGTATGCCGGAAATCAGGCGTACCGTTGTGCCGCTGTTGCCTGCATCCAGCATTCCTGCCGGCGTATGCAGACCGTGCAGTCCCCTGCCGTGCACGAGGATTGTGTCTTTTTTTTGTTCGATCGAAATGCCCATATTTTGAAAACAGGAAATGGTGGAACGGCAGTCCGCTCCCTGCAGGAAATTTGTGATTTCAGTCATTCCGTCCGATATCGCTCCGAACATAACGGCGCGGTGGGAGATCGATTTATCTCCCGGGACGGATATGGTTCCTTTTAGATGAGATGCATGTATCAGTTCCATAGTGTTCCTTTCTTATCTTTCATAAACGGTATAGTGATATTTACGGAGCAGCGCAATGGTCCGGTCGTAAGAAGATTTTTCGTAAAGCTCGATTTTTAATACGCCTTCCTCAAATTCCCGGTTGTGTATAATGCCGATATTTTTGATGCTGATATGGTTGCTGGCAAGAATCGTTGCAATCGTTGCGATTCCGCCCGCTTCGTCGATCAGGTCGCAGTAAAGTTCAAATACGGTCTGTCCGGGGCCTTTTGGAGTAACCATCAGGGAATCTCGGTAGTCTTTGGCGGACTGGAAAAATTCCCGGATGCCGCAGGAATCGGAGGATGCGATGCTTGCGCGTATAGAAGAAAGCAGCTGGTCAAATGCATCCAGCATATATAATATCTGCGTTTGGTTGGCAGTGCAGATTTCTTCCCACATCACGGGGGATGAAGAGGCAATTCGCGTTATATCCTTAAAACCGCCCGCAGCTATCGTTTTCATGGTTTCATCCGGAGTATCCGACTGTCTGACAAAATTGACAAGCGCGGCTGCAAGCACATGAGGCAGATGGCTGATGGCTGCTGTCGCCGCATCGTGTGTATTAGAATCAAGAACCATCGGAATTGCGCCCAAAGAGCGAATAAATTCCCGAAATTCTTCTACTCGATCTTTTTTTACTTGAGCAGTGGGCGTAAGGATATAATAAGCGTTTTCCAATAAATAAGCGGTGGCGTTGGAGAGACCTGTCTGCTCGGATCCTGTCATCGGATGCCCGCCGATAAAACGGGATTCCATATGAAGGTCTGCGACGACTTTGTGAATATCTCCTTTGACGCTGCCGACATCTGTCAGAATACAGGAAGGTTTCATGATATGTTTCAATTGTTTGATATAACCTGCGTTTTGCTGTACCGGCGCACATAAAAAAATATAATCACACGAAGCGAACGATTCGATCGCAGCGTTTTCTCTGTTTTCGATTAAACCTGCTTCAAACGCACAGGTGATCGTTGATTGGCGTCCGGAGGAAGCGATGATGCTGATATTTGGATGAAGGCGGCGGATCGTTTTTACGAGCGATCCTCCGATTAGGCCTAATCCGATAAATCCAAGCTGTTCTACAGACATGAAAAACCTCCTTGTGAAAAGTTCTTTGGTTGCGGAATCGTTTTGCCGGATCGAACTAAATGAAGTATAACCGGCATTTCCTTACGATTCGTCCGTTCTATTAAATCATAATATGACGGAATTAAAAAGTCAACACTTTACAGTGATAAAGCAATAATTGACAAATTTGTAGATGATTTTGGAAAGATAAAAATAAGACGAGGTCAATTTGCATAAAATAGTTGTAATATATCCGAAAATTTAGTACAATATAGCCATAGAGACAGACAAGATGTTCTGTTACGAACCAGATTGGAGGATATGTGATATGAATGTTTACACAACTGACAAAATTCGCAACGTAGTGCTTCTTGGACACGGAGGATGTGGGAAGACCAGCCTGACAGAGGCAATGGCGTTTTTATCCGGTATTACAAATCGTATGGGAAAAGTAAGCGACGGCAATACGATCAGTGATTACGATAAGGAAGAGACCAAACGCCTGTTTTCCATTAATACTTCCGTGGTTCCTATTATTTGGGAAGACACGAAGATCAATATCTTGGATACGCCGGGATATTTCGATTTTGCAGGAGAAGTAGAAGAAGCGGCAGCTGTAGCAGATGCAGCGATTATTGTAGTATCCGGCAAATCGGGAATTGAAGTCGGTACAAAAAAGGCATGGGAAATCTGTGAGAAGTATAAGCTTCCCAGAATGGTGTTTGTAACAGATATGGATATTGACGAAGCAAGCTATCGTCAGGTAGTGGAAGATCTGCAGGACTTATATGGAAAGAAAATCGCACCTTTCCATCTTCCGATCCGTGAAAACGGTACATTTGTAGGATATGTCAACGTTCTGCAGCAGAGAGCAAAAAGATGGACGGACAAAGGCGGCATAGAAAAGTCTGACGTTCCGGATTATTCCAAAGAAAACCTGGAAGTCTGCCGAGAGGCATTGATGGAAGCCGTTGCAGAGACAAGCGAAGAATTTATGGACCGATACTTCGGCGGAGAAGAATTTTCGGAAGATGAAATTCGTCAGGCACTGCGTGTAAATGTGGCGGATGGAAGCATCATTCCCGTACTGATGGGTTCCAATCTTATGGCAAGAGGCATTTATACGCTTCTGGTAGACATTGTAAAATATTTACCCGGTCCGGATAAACGCTCCTGCGCAGGCATCAATGCGAAGACAAATGAAGTATACCCGGCGGATTATGATTTTGCAAAACCGAAATCGGCATATGTATTTAAAACGATCGTAGATCCGTTTATCGGAAAATATTCGTTGATTAAAGTAAATTCCGGCGTATTGAAAACAGACGACGTTCTCTATAATTACCATAAGAGCACGGAGGAAAAAATCGGAAAGCTCTATGTCTTACGGGGCAATAAAGCGGAAGAAGTCAAAGAGCTTCATGCCGGAGACATCGGCGCGTTAGCGAAGCTTACCAATACGGCTACGACGGATTCTCTTTCATCCAAAACCAATCCGATCGTATATATCCGGACGAGTATGCCGGTTCCTTATACGCACATGAGATATCAGGCAAAGAATAAGGGCGATGAGGATAAGATTTCTCAGGCGCTGCAGAAGCTTACCATGGAAGATTTAACGTTAAAGAGTGTAAACGACAGCGGAAACGGACAGACTCTCTTATATGGCATGGGCGAACAGCATCTGGACGTTGTTGTCAGCAAACTGCTGAATAAATATAAGATCGAAGTAGAGCTTTCCAAACCGAAAGTTGCATTCCGCGAGACGATCCGAAAGAAATCGGATGTAGAATACAAGTATAAGAAGCAGTCCGGCGGACATGGGCAGTACGGGCATGTAAAAATGACGTTCGAGCCTTCCGGCAATCTGGAAGAAGCTTATGAATTTGATCAGATCGTAGTAGGCGGCGCCGTTCCGAAGAATTATTTCCCGGCAGTTGAAAAAGGCGTGCAGGAAGCCGTCTTAAAAGGACCTCTTGCCGCATATCCGGTTGTGGGCGTAAAAGCTGTACTCTACGACGGTTCCTATCATCCGGTAGATTCTTCCGAAATGGCATTTAAAACAGCATCCAGACAGGCGTTTAAAAAAGGATTTTTAGAAGCTTCTCCTGTTTTATTGGAGCCGATTGTCTCTTTGAAAGTAGTTGTTCCGGATTCTTATACCGGAGATATTATGGGCGATTTAAATAAACGCCGCGGCAGGGTACTTGGCATGAATCCGATCGACGGCGGCAAACAGGAAATTATCGCCGACATACCGAGCATGGAATTGTTTGGGTACAATACGGATCTTCGCTCCATGACAGGCGGAGCGGGCGATTATTCCTATGAATTTGCAAGGTATGAGCAGGCGCCTTCCGATATCCAGGAAAAGGAAATTGCGGCAAGGGCAGCCAATATGGACAGTGAATAAATGGTATAACGAATAAGAAAAGCCAGAAGCAGCAAACTATAAAAAACGAAAAAATATGCAAAAGACGGAGTGAAGTTATGAGATTGCATAAGATAAGGAAAATATGGTTTGCTGTGGTATTGACCATAATTTTTGTATTTCAGGAAACGTCTCTTCCGGAAACAGATCATTTCGGAAGAGACGTATCTTTTTTCAGGCATCGCGCTGACAGATACAGTTTTCAGGAAGAAACAGTGAAAGCAGAAGTTCCGGAAACCGGGGACAGCTTTCGGATTCGCTATGAATTAAACGGAGGAAGCACAGCGGAAGAAAATCCCCGGGATTATTCCCAAAAAGATCTGCCGCTTCTTTTCGATATTCCCCAAAAGCAGGGGTACAATTTTGCCGGATGGTATACGGACAGCGAGTTGACGCAAAAAGTTGAGCGGCTTTCCGGGGATGTATCAAAAGCGTATTGTCTGTATGCGAAATGGACGAAATGTATTGACAGCGGGGATAATGTACGGACGTATCCTTATGAGACGGCGGACGCTTCCGATGAAGCGTATAAAAAGTTGAAAGACTGCCAATATGCCTTTTGGGAAGCATGCAAAATACCGGGTATGCCGGCTACAAGGGAAGAAGATTTTTTAAAGAAGAAAATTATGGACACCAACCAGTGTCCGCAGGGAATCTGCATGACGGGAGAGTACCTTTTGATCAGTTCTTACAGCGGCAGAACGGACAGTCCCGGCTGTATTCACGTTTTTGATCAAAAAACAGGCGAGTATCTGGTTACGCTCTGCATAAAAAAAGACAGCCATCTGGGAGGCCTGGCTTTTGACGGGGAGTCTGTATGGGTCTGTCATTCCGAAAACAATACGTTAGGGCGCCTTTCCTATTCCTTTGTGAAACAGACAGCTTCCCTTATGCCGCAGACGATGGTGGACTGTTCCGTCTTGGTGGAAGAATTTCATGTGTTAAACGAACCTTCCTGTGTAACATATGAAGACGGCATGTTATGGGTAGCTACGCACACAAAGTTTTTCAATTCGAGAATGTTTGCCTATCAAGTGACGGAAAAGGGCCTGCGGCAGCTAAACAGCTGCAGGATTCCGGATAAAGTACAGGGGATTGCGTTTGACGAGGAAAAAAGAGTATACGTCAGCGCATCGTATGGAAGGACAAAATCATCTTATTTAATGGTCTATGCATCGATTGATGCGCTGGACGAGTTTCCCGGCAAGCCGTTGATAAAGATCGAAATGCCGCCTTGTTCAGAAGAAATTGTTTTGGACGATCAAAAGATCTATGTGCTGTTTGAGTCGGCAGCAGAGAAGTATCTGGAAGGAACGGACGGAAAAGGAAAGAGTCTGGCTCCGATCGATAAAATACTTGCCGTATCCAAAGAATCTGTGTTTCCATAACGCGGTGGGTGTTTTCGTTCAGGATGGAAAGAGAGAGCATCTTATATGTATAAAAAAGTAATAAGCGTTGTATTCTGTATGTTTTTGATTGTTGCGGGTATGGGTCCGGTATATGCAAAAACGACGGCGGATGCAGCCAGGCTGGAAGTAGAAAACGCTTGGAAATACGGTAAAGGAGACGGCGTAAATGTCGCATTGATTGATTGCGGAGCCGACTTAAAAGATCCCATGATCCGGGCAAATGTCAAAGGCGTATATAATTCGCTGATTGATTCGGAAAAAGAAAGCGATGTGCACAGTGCAGCGGCAGAGCATGGGACAAACTGTGCGAAAAAGATTCTGGAAGCGGCGCCTTCCGTAAATTTATATATCGTAAAAGCGGGTGATCATAACGGGGCTTATATGAAAGATATTATTGCCGGATTATATTGGGCGAAATCAAAGAACTGCCGGGTCGTCAGTTACAGTATGGGCAGCGAATCTTTTGATCAGAAAGGCTATGATGCGATTCAGGAATTGTTCTGCGATTCATTTAACAGCGTACTGGTATGCGCTTCTGCCGGAAATTTCGGAATCGGGGAGCACCATTATCCCGCATCTTTTGACAATACGCTATCCGTGGGTGCTGCAACGTATCATTCCAGTAAAAACCAGTTCGTTGTGATCCCGAAAGGAACTTACAATAATAAAATTGACGTAGTGGCTCCGGGGGCAATTACGAGCCATGCGGCCCCATTTGCGGCAGGGACCGCCGCGCTGTTGTTTCAGGCAAATCCTTCGATGACGGCAGAGGAGTGCCGGAGAATTTTGAGAAGCACGGCATTGGATCTTGGCGTGAAAGGGAAAGATTTTTATTACGGATATGGGCTGATTCAACCGTATGCCGCGGTGAAAAAAGTTTTGAATATAGATTCGGATTCCGTCAAAAAGTTAACATTATCCAAAAAGAAGTTGACGTTATATATCGGACAGAGCAAAAAAATTATGTGCACGAAAGTGCCGTCTAAAAGCAGAGGCAGAGTGTATTGGAACAGCAGCAGTCCGTCGACGGTATCCGTAACTTCTGAGGGGAAACTTACGGCAAAACGAGCGGGGAACGCAGTGATTACCGTAAAGACCGTAAACGGCAGAAAAGTCGTCTGCAAAGTCAATGTCTGTCGGTAAGCCGGTCAGGATATATGGTTGTTTCTTCCCTTTGAAATCAGGGTTTCAGGAAAGCAGGATCTTGACAAATCCGGACCATATGATAAAATTTAACGGAGTGTGCAGAATACCCCGGCGGGATCGATTCGTATCGCCGGGGTATCTTATCTATATGTATCCGGTGAAAATGCATGCGTTGCAGTTTGCCGGAGCAGGAAAGAGAAAATATCTTCTTGGGAGGAAGCGGTATGGCAGGAGCTTATAATCACAGAGCCATTGAACAGAAATGGCGGAAACATTGGGAAGAACACCCGATTAATGTTAACGATGGAAAAAAAGAAAAATATTATTGCCTGGATATGTTCCCGTATCCGTCAGGGAACGGGCTTCATGTCGGACATTGGAGAGGCTACGTTATTTCCGACGTCTGGAGCCGTTATAAACTGATGCAGAAGTATTATGTGATCCATCCGATGGGCTGGGATGCATTCGGGCTTCCGGCAGAAAATTATGCAATTAAGATGGGAACGCATCCTGCAAAATCAACGGCTGAGAACGTAGCGAAGATTAAAGAACAGATTCAGGAAATTGCGGCAATCTATGATTGGGATATGGAAGTCAATACGACGGATCCAGCATTTTATAAATGGACCCAGTGGATCTTTGTCAAGATGTTCCAAAACGGTCTCGCTTATGAAAAGGAAATGCCGATCAACTGGTGTCCGTCCTGTAAGACGGGCCTTGCAAACGAAGAGGTTGTAAACGGCAAATGCGAGCGCTGCGGCGCGGACGTGACAAAGAAGAATTTAAAGCAGTGGATGCTTAAGATTACCAAATACGCGGATCGTCTGCTTGCCGATCTGGATAAACTGGACTGGCCGGAAAAAGTAAAAAAGATGCAGACCGATTGGATCGGCAAGAGCCACGGAGCAGAGGTTGACTTTGCCGTAGACGGAAAAGACGAGAGTATCACAGTCTATACGACGCGTCCGGATACGCTGTATGGAGCAACTTTTATGGTATTGGCGCCGGAACATGCACTGGCAAAGGAGCTTGCGTCAGAAGAGACAAGGAAAGCCGTAGAAGATTATATTTATCAGGCGTCTTTAAAATCCTCCGTAGACCGTCTGCAGGATAAGGAAAAGACGGGAGTCTTTACCGGAAGCTATGCGGTTAATCCGTTAAACGGGGCGAAGGTGCCGATCTGGCTTTCCGATTATGTACTGGCGGATTACGGTACGGGGGCGATTATGTGCGTGCCCGCGCATGACGACCGCGACTTTGAATTTGCAAAGAAATTTGACCTGCCGATCATTCAGGTGATTGCAAAAGACGGTAAAGAGATCGAACACATGACGGAAGCGTATACCGACGCCGCAGGGACAATGATCAATTCCGGGGACTGGAACGGTATGGAGTCCGCCGAACTTAAGGTAAAAGCGCCGGAAATGATCGAAGAAAAAGGGTTTGGAAAGAAGACGACAAACTATAAGCTGCGCGACTGGGTATTCTCCCGCCAGCGTTACTGGGGAGAGCCGATTCCGATCGTGCATTGTCCAGACTGCGGAGCCGTTGCAGTGCCGGAAGAAGAGCTGCCCCTTTTGCTTCCGGATGTAAACTCATATCAGCCGACGGGAACCGGAGAGTCGCCGCTTGCAGATATCGCAGACTGGGTTAATACGACGTGTCCCAAGTGCGGCAAACCTGCAAAGCGCGAGACAAATACGATGCCTCAGTGGGCTGGGTCATCTTGGTATTTCCTGCGCTATGTGGACAGTAAAAATGAAAATGCGCTCATTTCCCGTGAAAAAGCGGACAAATATCTGCCGGTAGATATGTATATCGGCGGCGTGGAGCATGCCGTTTTGCACCTGCTGTATTCCAGGTTTTACACCAAATTTTTATGCGATATCGGTGTCATCGATTTTGACGAGCCGTTTGCGAAGCTGTTTAACCAGGGTATGATCACCGGAAAGAACGGAATCAAAATGAGTAAGTCCAAAGGCAACGTCGTATCGCCGGACGATTTGGTCAGAGATTACGGATGTGATTCTCTGCGTCTGTACGAACTGTTCGTCGGACCGCCGGAGTTGGATTCCGAATGGGATGACCGTGGCATCGACGGTGTGTACCGGTTTATTTCCCGTTTTTATAAGCTTGTTATGGATCAGAAAGATACCGGCGCTCGCGAGACGAAGGAACTGATCAAACTCCGTAATAAACTGGTATATGATATTACAACCAGGCTGGAGAGCTTTAGTTTAAATACGGTCGTTTCCGGTTTTATGGAGTACAACAACAAGCTGATGGAACTGGCAAGAAACGGCGGCGTGGACCGGCAGACATTAGAAACCTTTGTACGGCTTTTGGCTCCGTTTACGCCGCATATCAGCGAAGAACTCTTTAGAGAGCTCGGACATAAGGATTCGGTATTTGCAGAAGGCTGGCCCTCTTATGATGAGAAGGCGATGGAAGACGATGAAGTGGAACTTGCGGTTCAGATCAAGGGAAAGACAAAAGCGACCGTTACGCTTCCGAAAGACTGTGCAAAAGAAGAAGCGATTGCAAAGGGCAAAGAGGCTCTGGGAGATAAGCTTTCCGGGGAGATTGTCCGGGAAATTTATGTTCCGGGCAGGATTATCAATATTGTAGTAAAATAAAACAATTAAGGGGGTTTTTATGAAAAAGAGTATTACGATCCGGCTGCTTGCGTTTTTTATGCTGATCGGCGGATTATGTTTGGTAAAAGCGGCGCCTGCGCAGGCGTCCGTATCCGGCGTGACGGATTTGAAACAGACGGGAGCGGCAAAGAATTCCATCACGGTAAGCTGGACGCCGGCAAAAGACGCCGTGACATACAATGTGTATTATAAAGAAGCGGGAGCGGATTCGGATTACAGGTTATCCGGCAGTACGGCAAATCCCGCCTATACGCTGCAGGGATTACAGGACGGCGTGAAGTATTACGTGCAGGTGAAAGCATCCGACGGTACAACGGAAAGTTACGGAAAGACGCTGTATGACGCCGTAACCCTGCCGGATCAAATCAGAGGACTGAAACAAAAACGCTGGTATTATTTTATACATATTTTGGATATTGAATGGGAGAGAAAAAGCGGCGTAACCGGATATGAAGTTACTTTATCATCCAACAGCAAGGGAAAACTTCTGCAGAAAAAAGACGTCGGTACCGCAAGCGTATCGTTTCATCAGGTGAAGGACAGCGTCTATACGGTGAAGGTCCGGGCATATACGGTGTATCAGAACGTAAAATATTATTCCTCTTACAGCCAGATTAATTGTATTCCGCAGGCAAGGATAACAAAATTGAAATTGAAAGGCGGGAAGCTTTCGGTCAGCTGGAAGAAAGTAGACGGAGCCACCGGATACAAGATCTATGTTTCAAACAAACCGAAAAGCGGATATAAGCTTGTAAAATCACTGGGAAAGAAAAAGGGGAGCTGTACGTTAGCCAAGATCAAGGGTAAGAAAATTAAATCCAAAAAGGCATATTATATTTATGTTCAGACTGTCTGCAACAAAGGCAAGAACAAAGGAACTTCCGGGGCGTTGTACTATTGGTCAACGAAGAACGGAAGCTACGGGTACCTCTGATGCTATCAATAAAACGGAATAGGAAACTTTGCCAGAAGATTGCATAAAAACAGCGGATCTGCTGCGGGAACGAAATCGTCTCTCCTGCAGCGGATCCGCTTTCTGTATTTGGCTGTTCCATTTATTTTCTTTTCAGGTTCCGCATCAGCATCAAAATCTGGTCCGCTTTTCTCTGTTCTTCGGGAGACATATTCTGTTTTAAGATTTCAACGATCAGGTCGGTTTCATTCGGCGAAAAGGAAATGCCTTCCTGTTTGGCGCTGTTTACGGCGCCCATGATCATATTTGACATTTCTTTGGCGTTGCCGGTTTTATTCTGCGCGGCAAATCTCATTAAAAAGTCGAGTTTTTCCGGGGAAATGCCGGCAAAGTTTTGATTGTTTTTTAAAAAATCATAATCCATACGGTTATCCATCCTTTCTATTCGGCAGTCGGTGCGTGCATAAACATATCGTAAGAGGAAAACATCTGAAACGCGGTCAGCATCATGTCGATCGAATCCTGTTCGGCGGGCGTACAGAATCTTTTGATATCGTTTAGCAGCTGCATTCTTTTTTCCGACGGGTCATCAGTGGAACACATGCTTAAAGAAACCGGCGCATTCTGAAACATAGCGGCCACATTCCTCAATTCTAAAAATTTGATCATAAGCGCAAAGCCTTTTTGCCTTGCACTGTCCATATAAGGAACGATCGTCTTTAACATCTGGATATTTCTGGACTGTGTTTCGATATCAAATGCGGTGGGCGTATATTCGTTTTGTTCCTGTTCCATATAAATCCTTTTTTTATTAGAATATGCAAAAGGGGAAAATGTATGACAGAACAGAATCCGTTGGTTTGCATATATTGGTGAAAAAGGGTGGATTGCATGGGACGTCTGGTGATCAATGGGGAAGAGGTATACGAACTGGACGAAGATTGTTTAAAAGAAAAATACAGTTCTAAAGTTCAGGCGGCTTTCGAACGACAGGAGAGAGGACGCGTTTGCCCGCCGGGAAAACATATGGGGATACAGGAAGGAAACCAAAGTCCTTCGGCGCGTTGACGCCGGAGGACTTTGGTTAGACATTGCCGCATGCACATGCAAATGAGATAAAATTCAGAAATTTTTCGGCATCCGTGTTTAAGATCAGAGTTTCGTCAAATCCGATTTGATCCAAGAATTCTGCGGCAAGCGAAATGTCTCCGACTTGAGAGGGATCGTGCGCGTCGGAACTTACCAGAACGGGAGCGCGGTATTCCATGCAAAGAGAGAGCATTTCTTTATAGTTTTCCAGGCAGTTTTTTCGTCTTTGCTTTCTGCGGAACGTATTGTTGTTGACTTCCAGGGCGACATGGTATTTTTTTGCCGCCGGTACCAGGCGTTTGTAATCGAGTGGGGTGTGGTCGTCGTCCGGATGGGCGAGGAAATGCACTTTTTCCTGTTTCATACAGGAAATCACGTGGTCTGTGTTTTTTTCTTCTCCTTCGTTTTGATAGCACTGTTCATGGATGCCGATGATGGCATAATCCAGAAAATCGATGTATTTTTGATCCAGAGAGAGGGTTCCTCCGTTTAATACATTGATTTCGCAGCCATGCAGAATCGTTACGCCGTATAAACACCGGGGTACGCAGCGAAGCGTGGAAAAATAGATGGGTTCCACGGTTCCTGGAATGCCCGGTCCGTGTTCGCTGACGCCAAGAAGCTCTAAATGCCGTTCGCTGGCAGCCTGCGCCATTTCCCGAATGGTTCCAAACGCATGTCCGCTGGCTAACGTATGTGTGTGAATGTCTAATACATAATTTTGTTTCATATCTTCCCTCCTCTTTTGGTTCTGGATTCGTTCCATATTCCCTGTTCTTTGCTATCCGGTCTTTTTGTAATCGAAAACATTTCATATAAATCCAGATTTAAAACTTCTGAAAAAGCTAAAAGTTCATAATCGGCAACAAAACGTTCCTGTTGTTCAATCCGGCTGATGACTTTTTGTGAAAATTCGATATTTCTTAATTGCATTTTGATCGCCAGTTCTTCCTGAGAAAGCTTTTGGTTTAGCCTTGCTTCCCTGATTTTCATTCCCACAATATTTGATTTTCCTTCATAATGATAAATTTTCAATCGCAATACCTCCTGAATTTAATAGCGCTTCTGTTTGACATTAGCATAGAGAAAATATGCGATTACCTTAAAGATGACTATTGACGCAAAAAATGTGAAGCGTTATAATGAGCAAAAGATAATAGAACAGGAGAGAAGAAAAGAATGAAACGAATCCTAGTAACAATGCTATTTGCAATATGTGTTCTGGCGGGCACGGCAGCAGGCAGTGATGTAAAGGCAGAGGAACAGGCATCTGGCACAGAAGGAGTGATCTGCGGAGATTTTGAATACGAAGTGTCAGGGTATGGAATCGTAGAAATCACAGGATATCATGGAACTGATACAGAGCTTGTGATTCCGGCAGAATTAGACGGAAAGGAAGTAAATTCCATTGGATCCCAGGTGTTTTTGGACAGTATCGTAAACAGCGTCATAATCCCGGACAGCGTAACAACGATCCAAAATTATGCATTTATGGGCTGCAGCAGTTTAAGAAGCGTCATGCTTCCGGATAGCATAACAATGATTGACAACGGCGTATTTTGGGATTGCATTAATTTAGAGAGCATCACACTCCCGGACGGCATAACGTGTATTATGGATTATGCATTTGAGAATTGCAGCAGCTTGAGCAGTGTTATAATCCCGGATAGTGTAACGGAGATTGGAATGTCATTTCAAAAATGCAGCAGTTTAAAGAGCATCGTGCTTCCGGATAGCATAACAAAGATTGAGGGTCCTGCATTCAGAGGCTGCAGCGCTTTAGAGAGCATTACGCTTCCGAAAAGCATAACAAATATTCAATGGTGTCTATTTGAAGACTGCAGCAGTTTAAAAAGCATCACTATACCGGATAGCGTAACAAGCATTGAAGGAGAAGCATTTAAGAACTGCAGCAGTTTAAGTAGCATCATCATACCAGATGGCGTAACAAGCATTGAAAAAAGGGCATTTGAGAATTGCAGCAGTTTAAGCAGCATCACCATACCGGATAGCGTAACGAACATCAAAGACTTTACATTTATGGGCTGCAGCAGCTTAAAGAGCATTCATCTGCCTTACGGCATAACAGGCATCGGATTCGCTGCATTTCACAGTTGCTCCAATTTAAGCAGTATTGTAATTCCCGACAGTGTAACGGACATTGGACGTTCTGCATTTGCCGGCTGCACCAGTTTGAGTAGTATTGCAATTCCGGATAACGTAACAAGCATCGGAATATATGCATTTGGCGATTGTCCCAGTTTAACGAGTATTAAGCTGCCTTACGGCATAACAGATATTAAGGAAGGCACATTTAACGTTTGTAGAAGTTTAAACAGTATCACAATACCGAATAGCGTAACGAATATCGAAGCCTGTACATTTCTGGGCTGTTCCAGTTTGCACAGCATCACAATTCCAAACAGTGTAACAAGCATCGACAATGGCGTATTTGACAGCAATCTGAAACACATTTATTATACTGGCTCCAGAAAGC
>BLMD01000326.1 GCA_011959925.1 Lachnospiraceae bacterium
CATATATTTTCTTATATGCAAATCTTTTTGGCAAGAGGTTTGTCAACAGCTCGAAGTTGGGACGAGGTTGCGGACAGACGATAAAGTGGCGCAGGGCTTCGGCGTTGGCAGGATGACCGTGCAGAGATTTATCCGATTGACGGAACTGTTACCGCCGATTTTGCAGATGGTGGACGAAGGGAAAATCGCCCTCACGCCTGCGGTGGAGCTGTCCTTTTTGAAGAAAAATGAGCAGGAAAATCTATTCGCCACGATGGAAAGTGAAGAAGCAACGCCCTCACTCTCACAGGCACAGAGGATGAAGCAGTTAAGCCAGAGCGGGCGGCTTGACATGGATATGATATTTTCCATTATGACCGAGGAAAAGGGAAACCAGAAAGAAACTCTGAAAATCAACACGAGCAAGCTGAAAAAATATTTTCCGAAGAACACAACGCCGAAGCAGATGGAGGACACCATCATCAAACTGTTAGAGCGTGAATTGCAGAGGAAACGGAACAGGGACAGCCGCTAATCTTTTCTTTTCGGGAGGTAAATATAAGACGCTGGAAGAAAAAAGACAGCCAGATAAGACAGAAAGTTGAGGTAGAAAATGAAAGAAATCCAGTATGAGATTGTAAAGGAAGTCGCCGTATTGTCGGCAAGCGACAGCGGCTATACAAAGGAAATCAACTTGATTTCATGGAATGGGAACGAGCCAAAGTATGACATCCGCAGCTTTTCCCCCAACCGTGAGAAATGCGGGAAAGGAATCACGTTGACCGCTGCTGAAGCGGCGGCACTCCTTAAAGCATTGCAGAAAGAATTGAACAGCGGCGATTGATGGTATCTGATTGGCAGGGTGGGGGCATTTTCAAACGCTCCCCTGCCCTGTCTGGAAAGGAAGATTTGAGTATGGGCGAGGATAAGAAAGCGAACAAAAAGAGAAAGCGTATTGTGGCAAGACAGCCAGTGCAGATGATTGTCAGCCGTGAATATGTCGGCACACAGACCGTTGCCGAAGCGTTCATCCCGATTATCTCCGAGGACATCCGCAGGAAGATTGCCGAGGGTGACACCTTCGACAATGGCGGGTTATCCGCTTAGAATGTACGCAATGGAACACGAAAACAGTTAGGGCAGATAAGGAGGTTTTACAGTATGGCAGGAATCAAAGAAGAAAAGAAAATCTATTCAGTCGGCATTTACTGCCGCTTATCTAAGGACGATGGCACGGAAAATGAGAGTGCGAGCATAGCCACACAGAAATCCATCCTCACGGATTATGTGAAAAAGCAGGGATGGCACTTAGCAAAAACGTATGTGGACGACGGTTATTCTGGTACGAATTTCCAAAGACCCAGCTTCCAGAACATGATTAAGGACATTGAAAACGGGCTGATAAACTGCGTGATTACGAAAGATTTATCCCGTCTGGGGAGGAATTACCTTGACTGCGGATTATATCTGGAAGTCTTTTTCCCAGAGCATAATGTGAGGTATATTGCAGTCAATGACGGCGTGGACACTCTCAATAAGTCGGCGATGGACATCACGCCGTTCCGCAATATCCTAAACGAAATGTATTCTGCCGATGTGTCGGTCAAGATAAAATCGGCGTACCGAGCGAGGTTTCAGCAGGGGAAATTCATGGGGACGTATGCGCCCTATGGGTATATCAAAGACCCTGCCGACCACAACCATCTGCTGATTGACGATAAGGTGGCGCACGTTGTAAGGGAAATATTTGACCTTGCATTAGCGGGAAACGGACTTGGAAAAATCCGTAAGCACATCAACAGCCAGCACGTTTTACGCCCTGCCGCTTATGCGGCGGAGCAGGGGGCGGCAGGTTATGAGAGATACTTTGAGGATAACGAGGAAAACCGTTATATTTGGAGCGAAAATAGTGTGAGAAGTATTCTAAGAAGCCCGATATATGCGGGAAACCTTGCAGGCTACAAGCGGATTGCCGCCAATATGAAAAGCAAGAAAAGACCGTCCAAGCTACCAGAAGAATGGGAAGTGATACCAGATACCCATGAGGGCATAGTCACACAAGAAGAATTTGATACTGTCCAACAGCTTATGACGAGCCGCAGGCGGGAAAAGAATAAGGGCGGCTTTGAGAATATTTTTTCAGGCGTTATCAAGTGTGCGGACTGCGGTTATGCTTTACGGGCTATGAGTGCTAACAGGAGGAAACGACCCGACATCATCGACTGCGTACAATACACTTGCAATAATTACGGCAGATACGGAAACGTCATGTGTACCGCACACGCCATTGAAGCGAGGGACTTATTCAACGCCGTCCTTGCCGATATTAACCGTTTTGCGGATATGGCGGTGAATGACGAGCGGGCGGTGAGGGCGATTGAGAAGCGGCTCACGGAAACAGACCAGAGCAAGGCAAAGGCAATGGAGAAAGAACGGAAGAAGCTGAATAAACGCCTTACAGAACTTGACAGGCTGTTTTCCTCTCTCTATGAGGATAAGGTCATGGAGCGTATCACCGAGCGGAATTTTGAGATGATGTCGGGGAAATACCAGAAAGAACAGCTTGAAATCG
>BLMD01000327.1 GCA_011959925.1 Lachnospiraceae bacterium
AAATCTAACATCGGGTGTACAGATTTCTCCACAACTTGTCAAGTCTGGTTCTTTTCCACAAGCAACATCTATTACCGCTTTGAGGTAATCGATTCCTGTTGAGTATTTAACAAGATCACTCCCAATACAGTCTCCTCCCATACGGGCACCAATTTCGATAATCGTGATATTACCATCTTTGTCTATCTTAATTTCTGAATGGGACGCGCTATTCTCAATTTCCAGGGTATCAAGAGCATGCGTGATAACATCGACTACTTGAGAATATAATTTTTTAGAAACAGGAGCCGGCTCCATATGGCCTGTCTCAATAAAATGCGGAGCACCGGTTGTGAACTTAAGTGTCATTGCAAGAATATGATGCTTACCTTGATAAGTAATGCTCTCAACACTATATTCCTCACCTTCAACATACTCTTCAATCAAAGCTCTCTTTTCAAAGCTCTCCAAAAGAGCAGATTTTACTGCATGCTCCAATCCATCTGCATTTTCGAGTTTAAAAATACCTCTGCTGCCACTTCGATCAATTGGTTTGACTATAACTGGAAACGACAAACTAAATCTCGACAAATCTGTATCTACATCTACTTGAATACTCTTAGGACTAGGATCGCCATTTGTCTCAAATGCAAGTCTCATCAAATGCTTATTAGTGCTCTTTTTAGTACTTTCGGGGCTATTACAAGGCAAATCAAGCTTATTTGCAACATAATTTACAGCAATATTCCCAAGATCAGTCGCAATGCTACAGATACCACAAATACCAATCTCACTGCATTTTTCAGCAATTCTTTCCACCTCAGTAATACTGATTGGATAGAAAAAATCAGCAGCCGATTCCCCAATGTCATTAGCGGCCCAGGCAAATACGTGAGTTACATAACCAAGCTCTTTTGCTTTTTCAATTAAAGGGAGTTGAAGATAACTTGCCCCTATAATAGCTAAATTTTTTTTCATTTATTACTCTCCGTCAGCTGAAATAAGCTGTAATTGAATCTATAATAAACTTCAAATCCTTATTAGATAATTTGTAATACATAGGAAGCCGCACTAATCTATCACTTTCCGAAGTAGTGTAGATATCTCGACCATCAAAACGTCCAAACTTTATTCCTGCTGGTGCAGAATGAAGCGGGATATAGTGGAATACACAACCTATATCTAATTCTTTTGTTTTATTTATAAATTTGGTACGCTCATCAAGATCTTTGCATTTAATATAAAACATATGAGCATTATGAACACATTCATCGGGAATTGTTGGAAGCTCAATCAATCCTCTTTCAACAAGAGTAAGAAACGCATCATGATATGTATTCCACGTTTTTAGTCTGTCATTATTGATTTCATCTGCAACTTCTAACTGTGCCCATAAATAGGCCGCATTCAGGTCTGACTGCAAATAACTATCACCAAAATCAACCCAATTATATTTAGCAACCTGTCCCCGAAAGAACTGAGAACGATTCGTTCCCTTTTCACGCAGGATTTCAGCCCGCTCAATATATTTCTCATTATTGATAAGAATTGCTCCCCCTTCCCCCATAGAATAATTCTTAGTTTCATGGAAAGAATAACAACCAAAATCGCCAATAGTGCCTAATGCCTTCCCTTTATAGGTACTCATAACCGCCTGTGCTGCATCTTCAACAACCATAAGCTTATGTCTCTTGGCAATATCCATTATTGTATCCATCTCACAAGCTACACCCGCATAATGAACAGGGACAATGACTTTCGTATGCTCTGTTATTGCAGCCTCAATCTTTGTCTCATCAATATTCATCGTATCAGGACGAATATCTACGAAAACTAATGTGGCACCCGCAAGAACAAATGAATTAGCTGTAGATGAAAATGTAAAAGACGGCAGAATGACTTCATCACCTTGCTTAAGATCACACATAAATGCAGCCATGTCTAATGCAGACGAACCACTGGTTGTCAACATTACTTTTTTAGCATTGAATCTTTTCTCTAACCATTCATTACATTTTTTCGTAAATGGTCCATCTCCACATATTTTCCTATTATCAACAACTTCATTCATATACTTAATCTCTGTACCTACAAATGGGGGTACATTAAATGGAATCATGTTATTCTTCCTCCAATCTCAAATTGCTGCGTATTTACACCCAAAAATATTCAAGCATTACTCTCCTATTTATCAAAGACTAAAAATATTATTTACACCTATACATTTTCAAAAATTCCAAAGCATACTCTAGACCTTCTAATCTAAAGACTTTTCCTCCAAAAAGATACAAGAAGATTCCAAGTATTATTTGAATACCCAAAGTTAGACACGGATTGAAACTTAATAAAGTAACCGACCACACTACAACGCCTAGGACACCAGTCAATAATAAATTAGGCAGAATATCTTTTATCTGTGATAAATATGGATAATCAATCAATTCTTTGTTAGGAGCACAGACTAAAATATGTTGTATTACCACACACACAATACTGGATAATGCTACCGCTTTTACACTCACAAATAAAGCTCCCAACAAGATACACATACATATAATCACAGACTTTACCTGAATCTTAATTAATACATTACCTTTACCTTTTGCTTTAATTGCATTTTCATTTGATATATAAATGGCACCCATAGAATATGTAACACAAAATATCTGCATATACTCAACGCATGGCAGCCATTTTTCTGTTAAAAGTATGGTAATTAAAGGTTTGGCGCAGGCCGCAAGACCAATAACAATCGGGGAAACCACAAAACAACTCATCAGATTTATTTTTTTTACTATGTTCTTTAACTTTATATTATCTTTTTGTTCTGCACACATCACTGAATACAATACATTTCCCATTGCAGTGTCTGTATTATCATGAATAGTCTTAGGAAATTTATTTCCTTTATTATAATATGCCAAAGACTCTGTTGTATAAAACTTACCAATTAGCAGCTGCTGTAGATCTGAATATCCCTTCATCATCAAGCTATATACAAGTATTTCCATTCCAAATTTCAATAGTGATTTTACTCGTAAAATTGAAAAATAGCATATTGGTCTCCACTTAACAGTAATAAAAAGGATTAAAGTATCAACAACATTATTAAATAGATTTTGAGCAATAAGCGCCCATACCCCAAAGCCACTATACGCCATCCATATTCCTATGACAGCTGCCAATTGGTAAGTTTTATAC
>BLMD01000328.1 GCA_011959925.1 Lachnospiraceae bacterium
CGTCGGGGAGTATTATGACAAGCATACGGAAGTGGAATTTCTGGTAAGCGACCCGAGTCAGGTGGATGCCATGATGGAACAGGTCAGGAACATGGAGGGCATTAGCATGGAAAACATGGAGCTGGAAGCCGACAGCTCCGCGTACGAGGCATCGGCAGTCCCGTACCGCCAGGTCCGCTTCTTTTCCCTGCTGCTTTTGGCGGTGGGGCTTTCCGGAATGGGGATAGTTTTGTACCTGCTGGTCAGGCTTTGGATACAGGGAAGGCGGCGGGAAATCGGCATCCTGCGTTCCGTCGGGATCGGAAAAAAGGAAATCTTAGGGCAGATGCTTGCGGAAATCTTTGCCGTATCGTTTGCGGCGCTTGTCCTGGCAGCCGTTCTCTCCGGCCCTGCGGCAGGAAAGTGCGCGGATGTGGCGGAGCGGTTGGCTGCGCCAAAAGAAGGGAAGGAAGCATACGTTGTGAAAGAAGACCAGTATTTTATGCCCCAGATTACAAAGACATCATCGGATGAAGTCCTGCTGGACGGCACGGTGTCCGGTGATACAATCGGTTTTGCGGCGCTGTTTGTCTGCGGCATATCCGGCATAAGCGTGTTGCTGTCGTTTGCGAAAATCAGCGGAATGGGGATCCGGGAGCTACAGCAGTCGGAATAGATGCATCCGAAAGGCAATTTAGCTGTACAGGCTCGTTTTCCTAACTCAAGAATGGAACTAGTTTCATAATCTTCCGCGATTGTTGTTCCATTACAGTTCCCAGAGGACTTGGGAAATTTTAGGAACAAAGTTTTTTAGGATGGGGATTATTGGGATGAACAGGTAATCTTAGGGAATGTGAATGTTTGGTATTTGTTGGCTGAAAGTTTTTTGGAAATGATTAAAGTATAACATTATTTTTCAAAAGAAGGGGATATGTTGTGATTGTGTCCGTTCTGCTTGGGGAAGAGACCCCCCCCCCGGGGCTTTCCGTATTCAAAGCAGTACCGGGTAAGCAGGTCAAGAGCCGCTTTTGAAAGGATGGCATAACGGTCATGGCGGTTCTTGCCATGTGTGATATGGAGCCTGAGATTTTTTCTGTCAACATCTTCATAACGCAGGGAGCATACTTCGCCGATGCAAAGGTCGGAGGAATACATCAAAGCGGTCATGGTCTTCTGCTTTAAATCAGGCATCTTGTGAAGGATTCCGGAAAGATAATCAAGATTAGCGCAAATGTAAGTGCAGTAATTAATAAGGATATGTTCGGCAAGACCGCGGAGGGAAATCATATCCCTGAAAGAGTTCAAATATTTGTCCATGATAAAATCTCCTTTGAAATGTAATAAAACAGTGGTTACATATCAAAAGGGGAGGAGGCGGACGGATAAAAAAGTAGAATTATGTAGTTGTTGAGATAAAAAACCATGATAAACGAAACATAGCAGTTCTTAAAGTTATGAAGTTGTTTGGCGTGGTAACTTAACAATACATCATAAATTTAAAAACTGCTAATTTTTATAGCAGAATATTGAAATTAAATGTACTTAGAGATAGCCGTCGCGCTAGCGACTTGGTACAATAAGTAAAAAGATGTATGGTGTTATGAATAAGGGAGCTGTTTTTAGAGCCTCCTTCTAAAATGCAACAGGAGGGGATTGAACATGAATTTTTTGAAGAGGGCGGTATTATACCTTGTACGAAAGAAAGGGAGGATAACTATATTAATTATTCTTCTGTTTTTGATGTCTTGCTGTATTCAGACGGGCATTTCTTTTAAGATGAGCGCTGAAAAAGAGGCGGAGAATCTGAGGAAGAGCCTTGCAACCGGCTTTATTTTGGAAGTGGATATGAAAAATGAGGAATATTTGGAAGAATGGTCGGAAAGCGGAAACAATGGTCAGGTATATGCAGGACCTAAAATTACGGATGTAATCATTCAGAAGATACTTTCGATAGATGGGGTGAACGACTGTATACTGGATTTGTCCATGTACGTATGGACGGATTTGAATTTAAAATCTGGCATGTAGGCTTTGGCAGAAGCAGAAGATGACCCCAATGCCCAGGGATTTACAATGACAAAAGAAGATCTCATGGTCAGGCGCAATCAGACACAAGTATGGTCTTGCAGGAATGGGGAAAAGCACAAAAACTTCAGGACAGGCGCATTGACGATCGCGGAGGGGCGGAATATTGCAGAAGGGGATCATAATAAAGCTGTGATCTCCAAATGGCTGGCAGAAAACAATCACCTTTCTGTAGGAGATGCCATTGTGGTGGAACTTAAGGAAGGAATTTTTCAAACCGGCAGCCAGCCAATGAAAACGTGGGGGCAGCCTATTCATCTGGAAATTGCAGGACTGTTTCATGGAAGCTTTCACCAGCAGGCTTCCGAACATACACCGGAATGGGGATATATCGATAATATTATATATACAGATTTTGATACATATACGAAGCTTCAGAAGAATTTAGATGCGGCAGGTTTTGCATCTGAATATAGAGACGGATATACAAAAGCAGAATTTTTAGTGGACGATCCTGGTAAGTTGGACGGGATTATGCAGCAATTGGAAGATTCGGAAGAATTCGGTTTGGAAAATATGAAAGTTACTGTAGACAGCGCGGCATATCAGGCGGCGGCAAAACCGTACCATCAGGTTCGTATGTTTGCGGTAATACTGCTTGCGGCAGGGCTTTTCGGAACCGGAATTATTCTTTGTCTGGTGATGAAGTTTTGGGCGCAGGGAAGAACACATGAAATAGGCATTCTGATTTCCATAGGAATCAAAAAAGGGGAAATTTTTGGGCAGATATTGACAGAATACTTACTTATATCAGCTGTGGCTCTGACGTTGTCTTTTTGTTTATCCGGATCACTCATGGACCGGTGTGCTGCCGTTGCAGAGCAGATGATGGAGCCAAAGACAGATGAGGGAGCGTTTGAGGTTACCGTATCGGATTTATATGAACCTGTCATTATGAAAACAGCATCGGATGAAGTAGAGCTGGAACACGAAGTATCTATTGGTGCAATGGGTTTTACGGCAGTATTTCTTTGTGGTATATTAAGTATCAGCACACTGATATCATTAGCCGGAATGCGTAATATAGAACCAAAAAAAATATTGCAGTCCATGTGACTACAAATGTTTTGAATGGACAATTTTATTAAAAGGTTCGTAAAAGATTTATAAAGCAGAACAAACGTCGAGGCTATGCTGAACATGCAGTTGATCAAAATTTAAAACACATATAATCGTATTGGATTGTGGAAAGGTATAAGAGATAATAAAAAACTTTCCATGTGTTTTATATTAGAAAAATGATAAAATAAAACCTATTTTATGAGAGGCGGCGAACTGTCTGTGAATGTAATAAAAAGAGCGATCCTGTACCTGAAACGAAAAAAAGCAAGAGCACTGCTTTTGTTTAGCCTGCTGTTTTTGATGTCCCTAAGCGTTCTCGTTGGATTCTCCCTCAAAGGAAGCACGGAACGAGAACTGGAGCGGCTGCGCCTGAGCATGGCGTCTGGGTTTGTATTAAAGGCGGATACGGATAACGAGATGTACCAGGAAAGGACGGACTTTGGGAATGGCGCTTCCGCCACGCACTATGCCGGACCCACGGTTACGGATGAAATGGTGAAAAAAATATGCTCTTTGGACGGGGTGGAGGACTATGTGGTGGCTGGTGAAGCCCATGAAGCATGGACAGATGTGACATTGCGGCCGGGTATGTATGCAACTTTGAATCCGAACCCGAACCCTAATATGGATGAATTAATTCCCTATACGGAAGAATATCTGACGATGAGGCGTCATAGTGTCAGCGTATATCCTTGCCGGAATGGAGAGCGTCATAAGAATTTCCGGACAGGGGCGCTTTCCAT
>BLMD01000329.1 GCA_011959925.1 Lachnospiraceae bacterium
TGAGACGGCTGTAACGGATATCGGGATCCGCCGGGGCAGGCTGCATGCCGTACAAATCAACCATGCGGACTGGATCGACACAGATGTTCTGGTTCTTGCGATCGGACACAGTGCCCGAGATACGTTCGCCATGCTGCACAGACACCTCATACCCATGGAAGCCAAAGCGTTTGCCGTAGGACTGCGCGTGGAGCATCTGCAGGAGAACATCAGCCGCAGCCAGTACAAAGAAGCCGCAGCCCTGCTGCCTCCCGCCTCTTATAAAGTAACAGCCAAAGGCATGGACAACAGAGGCGTCTATTCCTTTTGTATGTGCCCGGGCGGTTATGTCGTAAACGCTTCATCCGAACACAAACGCCTTGCCGTCAACGGGATGAGCAATTATAAACGGGACAGCGCAAATGCAAACAGTGCGATCATCGTATCCGTTACACCGGCGGATTTCGGCAAAGAAGGACCTCTTGCCGGCGTCGAATTTCAACGCAGCCTGGAAACGCGTGCATATCAGCTGGGAAACGGCGCGATTCCCCAGCAGCTGTACGGAGACTTCAAACGGGAAAGGATCAGTACGTCGTACGGTTCCGTCTCTTCCGTCACATGCGGGAACACACAGTTTGCGCCCCTGCATCGGCTTTTCGCTCCTTCGGTCACTATTTCCATCATAAGCGCAATGGAGCAGTTTGCAAAAAAGATTTCTGGATTTGACAGCGACGATGCTGTTTTCTCCGGTGTGGAAAGCCGAACGTCCTCTCCGGTCAGAATCTGCCGGAACGACGATTTCCAAAGCAGTGTAACCGGCATTTACCCATGCGGAGAAGGCGCGGGATATGCGGGAGGAATCATGTCTGCCGCCATGGACGGCATCAAAACGGCGGAAGCCGTCGCAGGCAGATATTATTGAATCTTCGGTTTCCTTATGCTAAAATGTTTGGCAGACGAAACGGAGAAACGGAAGGAAGAAAGACTTTGAGTGAATATACACCAATGATGCGGCAGTACCTTGAAATCAAAGAAGAATACCCGGACTATGTTCTTTTTTACCGTCTGGGCGACTTTTATGAAATGTTTTTTGAAGATGCAGTTAAGGTGTCCAAAGAACTGGAACTGACGCTGACCGGAAAAAACTGCGGCGTAGAAGAACGCGCGCCGATGTGTGGCGTTCCCCATCATGCAGCGGAAGGATATCTGAACAAACTGGTCAAAAAAGGATATAAAGTGGCGGTCTGCGAACAGGTAGA
>BLMD01000330.1 GCA_011959925.1 Lachnospiraceae bacterium
GGTTTTAATATCGTCAATGATCGCCTGAGGTTCTTCAAACCGCGGATTATCCGAGGTGATAATCGTCAGGTCTGCCAGCTGCCCGGAGACCTCTCCCATTTCAAAACGCCTTGCCCGTGCACGGTTGCCGCCGCAGCCAAAGACGCAGACCAGCCGTCTGGGCTTATATTCTTTCAGCGTCGTAAGCAGGCTGTTTAAACTCATCGCATTGTGTGCGTAATCGATCATCAGCGTAAAGGCGTCGGATACCTGAACCATTTCAATCCTGCCCTTTGTCTTTGCCGCCCGCAGCGCCCGTTTCATCACTTCTGTCTCAACCTGAAAGTGCCGGCAGACAGCGATTGCCGTCAAGGAATTGTACACGCTGAATTTGCCCGGCACATGGACTTCCACGTCAAAATCCAGAGTTCCGGATACATGATAGGAAACGCCAAGACAGCCCGGTTTGTGCAATAACGTGACGTCTTTTGCATAAAGATCGGCGTGTTCGGACAGCCCAAACGTCTCCACCCGGCAGGTATGCCCGGCTAAAATTTCCCCGCAGTGCACATCGTCTGCGTTTAAAATACCGATCCTGCACTGACGGAACAGCAGAGATTTGCATGCCAGATATTCTTCAAACGACGCGTGTTCCTTCGGTCCGATATGATCCGGTTCAAGATTCGTAAAAATTCCTAACTCAAATAAGAATCCCGCCGTCCTGTGCATCAAAAGTCCCTGGGAAGAAACCTCCATCACACAGCAGTCGCATCCCATATCCGCCATCTTTCTGAAATATTTCTGGACAAGATAAGATTCTGGCGTCGTATTTGCCGACGGAATCACGGTTTCGCCGATGATCGTCTCGATCGTACCGATCAGCCCGACGCGGTAACCGGCGCCCTCCAGAATGGATTTTACCATATAAGTCGTCGTCGTCTTTCCTTTTGTTCCGGTGATTCCGATGACTTTGATCGTTTCCGCCGGATAATCAAAATAAGCTGCCGAAAGCAATGCCAGCGCATATCTGGTATCTTTCACACGGATCACGGTAATATCTTCCGGAACGTCTGTCTCTTCCGATACGACAAGCGCGCACGCGCCCGTCTTTGCCGCCTGCGCCGCAAAATCATGCCCGTCGACAGTCGTCCCTTTAATACAGACAAACAGGCAGTCGTTTTTCACCTTTCTGGAGTCGTAAATGACGTCCGAAACCTGCCGATTGAGATCGCCCTGCAGGCATTCGTATTCCATGCGCTCCAACAGCTGCTTCAAATTTTTCATACCGCACCTCATTTCTCCCGTAAAACTGCATTTGTACATTATATGATAAAAATTTAAAATTTACAAGTGGGGTAAAATTTGAAATTTTTCCAAGCACAGAAAATGCAGCGACAGCAGCCCTGCAATTATAAAAAAGCCCATATCTTTTTCATCTTTAAACCTCTCTGCCCACTGCAGCGTGTCTCCAAATCTCCTGCCAAATACTCCTTATAAATCTCCAATGCTTCGGGAATATTAATCTGCGCCGGACAGCTCTTACTGCACATTCCGCACGCTTTACCTAATCGGATTCTATGTGTTATTTCCATTCTGGTTTCTTTCATTTTCCCCACTGCCTCTTTCTTCCCATCCTCATCTGTCCTAATCGATCACCTGAAATTTTGTCCGCTTACGGCTGCGGTAACGACCCAGGATCAATGCCTACTTGCAGACATCGAC
>BLMD01000331.1 GCA_011959925.1 Lachnospiraceae bacterium
TCTTCTTTTAACAGAGTAATGACTTCGCTGCTGTTCTGCGTGTCCAGGTTGCCCGTCGGCTCATCTGCAAGGATCAGCGACGGGCGCGTGATAAGGGCGCGCCCGATTGCCACGCGCTGCTGCTGCCCGCCGGATAACTGGCTCGGCAAATGGTTACGGCGTTCTTTCAGATTAAGAACCGTAAGCAGTTCTTCCAGATATTTTTTGTCCGGCTTCTGATAATCAAGCAGTACCGGAAAAATAATATTCTGCTCAACGGTAAGCTCTGGCACAAGATTAAACGCCTGAAAAATAAATCCGATATTCCTACGTCGGAAAACGGTAAGTTTGCTGTCGTTCATGGAAAAAATATCTTTGCCGCCAATCGCAACTTTACCGGACGTAGGCATATCAAGTGCGCCTATCATGTTGAGCAGCGTACTTTTGCCGGAGCCGGATTCTCCGACGATAGCCACATACTCGCCCTTTGGAATGGAAAAGCTGACTTTTTTCAAAGCGTGTACGGCGGTTTCGCCGCTTCCGTAAGTTTTACAAATATTGCTGACTTCCAATAAATTCATGTGTAAACACCTCTTTCTGTTTTGATAGTCCCAATATAACAGAGAAATCCTACATCAATATTACAATCAGCCTACAATTTTGTAGGGTTAAGAAAATTTATTGTGAAAGAGGTCCCCGCGCCCAATGTGCTGTCAACTTCAATCGTTCCGTTATGAGCTTCTACAATCCCCTTTGTGAGTGATAAGCCAAGCCCAATACCCTGTGTATCTTTAGAAAAACGGCTCCGATAAAACCGCTTAAATATATGGTGCAAATCCTCTGGATGTATGCCGCTTCCGTTATCCTTTACGGTTATCTGGACAATAGAAGTGAACGCCCGCCACTCAATACGGATACGTCCGCCTTTTTCTGTGTGGTCCAGGGCATTCTTTACAAGGTTGCCGATTGCTTCGATCATCCAGTTACGGTCGCATAAAAGTGTAATTTCTCCATTGCCCGACAAACAGATTTCTTTTTCCTCCCATCCGGCGCGGAACAGGAAATGTTTTTTTATCTCCTCCGCAAGTTCAGACACATTTTCTAAAGTCTTTTCCAATATAATTGTACCCGCGTTCAGTTTTGTGATTTTCAAAAGGTTTTGTACCAGAGTTTCTATACGGTCAAGCTCCTGTTCGGACAGCAGACTAAATTCCTGTATTGTTGAAAGATCTTTTTCTTTTGCTTCGTCCTGTATCAGCCCATTATAAATATTAAGGG
>BLMD01000332.1 GCA_011959925.1 Lachnospiraceae bacterium
CCTCTCCCAAAGAACAGAATGGAGTGTTACGCAATAGGGCTTGAAAAGGCTTGATTTTTAAGGCGTTTCAGACACGAAAACCCACCGGGCAAGGGTTTTATACTACCCACCCGCGAAAACGGCTTCTAAATGTCCACAGGCGCGTTTTGCGCCCTTTTTCCTGCCCCGTTTCCCACCGCACTAACAAGGGCTTGCGTCAATAACTCAAAAAAGCACTTGACAAAACGCTTCATGGGGAACAAAGGAGGATATAAAGCCGTTTGTAGACCCCAAATTTCAGAACAATGTCATTCTGACCGGGACAGAGTTCCTTACCATGAACACACGCCCGAAGATACCCGCCAACGCCCGCAACTTAAACGCCTGCGTCATCGGCTCGTCCGGCTCGGGCAAGACAAGGTTCTGGCTGACCCCGCAGCTCCTTCAAGCCCATTCCTCGTATGTGGTGGTGGACCCGAAGGGCGGCACCCTCGACCAGTGCGGGCGATTCCTGCAACGGGAGAAATATAAGGTGCGGGTGTTCAATAGTATCGACTTCTCCAAATCCATGCACTACAATCCGCTGGCCTACATCAAAACGGAAAGCGACGTGCTGAAATTCGTCACCGCCCTGATCGCCAACACCAAAGGCGACGGCAAGGAGGGCGACGAGTTCTGGACCAAAGCCGAAACCCTTTTGTACTGCGCCCTTGTGGCCTACATCGTGTTTGAGGGGCCGGAGGAAGAACGCAACATGAATACGCTGGTGGAAATGATAAACAGCATGGAAGTCCGGGAGGATGACGAAACCTTCAAAAATGCGGTGGACTATATGTTTGACGGGCTGGAGCGCCGGAGTCCCCAGCACTTTGCTGTGAGGCAGTATAAGAAGTACAAGCTGGCAAGCGGCAAGACAGCTAAGAGCATACTGATTAGCTGCGGAGCCAGACTTGCCCCCTTTGACATTCCCCAGCTTCGGGAGATCATGTCCTATGACGAGCTGGAGCTTGACCGGCTGGGGGATGAAAAATCGGCGCTGTTTTTCCTTATCAGCGATACGGACACCACCTATAACTTTCTTGTGGCCCTCGCTTTCTCGCAGATGTTCAACCTTCTGTGTGAACGGGCCGACAACACCTACGGCGGACGCCTGCCCCATCATGTACGGGTGCTGTGGGACGAGGCGGCCAATACGGGACAGGTGCCGGGGCTGGAAAAAATCGTTGCCGTTATCCGTTCCCGGGAGATCAGCCTGACGCTCTTTTATCAGGCTATGAGCCAATGCAAGGCGCTGTACAAGGACCATTCCGAAACCATCATGGGAAACATGGACAGTATCGTGTTCCTCGGAGGCCGTGAGGCTTCCACCCTAAAGGATATTTCGGAAAACTGGCTGGGCAAGGCCACTATCTCCATGCAGACCGAGGGCCGCAGCCGGGGTCAGTCCGAGAGTTACAGCCAGAATATGCAGCGGCTTGGCCGGGAGCTGATGACGACCAGCGAGATCACCACCATGCCGGGAGACAAGTGTATCTTGCAGCTTCGAGGGCTTCCGCCCTTCTTTTCTCCCAAATATGATTTGAAAAAGCACCCCAATTACAAGTACACAGCCGAGTTTGACAAAAAGAAAAACGCCTTCCACTTGGAAAGCCTGTTCCGCCACCGGCCATTGAGACTAAAGCCGGATGACGAATACACGGTGTACGAGGTGGACGGCTCCGATACAGACGAAGAAGCTGACCCGTTGAATTTCGACGATCTGGACAGCGACGAGTTTGTGTAACTTCGGGCCATGATCCGAGCTGTTGACAAACCTCTTGCCAAAAAGATTTGCATATAAGAAAATATATGTG
>BLMD01000333.1 GCA_011959925.1 Lachnospiraceae bacterium
TCTTTTGGTCTTTGGTTTCTTTGGTTCGGAATAGTGTGGTGCTGGCGGTCTATCTATTGTTTTCGGTTGCTTGCTTCTTTACCGTACATGAGCATTAACTTAAGGAATCTTTTACATTGATGATGTTCAAGTCACAATAAAGGATGATAGTAAGATTTCTACACCACAAAATGATGAACAGGACATAATGCCGCCCGAAGCAGAGGCATCAGTTGATATTGCAAAAACAGAGCTAATCCACATTTCAGTTGATATTCTCGATATGTTGCAGCTATATCTGATTGGTTTTGCAATCATTACGGTTTCAGTGATTCTCTCATCGGGTACGGTAATGCGTTTGAAGCCAAGAGAAATTTTATCAAAAATGAGTTAAAGAAAGGAGTTTTTACAAATGTCTGTATTTGAAATTAAAGATGTATCTTACGCTTATGACAAGAGCAAAAGAATATTGACAGCGGTAAATGCCGTGTTTGAAACAGGAAAAATGTATGCCATACTTGGAGTGTCTGGCTCTGGAAAGACTACTTTGCTATCAATGCTTGGCGGGCTTGATATTCCGCAAAAAGGTGAAATTTTATTTGATGGTGTGGATATTTCAGAGCATACACTTGAATACCATAGATGCAATCATGTTTCACTTATATTTCAAAGTTATAATCTCATTGACTATATGACACCTGTTGAAAATGTAAAGCTGACCGCAAAGCAGAATGCCCTTTTCGTGTTAAAACAACTTGGATTAACTGAAGATGAAGCGAAAGGCAATGTAATGAAATTATCAGGCGGACAGCAGCAGCGTGTTGCAATCGCCCGTACATTGGCATCGGACACACCTATTATCTTGGCTGACGAACCGACAGGAAATTTGGACGAGGATACTGCTGCCGAAATAACAGAAGTTTTAAAAAATTGTGCCCATCAGATGATATTGATGAGATGGGATATGTTTTGTATTACACCAGCCAGTATTCGTTTAATGCAAAATACATTCCTGCAATTGAAAACATTGCGGAAGAAAAATCTATACAATTCAAGTCGGTTCACTTACAGATAGGAGGACGCACAAAACGCTCCAACAACAATTACATCTTATGCATTATTTTTAGATGGTAACTATATTACAAATGAGCAGATGAATGATAAGAGATTTTTGAAATTATTAGAAAAATAACTTCTCATTTGTAAATTATAATCAATGGGAAATTTAATAAAAACTGTTATATAGGCAGTACACCAAGACAAACGGATGACAATCTTCGGACGGACAATAAAGGACGGGGTGCTGAACGAGTTGGATAAAGAACTGGAAAAAACACCAAAGAACAGAGCGAAGAAACTGAGAAAGTTAGGCATCAGCCGCAAGTACGCATGGTCAACAGCATATTCCTTTACGAAGTCATACGTCAGCTACCGAAAACCGAGGGCGGTTAGTACCGAGCAGAGGGAACGGGCAAGGCAGATGATGATTGGACAGAATAGAGCGATAGGACGGAAAGATTATCCAGAGAATTAGATAGAATATGTACCTATTTAAAAATAATTTTAAATAGTTATTGACTGCTCCATACAAATTTTGTACAATCTATTTAAAGATTTATTGAAATAGGAGGTGATATATTGGCGGTAAATGAGATACTTGCAGCATTGGCAGATGAAAACCGAAGAAGAATTTTGCATAAATTAAAGGAGGGAAAAATAAATTCTGGCGATTTAGCAAATGCTCTAAGAATGACACCGCAAGCCCTGTCATATCATTTATCAAAATTAAAAAAAGCAGATTTGATTTATGAAACAAAATATAAAAATTATATTTATTATGAACTAAATTTATCTGTACTTGATGAAACTATCATGTGGATTAACGAGTTAAGAGGAGGTCAGAAATGAAAAAAAAGAAAATAGTATGTTATATTTTAATGTATCTTCCATTAGTAGTTGCCTTGATTGCATTGCTATATCTTCCCGAAAAAATCCCTGCACATTATGGGTTTGATAATCAGGTTGACCGTTGGGGGAGTAAATATGAGGCTTTGTTATTTCCGGTAATAAGTATTTTAATGGGATATTTTCTGCTTGCAATGGCAAGACTGGCGGCGAAAAAGGAAGAACATGGGGAAAACAATAAAAATGTTACAATTATTGTGGGTATTTTAGTGCTCATATTGCTTAATGCTTTGAATGTCTACTCTCTTTACACAAGTTTTAACAAAGTGGAAAATTTATCATTTGTTTCATTGGATATTGGTCAGCTTGTTTTTGGCATCATTGGTATGTTAATGATTGTTACAGGAAATCTTATGCCTAAGTTGCGGATGAACTCTATGATAGGATTGAGGACACATTGGAGCATGAAAAATGAAGCAACATGGAAAAAAAGCCAACATATAGGAGGAATTTCCTTTATCATTGGGGGAATCATAATAATAGGCATTTGTATCGTCATGAAAGGTACTCCTTGCTTATTATCTGTTTTAGGAGTATGGGCAATGCTGATAGTTATAGATGTTTTCTTAACATATCGGGTTGCTGAAAAGAACTGATAAAATTGTAGATTTTGATTTTTTCGTATTATCAGTAACAGATATATAAAAACTTAATATTGTTTGCCTTTAGGTAGCGATGATCTTAACAGTCTTTACCCCAGGGGTAAAAGTCATCAAAATCTAACGGCGGCACAGGCGGCGGCCTTGAATGGATGCCATAGGAATTTGGGTACTAACAGGCAAAAGTGTTTAAGAACGGCTTAAAATCAAGGGATTTTTAAGCTCAGTGGGGTTCACTGGAATGATTGGTGAACCCCGCTTTTTCGTGTTTGTATAAGAGTCTCCGTGATAATACAGCAGTTTTGCGTGATAGTATACAGAAAAATTGAAAAATGATAAGCTTTGGATACCCGGTCATACTCACCACACGGAGGACGTTCTTTTATGGAATTTTGTTTATGGTTCCGACATTATTCTTTTTCGATTTTGAAATGGGGCTGGAACGCTTTGCAGATTTGACGCATCTGCTCAATATCCTGTATCTTGGGTTGGGAGCGTCCGCACTCTGCTTTGTCACATGGAACCTTGCAGTGAAAGTGCTTGGTGCGGTTAAGACCAGCGTTTATATTTACATGGTTCCCGTCATAACGGTTGTGACTTCCGAACTGGTGTTGAAAAGAATGGAAGGACAGCGTTTGGTCTACCCGTGAAAAGCTGTATGAGCCGGAGTTTTCGGACTTGACGGTGGTGGATTTTTCAGACCTTGCGCAGGGTTGCAAGACCTATGATGAGTTTATTGAAAAAATGAAGGATGTTTCAGAAACTGCCTTTCGTTACCGAAAAGTAGTCGTTTCGTTCCATCCGTTCGAAAGATAGAAATTTTCTGCCGATATAAAAGGTGAATGCCCGTATGGATTTAAGGTGATGGATTTTGGAGTGACAGGTAAATTAGAAGGGTATTATCTGGCGGAGCAGTACCGGAGGAATGTGGCAGGTAAGATTTTTTGAAGGAGGATGAGAATTTTGTCAATAGAGATCACAAACAATTACAGCAACTATGCGGCAAATTATACTGATACCGTGAAAAAGCCGGATAGCAGGGCGGCAGCAGAGACAAAGGTAAACACATCAACAAACAGCAAAGACAAGGTGCAGGCATATTATGAACAGCTATGTAGGAAATTTCCTCAGATTAATGTTAATTCGAATAGGGGCATTGCAGGGGGCGGTAAAAATAATATCGTTTTGAATCTCTCTGATGACTGCCTGAAAAAAATGGCAAGTGATCCGGATTTTGCAAGAAAAATCGAAAATGACATAGCGGGTATACCGGCAGCGCATGAGCAGATGTTTGCCAAGGCAAAAAGTGACGGTATTGAGATACATGGATTTGCTGTGAGAATCAATGCAGATGGGAGTATGCAATGCTCCTGTAGCGGTTCAACAAGAATCAGCGGTACAAAACAAAGCACATCCATACTGAATACGGAAAAGAGGCAAAAAGAAAGAGTAGAAAAAAAGCGTGAGGAGAGAAAAATTTTAGAAGAAAAGGCTGCGGAACGGCGGGCGGAAAGAAAAGAGCAGATGGATAAGCTGACGGAAGATGGAGAGGCAGAATCGTTCGCGGTATCTGCCACGGGCATGGATATAAAAAGCGTTACGCAGAACCTCATGGCAACGGTTTCTGGCACATCAGCACCTATAGGTGCAGGTTTTGATATAAAGGCGTAAGGAACATTCCGCAGCAGACGGCTCAGATATGGCACTGACCGATATGGGACTGTTACATAAAAAGAAATCGGAGGGTTTGAAAAATGCCTGTCAGCAGACAAACAGAGCCTTGAGCATCGGATAGAGAAGATGCTTGCGGGTTCTGGCGTTTCGCAAACGCCTAAAGAAAGAAAAGAATGAAAGGAGAGAAGAAGATGGATTTTGGAGTGACAGGTAAATCAGGAGGGTACTATCTGGCAGAGCAGCAGTACCGGAAGAATGCAGCAGGCAAGAGCGGGGGCGTGAGCTTTGCGGGGCTTGCGGCTGCAAAAATAGCGGAACAGGAAAGCGTGGGGAAAATGAGTTTCAAGGATATGTGGCAGGCGAGGTTTCCGGGAGCCTACTACAACGTTATGGATACATCCAGAATTGACGAATCCTTATGGGGGAGGAATGATTATCCGTGGGATAAGTATTTCAGCGATAATGCAGATGCGTCTGTTCTGGACTGGAAACCATCGGGTGCGGAGCCTGCCATGCTTGACTCCAAGGTGCAGGCAAAGATCAATTCCACCATAGGCAAGAAGGCCATTGTTGTACCGCCGGAACTGGAAGAAAAGATGAAGAATGACCCGGAGCTGGCAAGGCGTGTTATGGCAAAGGTTGAGGGCTTTATTGCGGAGCAGGATATTATGAATCCGAATCCCCGGAAAGGTTATCTGATCGCATTAGATGAAAATGGGGATATTGCGCATGCATGCGTGACAAGTGAAAAGATGTCAGTGTCATCGGCAGAATGCATAGAAGCCCGCAAAGCAAGAGAAGAAAAACACGCTGAGTATGAGAGGCTGGCGGAGGAAAGCGCCCTGAAACGCAAGCTGATGGAGTAGGAAGCGGACGAGAGAGGGCAATTTCATCGAAGGGAGGCGTTTGTCATGAAGTTTTACAGGGGAAGTTAGGCGGTATGTCTGTATGGAGGTAATGAACCGCTCGGGCTTATTACGAGGGAGCGGGGGTGGCTCTGACCGACTGAGGGGCTGCCATTAAAATAATTGATGACAATGGAGACTAACTATTAAAAGTCAAGTCTAAAATCAAATTTATTGAGTATTGATTGTTTCTACAATAGACATATTATGAATTCTCTTTGTCGGTCTGTGTATGGCAATGGCTACGGAAACCAAGACAATCAGAATAATTATACCGATTTTTGGCCAAGGTATTGCCCACGGGTCTCCCCATTGGCGACTTACCAATATAGTAAACAGAAATTTATTACAAAGCAAACCGAAACACAAACCTGCTACACTACCGATGGCAGCATAGGTAAAGGCTTCTGCCGCAATCATTTTTGAAAGCTGTCTGTTGCTTAATCCAATGGCACGAAAAGCCCCATATTGTTCCGTTCGTGCGGCTACACTCATTGCAATACTGTTTATGATGTTAAAAACCGTAATCAATGCAATTAGAACTAAAAAGCCATAAAGGAACAGCCAGACGCAGTAATACACACTCAATGTGTTGCTGTTATCCATCCGTTTATCAATAAATGAATATCCTGCCCCATAGGTTCGGTGTATTTCATCCACATCGGCATCGGTAGCTTGTTTTGTCAACTGCATATCAATGATTGTGTAATCCGTTTGTCCTGTTATTTGGCGGAAAGTATCTTCTGAACAGATAACTGTCCCCACATCCGCAGCATTAAAAAAAGGGCTGTCAGACAACATACCAACAATCTTTATTTCTTTATACTGCCCATCAATGTTTAGGCTTACTGTGTCGCCCACTTGGATTGTATTCTGCGGCTCATATACAACAAGTCCCGTATTTATTTCATTTTGTACGGAGTTGAGAGAGCCATTCAGCATATATTTTTTTGCCCATTCAAATTGATACTGCTCATAAGAAATCAAGTCAATTTTTTGTTCTGCATTGCCTATCACGGCAGATACACTATACAAAAAACTCCGTCCATAAACTTTATTTATTTTGGGATTTTCTCTCAAATCATTCACATAGTCACTGTTTACAGAACAAGTATTGTCTCCGCTTACAATAGATATATCCGCCGTCCACGGATGCAAAGGTCTTAAAGTGTGGTTCATGAATTCGATTGTCACGGAAAACGAAAGGAAAAGAATAATGCTAAGGGCAAACGAGCCTGTCATAAGGATAAAATTTTTGCGGCTTGCTTTAGCATGATGGATTCCAAGTGCAGTATCCACCTTAAACCATCTCGTGCCTGCAGCCTTTCGGACAGGCTGTGTTTCACTTGCATTTCCAGAAACCGCCGCTAATGGTGAAACTTTTGCAGCCTTTTTTGCCGGTGAGGGAGCCGCCAGCAGGACAGTCAGAAGCCCAACAACTACACCCGCTAAAATACTTGGCAGACTAATACTAAATGCGGGCATTGCACCAAAATATTCTGGACTTAGAAAACGGAGAATGAAGCACAAAATCCATATTATGGCAATCCCTGTAAAAACACCAATTGGAATTGCAAAACGGCACCAGTTTAGTGCTTCTTTGCGGACATACCGCATTACCTGTTTCGGAGTTGCTCCAATACAACGCATCAGACCAAAAAACTCTGTCCGCTGTGCAACATTACTATTAAGGCTGCTTGCAATCATCATGATGCCTGCAAATAGAACTAACACAAATAATACGGCAGCGGCAACATACACCTGCATCATAAAGGAATTCACGCTCTGCCCAAGCAAGCCAAGCAGTTTTGTATTTTCAAAGACTTGTTCATCCGATAAGTTGAATGCGGTTTTTAAATCCGATATTTTATTCTGCACATTCTTTGTGCTTGCAAATTGAACATAAAAGGTAGCGGCATTTTTTGTTAGATTAGTATCAGGGCAGATATTGTAAAATGCTTCATTTGTTACAAATATGCCATAGGAACCATTGCTCATTAAACTGGAAGCATTTTCCACAAAACCAGATATTTCAAAGGTATATTCCTTTCCATCTGGAGCATTCAAGCTTATTTGCTCACCAATGCTTAATTCCAACATTCCTTTTGCATTTTCCGTAACTAAAGCTTCTTTCTCTGTCATAGGAAATATCCCATTTGTAAGCATATGGGGGAATATCTTTGATAGCAGTTCTTCCTCTGTTCCACAAATGACCGTATTTGTCCCGTTCATTGTGTATTCCTCTTCGCCGTTGTAATTTAAGATTGCGTAAGAGGAAAAAGCTTCAATATCTGGGCGGGTTGCTATAATATCTGCTGTCTGGGTATCTATACTTTGGATTCCCATATGCCAGTTGCCTGTTTCTGTCTGTGTTTTCATAATCTGACTGCGGACAAACATATCAGCCATCCCGAAAATTGTTGTAACCAAAAGCACCGCTAAGATAATGCAGAAAACAGACATCCTGTTCTGTTTTTTATGGACTTTTGCAGAAATAGGAACAAGGTCAAGATAATTTTTCATTTGATTTTCCTCCTAAATCTGTCAAAACACCGTCCGTTACACGAAACACACGGTCAACCATAGAGGTAAGGTTATTGTTGTGTGTAATCATAAAAATTGTCTGCTGATAGTGCCTCGATGCCTTTGTCAGCAGTTCCATTACATCCTGACTGTTTCTGCTGTCAAGATTTCCAGTAGGCTCATCAGCAAGAATCAGCTTCGGTCTTGTAATCAATGCCCTGCCAATAGCGACACGCTGTTGCTGACCGCCAGAAAGCTGACTTGGCAAATGATTTCTTCGGTCAGTCAAACCAAGTAGCTCTAATAGTTCCTCTACATCGGCTGCTTTGGGTTTGCGGTAATCCAAAAGAAGCGGAAAGCTTATATTTTGTTCCACTGTCAATTCGGATACAAGCTGAAAAGACTGAAAAATAAAACCTATGTTCCGCCGTCTGAAAATGGTTCGTTCCTCTTCTTTCATGGAAAACAGGTTATTGTCTGTATAATGGGGTTAAAACCCTCGCCTTAAGGCGAAACCTTTAGGTC
>BLMD01000334.1 GCA_011959925.1 Lachnospiraceae bacterium
TATTATCTACCTTCTAATCTCTAACTTGTTCAAAATATCTTCATATGAAACATTCACATCATGATATCGATTCAATTGGCTAACAATTTGATTGCTAATTTTTTCATTTCGTTGTGAAATAGACACTGCATCTCCCAAAAACCACATTGCATAGCAAATATCCCCAACAATTAAAGGACCTGAAATATAAGAATTAACTGGTAAAAATCTAAACCTATGACCAGATTCTATTTCGCAATTCTTATAAAATTCTATATTACGTTTTACTTCTTCAATAAAATTATCATTATCTCTATAATTTTCTATTTCAACCACTGTTTTTTCATTCGAATATACATATAAAAAAGATGTATTATCCCTTTTTAAATTTATCTCTATCCAACTTTTTAAAGCATCTAAATATTTTTTTTCATATGCTAATTTATATTCATTTTTATCAGTATAACCTTTACATCCTAAAAATAACGAAGGTGTTTTCTCAAAAATATACAATCGATTATACGATTTTCCTATTATCATCCTCCCCATTTCATAAAGTTCTTGTTTTGTTTGCGTAATTTTAGGGAACTCATAATACCTTGATACTTCAGTTCCTATTGCTTCTTTTAATTGTTTCCGCAAACTTTTTAACTCCCTATATTCTTTGTATATAGATGCCTTTTCTTTACCTTCTTGCAATCTACTAATAAAATTCACTAGCTCTTTTTGTCTTTTCTCTTCATTTTTTAAATCTTTCAAAAAAATCAAAACCGGCTTATTCTTTTTAATAGCTTCTTCATATTCCTGCTGAACTGCACCTGTAAATTTTTTCCACAAAAGTAATACAAAAATATCACATTCTCTAACTTTTTCCAAATATGTTTCAGATGGTGATTCTGACATGGCTGGAAATAATTCAAACATTGTGCTATTAAATGTCATTTCATTTATGGTCTCACACGCTATTTCCCTATCCTGTTCTAATTCTACCATAGCTGAACTAATAAAAATATCCATACACAAATTATTCATATGCACACACCCTAAAATTCCCTATCATACATAAAATCAGCCCATTGGATTAAAAGTGTTTTGTATTCTGAATTTTCAATATTTTTCAAATATGGAAGAGCTTCCAAAATATATTTTTGTGCTAATTTTTTTGTGTATTCAATTCCCCCAAGCTCATCCAATAGTTTTGTAACTAATTGTATTTCTCCATCAGTCGCATGCTTATTTCCAACAATCTTGCATATAATATCTTTTTCTTCCGTATTAGCATTCTTTAAAGCTTCCAAAAGTATTGTTGTCTTTTTACCTTCTCTAATATCAGAACCAACTGGTTTTCCTAAAATATCTTCCGTTCCAACAATTCCGAGTATATCATCTTGTAATTGAAACGCAATCCCACATTTACTAGCAAATTCACTTAATGCTACAATACTAGGCTCCTTGAAATTATCTGTTTTTAATGCTAAACTTGCCCCTGCCAAAGCCGAAAAACGATACAATACACCTGTTTTCAACCATAACATATTAACAATTTCTGATTCATCTATACTTAAAAATTTTTCTATATCTTTATAAACATAACTATATTTTACGTCTAGCACTTCACCATAAATCAATTCACTAATAACTTCTGTTTCTAATAACGATATTAATTTTAAAATAACTTTTGTATATTCTGTATTTTTACTAGCAAAATCAACAAAAAAATTTATTGCCCATGCTTGTTGCATATCTCCTGCTAAAATTGCTATGTCCATCCCATATTCTTTAGCTTCTTTATCATTCAGTCCTAATTTTTTAAGACTCCATTGCTCCATATTTTTATGAACTGTTAAACCACCGCGTCTTAAAGAATCATTATCAATAATATCATCATGCACTAATGTCCATGTATGAAATAACTCAATTCCAAATGCAACAGGTAACATGGTATCAATTGGTACTTCTTTATCAAGGCATCCACATGCCATCAAAAACACAGCAGGTCTTAAACGTTTAGCAGACCTATGTAAATAACTGGTCACACTCTCATTGATTTCATAAGGTTTCAATAATGAAATTATCTCTTCTTGCTTCAACATTTTTTTAATTTTTTCTTCTAATCCAGATAAAAAAACAAATAATTCATTATATTTCATTAATTTTTCCTTTCATTCTCATCATATATTTTTATTAATATAATAAAATTCGCCATTTCAATAAATATATAACAATCTACAACTCACTCTTACTCCAACAATATTTTATTTAGAAATACCTGTCTGTTAAAATTAGCATTTAAAATACTTTCCGCCTTTTTCTTAAAACTCTATACTATGAAAATTGTATCACTATGTTCATGAGTTTTCAAGAATTATTTTTATCTGTGTATAAAACGAAAAATGCTTATATAATCTTCCTTACTAATAATAGAAGCATATATAACCTAATCTCCCGAAAAAAATTATACACATGTCAATTTTTGCAGCAAAATCAAGGGTTTGATGGATTCATGGAACTGTCGCTTTAACGATTGAATAATCGTGAAGCGGCAGCTTCCTTTTTGCCT
>BLMD01000335.1 GCA_011959925.1 Lachnospiraceae bacterium
TTTCGTTTCTCTGTTGAGAAACTCCACAATGTGAAACAGGCTAAAGCCTAACAACTGAAAAATCCCCGTATTACTACAGGGATTTTGGAAGCAATATTGTAAATATAGTTCCCTTATCAGGAGTGCTGTCAGCGGCAATCGTTCCTTTATGGGCTGCCACAAGTTCTTTTACAATAGATAAGCCCAGCCCGTTTCCTTTTGCAGACCGTGACTGGTCGCATTGGTACATCCTCTCAAAAATATGCGGGAGATGATCGGGGGATATTCCTTTGCCATTATCTGTTAATGTAATTCGGGCTTGCCGGTTATTTTCTGAAATACGGAATATCACTTTATTTCCTTTGCTATGGATAAGCACGTTCTGCAGCAGGTTGATGAGGATACGGCTATACGCATTTACATCTATACGCATAAGGTATTCCGTTTCCGGAATATCAAATTCATACTCAAAATTACTGTTTTCTAAAACGGAAATCCAATCAGCTATGATGTCCCGGGATGCTTCATTCAAATCCAAAGCCTCAAAGTGAAAAATCTGTTCCCCGGAATCCAGTTTCACCCACTCAAAGAGATTTTCCACAAAATGCTTCAGGTAATGAGCTTTCTCAAATGCGACATGGACGTATTCGTCTTTTTCTTCCCCTGCCACTATCTTACATTCGATTGCTTCCAAATAACCGACCAGAGAAGCAAGGGGAGTTTTGACATCATGGGAAATACTGGTCATTAACCGTTTGTACGCCTGTTCAGACTGTTTTTGTTTAATAAGCTGTGTCTGGCTGTTCATTGCAATCTCATTAATGCCATAGCAGATTTTTCTTGTCATATCATTTTTCTTAGTCAGCATACGGCGGTTTAAGTTCCCGGATTTTATATCTTCAAGCGCTTCCTCGATAATAGACAACTGCCCCCGTACACGCCTGAGTTTTGTGAAAAGAAACAGGATTACCAACAAAGCAATGCAAAACATAATCAATAAAAATGGGTTAATACCCATGTCAAGCCTCCCTGTTGAAACGGTAGCCAACGCCACGGACAGTCAAAATATAAAACGGATGCTCCGGGTCTGGTTCAATTTTTTTCCTCAATTTGCTGATAAATGACATGATATTACTGTCATCAAAAGCATATTCTTCCGCCCAAACCTGCGTATAAATCTGCTTTTTTGTAAATACCTTGCCCTTATTTGATGCCAGAAAAGAAAGCAGGTTAAATTCTTTTCCTGTAAGTTCAATCTGTTCATTTCCTTGAAAGACTAGGCGGTTAAGGCTGTCAATCGTCATCCCCTGAAACGTCATGCAGTCTGTTTCAGGACTGGAAACAGGATTAAGCAGGGTATAACGCCGGATTAAGGAATTTACCCGTGCCATAAGCTCATTAATACTAAATGGCTTTGTCAGGTAATCATCCGCCCCCATCCGCAAGCCTGACACCTTATCTTCTTCATTGCTTTTTGCAGTCAGCATAAGGACAGGAATATTGCTTGTCTGTCTTATTTGCTGTAACACTTGAAAACCATCTAAATCGGGCATCATAATATCAAGAATAATAAGTGAACAGTTATCTTTATCTTCCTCCAATATCCGCAGTCCTTCTATGCCACCATTAGCAACAACCACACTAAGATTTTCCTGCTCAATACACTTTGTCATAAGCATACAAAGCTCTTTATCATCATCAATAATCAAAACCTTATTCATGTCTTTTCATCCTCTCTTCTCTTATGCGGGCATCTGCTGGTTTCTCTGCATCTTTTGGTATCATCCAAACCCTGCTAAACCTAATTGCTCCAGCTACCCTTTCCTCTAAACATAAGCGTTGTATTCTCCGTTCCGAAATCCCCCATTTTAAAGATGCTTCTTTTACCGATATATATTCCATTTCTATCCCTCCATCTTTTATCCAATACTAGACGTTTAAACGTCTAATATCAAGTAGAAACTCATTCTTTCTAAAAATTTAATAATTTGCGACACACCCTCCGGGAGTGTCGTGGGTAGAATAGCAAGCACTGCCCATGTCCGGACACATGGGCGAAATTCCCCATACTTCCCTACCGTCCGTATGATGAAATTTCCATAGGGAAGTATCCCTAACCCTCTTTGGTTTTCTTTGCGTTTTTCTCTGCAAGTCCTTGACCTTCCCCCGCAGATTTGCTACAATAACACATGGATAATTCTATCCAAAACAACTGAACAGACACGAAACCAGACTGTTGTAAACCGGACAAGTTACAGCAGTTTTTTTATGCCCAAATTTAGAAAGGACGATGTAAAAATGGCAAACAGGACACGCACCAACCGGAATGAATTTCACTTGAATGACAAGGAGCAGTACATCCTTGACGAGAAGTTTAAGCTGTCCGGCATGAAAAGCAAATCGGCTTTTATCCGGAAGCTGATTCTATACGGATATGTCTATGACGTGGATTACAGTTTTTTACGGGAATACAATACGGAGTTGGGGCGGATCAGCTCTAACCTGAACCAGATAGCAAAAAGAATTAACAGCACAAATCACATCTATCAGGAAGATATGGACGAAGTAAAGGAGTTGATAAAACAGGTATGGCAGTCACAAAAATCCATGCTATCACAGCAACCGTTGATAAAGCGGTAGCCTACATATGCAACCCGGACAAAACAGACGGAAGCATCTACATTTCTTCCTACGCCTGTGTGCCGGAAACCGCAGCGATTGACTTCAAATACACCTTAGACCACTGCCGGGAAAACAGCCCCAATAAAGCCTATCATCTGATACAGGCTTTCGCTCCCGGTGAGGTCAGCTTTGACGAAGCGCACCAGATCGGGAAGGAACTTGCGGACAAGGTTTTAGAGGGGAAATATTCTTATGTTGTCACCACACATATTGATAAAGGTCACGTCCATAACCATATCATTTTTTGTGCCGCCGACAACATAGAGCATGATAAATATCACGACTGTAAGCAGAGCTATTACCGCATCCGAAAATTAAGTGACGAGCTGTGCAGCGAGCATAATCTTTCCGTCATTATCCCCGGCGGGGAGCGTGGAAAAAAATACAACGAATGGCAGGCAGATAAGAACAGCTCCGCATGGAAAACACAGATAAGGAAAGACATCAACGCCTCCATAAAATCATCCTCCACCTATGAAGAATTTCTGCTCCTGATGCGGGCAAAAGGCTATGAGATAA
>BLMD01000336.1 GCA_011959925.1 Lachnospiraceae bacterium
TTTCGTTTCTCTGTTGAGAAACTCCACAATGTGAAACAGGCTAAAGCCTAACAACGAAAAAGGCAAAGAGCAAGATAATATCCTACTCTCTGCCTTTTTTGCCCCCTGTTTGTCAGCGTTGATGATAAGTTATTGTGAATACTTCCTTATCAACGTAAAACTAAGGATTTTCTGGCTTTTTTAATAGAAAAATCCGAGGCGGGAGCTTCGGACTTTGTCTACAGTCTGAAGCTGGTGCCATACTGGCACCAGCTAATATCTTATAGCTTATACCCAAAGTTCAGAAAGAACCACGATTACATTTCATACGCCCTTACGCTCTTACTATTGTTTTTACATTATTGTATGGTCTTTAAGCTGGTTGTCAACATCCATGCCAGCATACATAACACGGATCACAGTCACAATTCCTGCATCCTTATCCGGAATATAAAACACCAAATAATTGTCAACAGGCATTACCCTTAATCCCCTGCTGTGCCACGGCTCCTTTTCGTAGTGTCTGAATTTCTCTGGAAATTCTTCAAGCCCCATGATATTTTTTTCTAATCGATCAAGCTGCCCTATAGCATTATCCGGCGAAAGCAATTCAAAAGCAATATACTCATATATACCTCTTAAATCGGTATCAGCTTGGTCTGTGGTAGTTACCTCATATATCATAGGCCATAATCTTTGCGGATATCAGCAAATGCCTGTTTTGCAGATTTGGTTCTGCCTGCATTCATATCTGCATACCCTTTCTCAAGTTCTGCATCGAATTCCGCTTCATTCAATCCTGCCACATTAACAAGCTTTTTCGCAGGTATTTTTACTTCAAAAGGAAGCCCTCTGTTTAAAATAATCTGTTTATAAAACATATTGATCGCATTGGATGCCGGAATGCCAAGTGCCGATAAAATACTTTCTGCCTGCTCCTTCACATCTGGCTCAATCCTTGCGTACAAATTAGCTGATTTTGCTGCCATAGCATAACACTCCTTTCCGAAATCCTAGTGTTTCCCTCTGTCAAACTCATTATACCAATACGTACGCACAACAGCAATACATTTATTATCTTTTATCACTTTCTCTTAAGCCGCACACGCCATTTGGTAAGCTTTGTCAATCATCGGATTTCCCTCCACTGTCTTTAAGAAAAGATTCTCCCTGTAATTCTTTGTCCTGCGAATTGGTTCCGCATGGGTAGCAAAATCTGAAACTGCATTGCTACGAAAATAAAACTCGTAGCCAAGAACTGAACCTTGACAACAAATGTTTTCAACAATCATGGAAGCATCACGATAAAGCAGTCATAAAAATGGCTACCGTCAGTGAAATATTGGTATTACAAAAAAATCAGGCATGCGCTTCCACATGGTAGCCATGCTTCTTTAATTCACGTATGTATCGGGAAAGCTGTTTTTGTTCGCAGCTTTTACGTCTGGCTTCAAAACAGGATTCATCGAAAAGAGTACCTTGCTTTAGCATGGTGTAAATAATTACAAGAAGTTTTCTTGCAAGGGCAATAATAGCTTTTTTAGCCCCTTTCTTCTGTTTGATTCTCCAATACTAGGCGGACAGATAGGTATTGCGTTTTCCGGTGATTACCCAGGCAATTTCGCAAAGTATACTTTTTATGTAAGGATTGCCTTTCGTGACAGATGTGCTTTTCCGTTTCCCGGCGCTTTCATTATTGCCAGGGCACAGGCCTGCCCATGAACAGATATGCTCCGCGGTTTTGAACGGCTTCATATCAATGCCGATTTCAGCAATGATTGCGCAAGAAGCCGTTGTGCTGATTCCATTTACGGACATGAGGATTTCATCTATACGGTTTCTTGTCGTTGTTTTTAAGCAGGAATCCAAAGCAGGCCGGTCAATCTGTCCATGCTCAGTGAGATGCCGGATGATGTTCCTGCCGGAAGCGCCAAAAATATCAGAAATAAAGGAGGAAAGACGGAAGCCAGAGCTTTGCAGGGACTTCTCAACCCTGTTTTTCTGGGATGTGATGTCACGGATGACGCTCTTACGGTAACGGTTTAAATCACGGAACTCCCTGATTCTTTTTTCCGGAATAAAGCTGCCATTCAATAGCCCGGCACGCAGCAGGGTGGAAATCCATTCAGAATCCCGCATGTCTGTTTTCTTGCCAGGGACGTTCTTCATATGTCGTGCGTTTACAACCAGCAAAGTAATATCGCCGCCAAACGCTTCTTCGAGTATTTCATAAATAGGCAGCCAGTAAATACCTGCGCTTTCCATAGCGACATGATGGCAGCTTTGAGAAACGATCCAGTCCCGTAAAGCAATCATATCCGGGATTAAGGTGGTAAACTCCCGGATTTCAGAGTTTGTCGGCTTACCCAAAGGACCAGTCAGGATACAGGCAACAATTTTATCTTTGTGGACATCCAGCCCACAAGAAATTTCCAGAAGGTCTTTCATACAGAGCATCTCCTTTGCAATAGAATGGGCAGGAGATTTGCCCGAGGTGATACGGACTTTGCTACTCGTGCTAACCATAAAAGGCGCGACAATATGCTGTGCTCAAGGGCAAAACATTTACGTTGACAAACGGGGTGCAGATCCTCCAAGGTGCGTCCAAACTTAATCCTGCCTAAAACTATTATAAATCAAGACAGGAAGCTAAAACAGTAGTGGAGCCGATAATTCTTCTATTTTTTTCATTTGAACATTTCTCAATGTTTTACCCATCTCTCAGTCTCCTTTTATATTTTTCAAATCAAAGCATACTACGGATATTTATGAAATATTTTTTATCTGAATATAAGAGTAGGATATAAGAACTTTTTTAAATAACATATCCAGATTGACCAACTCATAATTTTCTAATAAAAACCCTAATTACCTCAATAGCAGAATTTTATTTTCTAATTTACAAACTGATTCAATTTCAAATACCAATATTCAATCAAATTATTAACCATCTTTTTTCAAAAAAACAGCAATAAAACCGACAACCTACGGGTACAAGACTAAGCTCTCATACGGCAGCCATATTATACATCATATCCCCATAGGCAAAAAGTAAAACGTTTTGTATGTATGTATTTTCTGACTCGACTTTATTAAATAACAAAGAAGCTACTCTAACACAGACACAAAATCATAGGTCCAAACTTAAACCGCCTCTGAATTGAATTGTAATGAAATATTGTTCTACATGTATTCTACAAAAACCTGGCAGCAAAGTCTGCTACCAGGTCTGTCAATGATCATAAAAAACTCAATTCATATAAATATTCACACGCATACTCACTGTTCTCTTAGTAACTCCAAACTCTTATCTATTTCCCCTATAATATCTTTGTGATTATCCAAAGCCCGTCTCATAATTTTTGCCTTTTCGAGATATTGAATTGCCATTTCTTTATATTTTGGCAAGTCTTCCTGAGAAACACCGGAAACCTCTTTCTTTTGTTTTAACTCTAAAACGATATATTTGCAGGTATCGCCAAGATTCCGCAATGTTACAAATTTCTTGGTATGTACCTTATCCCCGTAATATTTTTCAAAATCCGGCAAAAATGATAACCGCAAATTAACCGCTTCCGCAAGATGACCGGATTGAAAATAATCGTTTGCTATATTTTCCTTACTGGTAAAGATAAAATCGGGAAGATCTTCATCCCCGTATTCATCATACAGTTTTGTTCGTAATTCAAGCGATTGTGTATGATATTTTACAGCATTCTGAAAATCCTGTAAAATCCTATCTTCTAACTCTTTGTCAGCCAGCTCTCCCGCTTGTATTTTTTCTCTCTTTAATGCCGTATCCAATTTCAGACAGGCATTGTAACATGCTCCATAGTTACTAAGTATTTTACCTCTTAATATTCTTGCCTCCTTATTGCTTTGATCAAACATCTCATCTAATGCTTTTTCCGCATTTTTTAAATAGGTAAAAGCCTGCTGTAAATGTTCCCTATTTGGAAGACGGTTATTTTGTGAATGAGCGCATAAGAAACCTATACTATTTGCTGATACCGCATAAGTATAAAGGGCATAATCATGCGTATTTCGGCTTAATAATTCCGCCTCTTGACTACCCACAAAAGCTTTATCTCTTAAATCAATATCATCATAAGAGGAAAAAAGATTATTTATCATTTCGACAAAATCACTGTCATTATAAGGATTGGAAACATCTAAAATATCAACGTCTTCCTGCTGCGGCAAGATACGTTTAAGATAATCATAAATCGATTGTGCATGATGAATCGTATCCATTTCATCAAAAACCGTGCGCCCTGCCTTTTCAATATTTCTTTTTGTCAGCGTTCTTGCAAGACAGGCAACCAAGTTCCGTATCTTTAAATATCCGAATTCATCATTTCTTTCTCTGTCATAAGCCAGTTTTTTTACAATCTCATGCATGACAAAATCGTCTGCGCCATAAGCCTGTATCCAACCCAGTCGAATCAAATGATCCATACAGTCATATGGAAATTGATATTGAATATGTTCCGGATGAAACAAAGCATCTGCCAATAAAGAAAACGTACGCATCAATTCCTTTTCCCCTTCTGACAATTCATCCATCTGAACCAGCTTAGCCAAATGATCCGTGATTGCTTCATAAAAATTCTTGTTATTGTTCAGATTTCTGATATCACATAATTCACTTAAATCAAATTTATTTTCTTTCAGTTCTTTCAAAAAATCTTGGATGATCTCAACAGAACCCTCCGCGTTCGTTCCTTTGCACCGCTCTCTGGCATGATTTGCTAAAATTTCAATTGCCAGCGTATGACCGCCTGAAATTTGAATCATTTCTTTGATAGATGCATTTCCTTTAAAAAGCTCCGGATCCGACGGATTAAAATATTTCATAAATAAATCTTCCGGATTGGGAAAGTTCCATCCTAAATCAACGTAATATCTCTGTTCGGTATTTGGAATGGCATAGTGAAAGTCTGCGTCCGTCATGTGCGCTCTGGAAGTTGCAAAAATCTGGCATCTTCCGGCAAATTGTTTAAACTCTTCTCCTTCCTTTATATACCAATCTTCCGGCAAATTATCTACAAATAAAATATAATGCCGGCGTTTGCTTTTTATATTAATTTTTCTTGTTTTAAGCGTCGTACTCCAATCGCCGCAAAACTCCATATGAAAAATTTTGATATCTTCCGGTACATTAGAATTTATCTTCTTTTCTATTTGATGATAAAGTTGATTTAAAAGCGTCGTCTTTCCGATACCGCCTAATCCGGTGATATAAATAAATTTGCTTTGAAATTCTCCTTGTATGCTGGAAAGCAGTCCATCTTCTAAATTTCCGTAAATGGTTTTCATCAGATTTTCCGTGCTGAATGCATCTTTTCTTTCTACGAAACTGTGCTGATACGCTACCGCAGGATAATCATAATCCAAACGTCCGGCTTTTTTTCCGATTATCTCCAATAAATCACGTACTCTGTCATGTCTTCCATGCGGATACCAAATCACGGTGATATTTTTTCCTTCAAACCTTTCTCTATGATTTCTTTGTATTGTCTCATCTTCGTCTGCTTCCAAAATGGCATAGTGATGAATATGAGGGTTTTTGCGAATCTCCTCGCCCCATACAGCTAAAAACCTCTCATGCTCTAAGCTGCAGCCCAAAAAAAACAAACTTCTGGTTGTTAAAACCCGATGTAATTCCCTTTTAAAACTACAGTTGTTATAATATCTGTTATACTGCTCTTTTGTAAGGATATACTCTCTGCCTATATTAAAATCTCCATGTAGTTTAAAAATAGCAGGAGCCATATTAAAAAGCGCCGCTTGTACAGCAACATCATCCTGAAAACTCAACACACTCATAGCTGTTCCGCCGGCACGTTTTGCATAGACATCAGACAAAACGTTATCGTAATTCGTAGTAATGATCAGCCTATTTCCAAATAGATACGGCAGCAACTCTACTGCGGAACCGGCAATCTCATCATCTGTTACATTTTTGTTAAATAAGTTTTCCCCAATTTTACGAAATAAGAATTTGTCACCCGCAGCCTGATATAGTTCACTGGCTGCTTGTTCAAAATCCATTTTCCCGTTTGTTAAGTCCTCTAGGATGTCCTGCCTGTCTAAATCTTCAGCAATCTTAGCTATCAACTGCGTCCACAGTGGAAATCCAAAATCGGCAGACATGCCTGCTCCAATAAATGGAATACAATTCATTACATTCTCACAATTTGTAGCAAATGATATTTCGGCAAAAAAACCTCTGTTTAACTGTTTCAAATCTTCTGGTATAATCATTTCTTTCATCCTTTCACTTGTGATATTGACAACAAAAACCGGCTGATTGCCTGTATCGTTGATCTGATTTCCTGTAAATAATTCACAGGCTGCTGCATCCCCTGCAGATTGCCCGACCATTCATTTGGAAATCCGATCGTTTCTGTCAAAACACCATATGGCAGTGATAACGTTCGGATCGCTTCAATCTGCTGATACGGTACATAAATCTGGCTGGTAACCAGAAGAAGCTTCTCTCCTGCTGAAATTTTGAACTTCTCAAAAAAGAACTGATAGGTATCTGCGGAATTTGCCCTGCGTATATCTGGCTCCGTAGACGGTCCCGCAATGGAAATCACAGGACATTCATTTGCATATGTCCGAATGGCCCAGGAAAGATTCTGATTACTGTCATCATGACGCTGTTCACGAAATTCAGATACCCCGAAGCTTTGTTCCGCCCCTTTGCAGATCAAATCATACTCTGTGTTTACCCCTTTGGCATACGTATCCGTAACGATTCTTTCCGAATCTGCAATCGGACGTGTTCCTGAAAGCATAACTACGGCTTTAGGATGTAATGCATATTGTTCCATCACTCTTTTGGCATACCGGGGACGCAAAAGACATGACAGTCTTGCACCTCCCAATGCAATGATATAATCATAATCGCTTCTTGCGGGCGTATCAGCGCCTTGCAATCCCAAATCGGCAATTCCTTCCCATACTGCCCTACTCTGTGACTCTGTGACTGCATGATCATTCAACAGCCAGCGCGCCGCTTCTTTTGTTGCTTGATCCTTTGCGTTCTGCTGCTTTTTTCGATAATCCCATTCATCGCTGAAATTTAATAACCACTGAACTGTTTCAGTAATATTTAATCCATCCGGAATATCCGTACCAAATGATTCCAGAATCTTTTTTAATGCGGGAGAATGTATCCATCTGTCTATCGTATTTATAATAGATGGAATTCTCTCTGACTGCTCTTCCACACATTTAAAATAAATCACTCTGCCATTTATCCTCCTTTACAATTATTTAATTAGTAAAATACGTTATATTCCTTTTAATTAATCTCACATTTTTTATTACACTGTTATCATTTCTTTTAAAAATCCACCTGTGATATTATACAATTTTTTCCTTATTTCCACAACTGATGTACATCATATTCGGTATATTTTTCATCTTATCAGTAAAATTCTTTTATTTTAAAAAAATATCAATAATCTTCTACCCCTCTGCATTCAATTTCCGATACGCACGCGGCGTACAGCCATAAAAGCGGCCAAACATTTTCGTAAAATAACTGGGACTGTCAAATCCGCAGAAACCAGCGATTTCAGCCACGCCGTCCGCCGGACGGCTGATCAGAAGCTCCGCCCCCTGCATGATGCGGTATTTCAGCAAATACTGCATGGGTGAAAGCTGGATCGTCCTTTGAAAACAGCGCAGGCATTCCCGTTCACTGATGTCCGCAGACCTCGCAATATCTGCCAGCGTAATATTATCCGAAAAGTTCTCATGCATATAGGCAAGCATCTTCTTTACCCGAAGAGAATCCTGATTCAAAGCAGGATTCCACCTGCCCAGCTGCGGTTGGAATTTTTCATACAAGGAATAACAAAACCGCGACAGATTTTCCCTGACGGTAAATTCAAATCCCGGTACATTCTGCGTCATAGACGTAAACGCCTCACAAAACCAGTCCGCCGCCCTTTCATCCTTGGATGCCGGAAAGCAGAAACCAGAAAAAGAGGGACAGGATAAAAGCGGGCGTATATAGTTTCTGGTAAATACCGATTCCTCCGTTCCGCCGACCAACGATGGAGCGAACACAAGCGAATGCAGGCTGCATTCGCCTTCCGCAGCGGCAAAATGCAGCACATTTGAATTTATCACGATACAGTCTCCTTGTTCTAAAATAAATGTCCGGGAAGGTACTTTGGCTCTTAATGTCCCGCTTGCAATATAAATAATCTCCATCTCTTCATGCCAGTGCCAGGGAATGACATTTTTGGATCTCTCCGTGTGTCGTGAAGCATACACGGCGCAGGGAAACTCCGTCGTTCCGTGCGGTTTCAGCTCTTTTGATGCCCGGTTTAACAGGAATCCGAAATCTTTGCGTACCATAAGATCTCCTTTCAATTTGGCGGTTTTGTTATATTATATGTCGGGAATGGAATTGTTTCAACCAGAATTTGGAAGTATCCTCTTGCTGAAACGAAGAATGAGGAGGAAAAAAGAATGTTAAAAGTGAAGATGTATCAGAATCCAGATGTCGAAAAACTTACAAAACTTGTAGAGGAAAGCAAAGGAACGGTGCTTTTATGCTCCGCTGACCAGTCGCTTCACAATTTAAAAAGCGATCAATCTGCGTTCCGTTTAATGAAAGAAGAGTCAGAAAAAAATCATCAAGTAGAATTTCAGCTTACCGATACCGGCGATTATCTCAGATTCATCTATTTTGTCATGGGAGATTGCGCATAATCAAAACACACAACCATCCCCACAGAAATGTATTTCCATTCCTGTGGGGAATTTTTATATTCTGTAAGGTCTGCCCTGCCCGCACTCTCTATGACGGCAGAATGAAAAACGGCCGTACCGCTCCAAACGCATCACACCAGTCATAATCCACATCTCCGCCCGCATCCACGTAATGTACACAACCGGAACTGCAGCCGGATGGCGTGGAGTTTGGAGTAGCAAGCCACCAGCGTCCATCCGAATTTAAAATATGTTCCCTGCATTCCCGATATAAATCCAACGTGGGAATCGCCAGGATATCCCCATCCACTTCTCCATAATCCTTTAACCCGTCCAATGAAAGTAAATTTGTCCGAATCGGCGAAAGCCTCTCTCCGAATTCTTCCCGTAAATCTCTGGCAAGATCACTGTTGTTGAGATTTCTGCGGACATAGGAATCGGCATAATTATTGGACTCACCAAACTCCGATTTTCCAAGGCTTCCGTCCATCAGATAATATGTACCCGTTTCATCCGTTTTCATTACGGTCCACGCCCGGTTGCAGATGACGCAGATTCTTTTGTGCATATAGTCCCTTACGGCGTTCCGAAATTCCATTTCGTATCTGCCGGCGTTCGTTTCATACCAGTCCGGTACTATATCCTGATCTGCCCGATACGTCCATTCGCTGGCATCCGCCGCCCGGTTCCCATGTTTTGGTATCAGTTCTGCTTTTACAAATGCTTTGGAAGCATTCATATAGTTATCTTCCATTCCAAGCTGATTCAATAAATCAGTATGACTTTCATTTCCGTCCGGTGTCAGCACCACTCTGTTCCTTAAAATAATCCCGCTTTTAAATTGACACATGCCAAACCTCTCCTTTTACTTATCTTTTTTGGCGTTCCTCTTGCTGTAGCATAATTTCATCAAACGTACGACTTCTCATCCAAAAGCTGTCTCAGACATTTCCATGTGTTTTACCATTTTCTTGTAATGAATCACCGCCTCCCTAAAAAAGTGTATAAAAAATACAGGTTCGAAAGGTATGATTTTATATATGCATCACAACCCGAACACAACATAAAAGTAACAATTCCCCGATACAAAATCGGGAAATCTGTTCTCTGTATTATGAAATTAATTGTTTTGAAATTTTGCTGAAATGCCGGAATTCTTTTTCTATTGCTCATTATAAAGCAAACATACATGTTTGTCAATGCACATTATGAACAAACGTTCTTATTTTGCATGACGCAGGAAAAGACCGGAGTTTTGCATCCGAAATCTCCGGTCTCATTTCTTTTTTTTACCGTCGGTTTACTCTTTCATTTTTCTATTTTCCACCTATCGCCTTTATTTTCTTTTTATGATACATCAAAATTGTTAGAAAGTTGTAACGAAATGCAGCAGAAACCACATAATTTTTCTTTCGTTCCAAAACTCCCGCAGCCGCCAGGCATACAAGCGCCATTCCGGATACTGCCTTTCCCAGGAATGCGCCGGGCGCATGATACACAATCTCGATCCTGTGCTCACCTTTTGAAATCTTCGCTCCGAGAAACGCCGTATTTACGATTTCTTTTTCCGCGCGCGTTCCGTCGATCCAAATCTCAAATCCAGGATCATACGGAATCGACGTCACAAGATATCCCGTGCGCACGACGTCCATATCTCCGCAGATCCGGCTGCCTTCCGTCATCTTCCAGTCCGGACAAAACGCAGACTGGTATAAGGAGTCCTCGCTTAATACAGCCGCATCTCCCAAAAAACTTCGGATATTTGAGATCGAATACGTTCCTTCCCCAAACAAAAGCTCCGCTTTTTTCTGCCCTTTCTTTAACTTCATCACATAAGTAAACGTCCGATTTCCGTTATAATACACATGGCTTTTTGCACTTAAATTGTTGCGTATTCCCGCAAGTTCTATGATGACATCCTGACTCTTCCTGCGGTTTTTTACATCAAACTGTAAAAATAAAATCCGTTCCCGATCCGTTTCCGATCCTGCCACAGCCAACGATGTTTTTATCTTTTGTTTTGTTTCGATTTGATATCCGCTATCCGTTTTATGTATGCCGAGACGTTCCAAAATCCGAACTTCCGTCTCCCTTATATCCGGCATAGATGCCGTAATCTCCCGCGTATCCGGCTCTGTTCCGCCTTTGGCTGCCGCATACCGCATCAATATCGTCTGATTGTAGGGAAACGCCATATTCCGATATGCGTCTTCTGCAATCACCTGATCCGTCGCATAAATGACCGGCGCCGCATTCTCCTGCCTGCTGACAGAAATCTTACCGTCTGTATCTTTTTCTGCATTCTCTCCCACCCGGTATTTTACTCCCATAAATTTCTGAAACAGCGGGTTTTCCGAAACCGACTGCATCAGGCAGTTCCGCAGAGGCTGTTCTGTCTGAAACACATTTTCCCGAAAATCTTTATATAAATTTTGATAAGCGGAAGAATACGATGAAACCGACCACTGCCGCACATCCCATGTACGATTGATATTTGCCTTTTTTTCCTCATGGCTGCCGCTTTGTTCCAGCCGATAGAGTCCCTCTTCCTGCCGCAGTACACCAGAAATTTCCTCTCCCCAGGAATCATCCGTCACGCTCCTGTAAACATCGGCATTTAACCGGTCGGTTCCGTTTCCGTTTTGTACTGCAGCGGATAGCAAAAGACAAATCATCGACGGAAGCAAAAAAACAGGAAACATCTTCTTTGTTTGATCCCTCTTTTTTTGATACCACAGAAAAAACAGAAGCAGCAGCAGCAACTCTGCAAACATCATCCCATAGATCTCCGTCAGTTTCCCATGACCGCAGATCAAAAACGAGCAGACACTCCAAGTGACAGAAGCCAGATATCCTGCCAGATACATCCGGCTAGAAAATTCTTTCCGCCGGATCCCTTCCAGACAAACCGCCGTCAGATAACAGAACACCGGAAGAAACGGAATTAAGGATTTCCCTCTCGCGTAGAGCCCTCCGTTTAACACCCAGGAAAAAAACGGAATTGTGATCACGGTCAAACACCCTGCAGCTAAAAACCGCTCCTTAAGATTTCTACCTGCCAGGCAGAGAAACAAAACGCTAAGAATTCCGATTGTAAGCCCGATTCCATATCCGTCATACGCAAACCGGCTTTGCGAAAAATCGGGAAACAATAACGAAACAGACAGCCCCTGTTTGGAACCGTCGTTTCTTGCAAACAATGCGCATGCCGTCGGAACGAGCAAAACGCCGGCAAGGCACACGGCTGCCGCAGTCGGAAAGATAAAACCAAACACACGTCTCTTAGGACTCTGTTTTTCGCATCGGCTTACGCCGTACAGACATAATGCCAAAAGTCCTCCAATAGAAAAATAAAAACTCGTCATAATCATCAGAAAAACGCCTGCCAGATAAAGTCCGTATTTTCTTTTATTCCAGTACCGATCCACGCCGATTATAGCCATACATAAAAACGGCATATAGTTTACAAACATGATCTGGCGGTGTGACTGGTAAATCATCGGCGCTGCCAAAAGAAATACTACCGTAACCGACAGCCGCACCTGTGCGGAAAATCCATGCGTGCCCAGCCAGTAATACATCAGCAGAACCGACGCTGCAAGGCACAAGATACTTACCGCCATCAAATAATCACCCATATTTACAAACGGCAGCAGGTAAGACGGCAAAATAACAGGATTGTACAAACCATAATAGGAATAATTGTAAATATTCTGCCCTGCCCCAAGTTGCGCCGCAAACTCCGGGAACCATTGTCCCGTCGCATAAAACTGCTGCCTAAACTGATCCGGAATTACGCTGTGCTGACTGAACCAGTCACCGTTCGATGCAAAAAGACCAAAACGTCCGACCAAAAACCATACCATAAACAATGTCAAACCCAGCAGGAAAAAATAAGTTTTATTTCTGATTTTCTTCATAGAAGCGCCTCCTTTACTTCTATGGTAGGCTTCTTCCCTTAGAAATCCCATAAAGCATTTCTTAAGGTTTCTAAAGAATTTCCTATTTTTCATTAAATCTTGTATAATATACTGGAAAATACAAAGGAGACTATCATTATGACACAGGAGATCCCGCATATTTTAATTGCCGACGACAATCCTGAAATCCGTGAAATTATTAAAGTGCTGTTGACCGGAGAAGGGTTTTCGGTTACGGAAGCAAAAGACGGAACATCCGTGCTTACAGAAATCAAAAAACAGGCATTTGACCTGATCATTCTTGACATCATGATGCCGGGTATGAACGGATATGAAACGTGCCAGAGTATTCGGGAAGCAAGCAATGTCCCGATTCTATTTTTAAGCGCCAGAACGACCGACAGCGATAAAATTCTCGGTTTTTCCAGCGGAGGAGACGATTTTTTGGAAAAACCGTTTTCTTATCCGGAACTGATCGGACGCGCAAAAGCTTTGATCCGCCGCTACCACGTCTATCAGGGAAAAGAAAAGCAAACGGCGGCATCGTCTGTCAGACAGCTCTCCGTGCGCGGGCTGATGATCGATTCGGAACGGGAAGAAGTATTTCTGCACGGGCAAAAAATAGAACTGACCAGTACGGAATATGAAATGCTGCGACTGCTTGCATCCAACCGCCGCCAGATTTTTTCCGCACAGCGTCTATATGAAGCCGTCTGGGATGATCCCTGGTACTACGGAGCGAACAACACCGTAATGGTCCATATCCGCAATTTACGCCAGAAAATAGAAAAAGACCCAAAAAAACCGGTTTTTATTAAAACGGCATGGGGAAAGGGGTATCATTTTGACTAGATTACATTCTATAAAAGAACGAATTTCCCATATCAAAATACGCACAAAGCTCTTTCTTCTGATCCTGGTCACAGGATCGCTCTGCCTTTCGTTATTTCGTTTTCTCTGGCATAACAAATGGAGCGTATACTACGGTCTGGCAGAACGGCTTCCTTCCAGCCTGCGCTTTTTTCCTATGCCGAAAGATGATTTCTGGACAAAATTGATAGAAGAGGCAAAAAAATACGATGTTCCGGATTTTGAAGACGATGAAGACGCAGTAAATGCCATTCAGCCGTACTTTTCTCTGGCAGATGACTATACCGGCATCTCAATCTACGGCCTGGAAGACGGGCTGTACAGGGCAAGCTGTTTTCCGGAGGCTATGCTTTGGAGCGAGCCGTTCAATACATTCTTCCAATTGACCTATCGATGGATTGACGAAGACGTAAACCAAAACCATGAACGCGCGATTAAGTTTAAAAACGGTTATGCCTCGGTACTGGTTTCCTTTTACCACAGCTCTTTTTTCATTGTTCCTTACGCCGTATTCTGCATGTTTTTGTGTATATTTCTGTTTCTGTTCGTCATATTGTTTTTTGTCGGAAAGAAAATAAAAACGATCGCCCGTTTAGAACATGCTATTTTGCAGATGTCCTCCGGCGATCTTACCACCCCTGTGCAAAGCGCAGGCTGCGACGAAATCGGTATTCTGGCAATAGAGCTTGACAGTCTCCGCTCTGCGCTACGCGAAAATTTTCTGCACGAACAGGAAGTACACAAATCCAATCAGGAGCTGATTGCCGCCCTCTCTCACGATCTGCGTACGCCGCTTACAATATTAAAAGGATATCTGGAAATTCTAAATCTCAACCGGAATCCGGATATGCAGACGGAATATATCAGCCGCTGTATTGCCAAAACAGACGATTTAAAAGAAATGACAGACCGGATGTTTGAATATGCGCTGGTCTTTGACGAAGCAGAAGAATCCGGAGAAAACCTTTCGCTTGTATCGCTTCCGGTTTCGTTTTTCTTGAACGATTTGCAGGAACACTCCGATTTTTTGCGTCTGGCAGGGTTTACAACAGACCTTCAGTTCCCCGATTCCAACGCTTCTATTTTTTCTTCTGCCGCAGTGACTGCGGATGAGACAATGGTAAAACGCGTATTGAATAATCTGTTTTCCAACATTATGAAATATGCGGACAAAAAAGAAGCCGTTTCCCTTTCGGCTTCTTTGGATCAATTTCTCATTGTTTCTATCAAAAACAAAGTAAAAGAAAGTAATTTGTCCAATCAGACAGAAAGCACGCAGATTGGATTAAAAAGTGTGCGTAAAATGATGGATCATATGAACGGAACCGTGGATTTTCAGATGGAGGAAACATTTTTTGTGGCGCAATTGCAATTTGGGGTTAGAGGATGAATAAAGCCTTTGCGGGCTTTATTCTTAGTCGATTGCGGAATATTTGGATTTAATGTTGACTTTTCAACTTCCCTACTGTCAATATAAATCGGAAAGTTAATCTCTATCGACTTTATTATTTTGATATGGAACATAAGCATCAAGCCATGGTGACTGTTTATGCGTTAATGATACAAGGACAAGGATAAAACCAGATAAGGATAAAACTCAAAATATATTCAACTTTACTTGCCGAAAGAAGATGTCCTTATCAAAATGTTTTTTGGGGATGTCCACAGTGATAGCGAGCATCGGATTGCGTTAACCACAATCCCAACCACAAAACCTTTTAGGAATAGGATAGAAGAATGTTAATGGATATGTTATAATTCTTGTGTTGTCCAACCTACACCCGGCAACGGGAGGAGGTGTTTGCATG
>BLMD01000337.1 GCA_011959925.1 Lachnospiraceae bacterium
CCTGCGGAAAAGGCAGACCGCCGCATATGGCGGATGATGGCCATAGTGCGGCGGTCTTGCTTATTATCCTTATTATTCAGTTCAACATAATGCAGGCATAAATTTGGCAAACAGATATAACCCCTCTGAACCTGCAGTGACTTCATGCGGTACGCCTGTCTGCATGATGGATATCGTACCGGCCTCATACGGAATAGTGCTGCCTGCATTCACACATCTCCCGCTCCCCTTTATCACCTCATGCGTTTCCAACTGGGTTTCATGAGTATGGTTCCCAATACTGCAACCGGGAGCAATCCGCACTAAATGGTAACTGAACTTCCCGTCTGTGTCCTTTGCCGTAATGATGTGTTTCAGTTCGACACCCTTAAAAGTCGGATGCTTTGACCATTCAATCCCTGCAAAGCCAGTCTCTTTTTCCGGCAAAACTAATTTTCCATTGTTAAACAATTCAAATGTATCCATTCTGCACCTCCGATAAAATATGTTATCTGTCTTACGTTTCAATCATATTCCCCGGAAACAATCATGTCTTGTAAAAAATTGCCCTATGTACTCTGCCTTATCAGTTTTTTAGAATGGATATATTCTGATGGGGATATCCCGACGATCCTCTGGAACGCCTTGTCAAAATGGCTCTGATCATAAAATCCCATTTCCACAGCAATCCTGCTGACTGTCTTTTCCTCATCCAGCAGCCCTTGTGATTTTCGTATTCGGTTCTGGATACAGAACTGATGCGGTGTCATCCCGATACTGCTTTTAAATTTCCTTATGAGATAATATTTGCTGACAAAAATATCCGCCGCCAATGTTTCTATAAGCAGCTCCTGTTCCGGGTGGCTGGTGATTTTATCAGTCAGAATTTTTATGTCAGCATCCATGTCTTTTGATCCGTTATCCCGAAGACGGTAAACTTCCTTCACAGAAATCAGAAATTTCTCCCCCTGCTCTTTTCCAAAAATTCCCTGCCCCATTGCCTCCATTAACAACTCCTGCACAATACCCTCTGCTGTTTCTGAATCTGTCTCCTCAATAAAAGCAGTTCCTACACACATAGACAGCAGACACGCATCCCTCCCCTGACGCACGGAATGTACAGCATAAGGCGGAATGGTAAACACATCGCCTCTGCGGTACTCCACTTCTCCGTTTTCCAAGCAAACTGTCACCGTTCCCTGCGTGACCACTGATATGACATAATGCCCTACATGGTTATGGAGATCAAAATACTTATCAATATTCTCTGACACCACAAATTCGATTGGATACTTATCGCATTGATAATAGCGCATACTTCTTATACTCCTGCCGGTTCTTATTGTTCTTTAACAAATCTTTGAGTTATTCCAAATCTCATCATTTAATCGACAAACCCAAATCGTATGCTTCCTTCAGTGCCGCATTTCCTTTGATATCCCCTTTATCCTTAACTCCCCTCACAAGCACCATACCCGCATCTTCCAAATGGAAGAAATTAAGCACAAGCTGATATTGCAATTTTATTGCATCAAACAATTCTGGCAGTTCTGCCGCCCCAACCAGAAGTAAAGCAAGTTTTTTGATTGAAAACTCATTTCTCATAGGCGTATGCAGTCTGTCAATTACCGCTTTTAGTTCTGCACTAATGCCATAAAAATATACCGGCGATGCCACCACCACCATATCAGCCACTTTCAACTTTTCATATATCCCATCCATGTCATCATTTTGAAAGCACTTATTCCCCTCCCTCATAAAACATGAATTACAGCCAATACATGGATTGACCTTGTAATCGACAACAGATACAATATCCACAGAATTATTTTCACGGGCTCCTTCTGCAAATGCCTGCGCAAGCAAGTCTGTATTGCCGCCTTTTCTCATGCTCCCAACCAAAATAACAATATTGCTCATTGACTATCCAGCCTCCATATCCTTCTATTTGATTCTTGTGTTCTTTCTATTACTTCGGCAGAAAACCGTTTCCGCTAAAGCAAAAACATCCTCAGAATTATACCATAAAAATTTTCTATTTTTCACCCGATGGCACGAAATGACTATTTTTCGGGAGTGGAAAGCAAAAAAGAGCCGTCATCCAGCCCTTTTTACTATTTCATTCAATTTTTGCCGCTTTGCCCATATACAAACACGGAAACTCTGCATACTATCACGGAAACCCTTATATTATCACAAAAACTCCCAACCTGTTTCCGTGATCGTACAGACAGTTTCCGTGTTCGTATATGGGTTTTGCCTGCGAGTATTGACTTTTGCGTGATAGTATAGAGTTTTGCCTGTTTGTATCCGAGTTTCCGTGATAATAACCGACTTTTGCCTACGAGTATATACTATCAAGCAAAAGAACCTCAGAACAACTGTTTGCACCCTCGCTAATGTAAAAATGCCCCTAAAAGCACACGGAAATAATGTAAAATTGAAACCTATGTAGTGCCGAAAGTGCCGTGTTTACGGGCTTTTTTGGCTTTCCGTGTCCGTATCTGCCGGAAACTAAGACACCCTGACAGGATTCGATAATATTCTCCATATTTCAACAGCATTTTCAGACAAATTATTCTCACCCAAGAGGCTTTATCATATACTTTTGAAACTTCTCCGGCACTTCAAAGTTCTTTAGATGTTCATAGCCAACCAGTTCTTTATTTCCGCTTGAATCAACACGATAAACCAGTTCGTCATATCCTAAAGAATTATGCGCCCCTACCTGTGGGGTGACACCGAATTTTACGGAAATAAATCCCGGCTCTTTCTTCTCAATATCCACAATCGCTATTTCATAATCGTAAACTGCAATTTCTCCCGAATAATATTCTGAATAGAAATTCGTAACCACATTGGTGATGTCCTCAATAAATAATGCTATGACCAGTTCATCAGTAATTTCTTCCTTTGTTGCAGCATCCATATTGAATGTCTCTATGGTCGAATTCCCATTCCTATTAAAAATATTGAACAACAGAAATGCCAGTAAAATTAGCAGACAGGCAGTTATAAACCTATACTTTTTCATAAGGCTCCATGCTTTTTATTACTATATCTACACCACACCTATCTTCAATATTCCATTAACATCTACAGCATACTAACACGCAAAACCCCATATTATCACGGAAACTCATATACAAACACGAATACTCCGGGCAGTTTCCGTGTTTGTATCATATCCCCCGTTTATCGACAGCATTTTCCGTCAAACTAATACGCCTTTCAGCCAAAACCGACAATACCCTACACCCTTTTACCTTTCCGCTTTATACTATCACGGAAATCCCTGACTTTTGCGTGAAAGTATACTTTTGCCTGATAGTACGATTTTTGCCCCTATCGCCATCCTATCAGCGGCATCCAAAAACAAAAAAATTGGGGTTCACCACCCACCGTGATGAACCCCACCAAACCTCAAAATCCCTTGATTTTAAGCCATTCTTCCATACTTTCGCCTGCGAGTACCCAAATTCCTATGGCATCAATTCAAGATAGCCGCCTGTGCAGAAAGGTAAAAACAAGGGGGTTTTTGAGGAACATTCCATTGTCCTCATTCTCTTTCCTATGTAATGAGGAAATCTGTTCGATTTCCTCTAATTTAACTATGGCTCTGTTTTTCCGTCCCTCTGCTGTAAAGGTTGCCCTAACATCAGCCGTTCCGTTCAGATTCACATACCAGTCAAAAGTCGTGTCCGATGTCGGGGTTACTCTATACACAAATTGATTGATAACTTCCTCACTGACTTTTGTACTGCTAAAATCTATCAAGGTATTTAAGGTACTAATTATTCCGTCTAATTCAAATCCGTTTTTCGGCTGTTCATCATTTGGTGCTTGACTTAACCTTTCCTGTAACTGCTGGATTTCAGCATCAATGGGTTTCCTCATGGTCTGGTATTCTTCTTTTGACAACTCGCCATCTGCCCTCATAGCAATAAGATTTGTTAGACGTGTCTGTGCCTTGTCAATCTTTGCTTTAATGGACACTGCATCATGTTGATTTTCGTTGAGCCTTTCATCTTTGTAATAACGCTTAATAAGGTCTATCGCAATAAGAACAGATTCTTTTCTATCCTGCCAGAGATGCCCTAACAGTTCTTTTGCCATAAAATCAAGTTTCCAATCGGTTATCATCTTTATATCGCAATATCCTTCTGTGTCTAAGCCAAGAGCTTCTCTTTTTTTCTTGTTTCCATTGTTTATCTGATTGTAACATTGATAGCCGTAAGAAATCTTGCCGTCTAACTTTGTATGCCATTTATCTTTTCTGAAAGACGAGCCGCAGGAACAACGCAGTTTGTTTACCCATATGTCTTTTGAATCACGTTTGCTGTGTGTCGTCTTTGTTGTTGACACTAAAGACGGCTTTACCCTGCTTTCTCTTATCTTCTGGGCTTTGTCCCATACCTCCTGCGAAACAATAGCAGGGAAATCTCCCTCTACATATTCATATGTGGACATATCCAGATTGTTAATCCTCTTTTGTTCAAGAAAATTGTTGCTCCTCGACTTGTTATAGCATTTCATTCCTGTATAGGTAGCATTTTTAATTGCCCGCATAATATTGGATACGTTCCATTTTACAATTCCTGATGCCGTTTTCCTCTTTTGTTCCGTCAACATTTTTGCAATTCTCATTGAACCATAGCCTTGCAGATACAAGTCAAATATAATCCTAACCGTTTCTGCCTGCTCTTCATTGATGATATAAGTGTCGCCTACACGGTCATACCCTAAAATGTTTCCATTCCCATAAAGGACGCCATTATCTCGGCTGATTTTCTGACCTGCTTTCACACGTTCGGACGTCTTGCGGCTTTCTTCCTGTGCCAATGTTGCCATAAGGGAAAGACGAAGCTCCCCGTCACCATCCATTGTCCAGATATTATCATCAATAAAAAACACCTCAACACCGATACCCTTTAACTCTCTCGTCACTACAAGAGTGTCCACGACATTCCGAGCAAAACGGCAGACCTCCCTTGTTACAATCAAATCGAATTTACCACTTCTTGCATCCTCAATCATACGCAAGAATGCGGGACGTTTTTTTGCCTGTGTTCCAGTAATGCCCTCATCAATATAGCGTTCGCAGACCGACCAGTTTGGATGATATTTCACTTGGTCGTCATACCACTGCAACTGGTTTTCAAGTGCGGATAGCTGTGCTTCGTGTTCCGTAGAAACACGACCATAAATAGCAACTTTCCTTTCACGATTTCTGTCAAACAACGCATAATCCGTGAGCTTAAATCTGTAATTGTATTCATTTGCTGATGTATTCATTAAACATACCTCCTTTAACCAAAACCATTCTATCCTCTTTTAAGCCGCTTGTGAAATGTGCGAATCTGAGTGTTTCATAATATTTGTATATGTGGCTTGGTTTATCAGTCCTTTTTCAAGGAGTATCTCAATGAGTTTAAGAGCAGCGGCATAGTTATCAATTTTTATCTCTTTCATTGCTGCCTCCCTTCAAAAAAATACTAATGGCAAGAGCCTTATCAACCTTTGTCATTATGTCCGCAGGCATTGTCCCCATATGCTGTTTTAACCTCTGCTTGTCAATCGTCCGTATCTGCTCAAGCAGGACAATGGAATCCTTATCAAGCCCTTTGTAATCTTTTACGGCAGTATGTGTCGGCAGTTTCGCTTTTGTCTGCACTCGGCTCGTAATCGCAGCGATAATGACTGTCGGGCTGAACCTGTTGCCCATGTTGTTAGATATGATAAGTACGGGTCTTATTCCGCCCTGTTCCGAGCCGATAACGGGATTAAGCTCTGCGTAGTAGATGTCGCCACGCTTTATAATTCTATCCATAAGTGTTTGTCCTCCTATTTGGAATTAGGCAGATATATCCTGCCTATGTAGCAGCCAGACACAAGGAAGCATTTAAGTTCGAGAGAGCATAAAACAACACTCTGTTTCCATAGACCGCCTTGCATCTGGCTTTATGATAGAAAGCATTTTCTATTTGTCCTCTACACCCCGAAAATGCCAATGCGTTGCAAACGCAGGGAAGTCACCAAACGGTCAGCAGCGAACTGACGCCACGGGAGTTGCACCCCAACTGTCGGTCTGACAGAGCCGCCCTCATTGTCTGCGGCGGGTTGGTTACCGCTCGGACTGTGACTGGACGGGAGTATCATTGTCCTCTTTGTGGGTCATGGCGGAATCGGTAGCAACCCGATATTTTCAGTCAGTATTTTTCGCTTACTGCCTTTCGGCAGGTCATGGCGTACCGCTGCACACGCTTATGCTTATTACAGCCACAAAGAGAATGTATTTGGTGAATGAGTATTCAATTGTCAAAGAGCCATCCCGTTTCCGACATAAAAGAAAACTGGGCAAGAGGTTTTTGCCCTCTCACCCAGTAGCCGATGGGAAAGTGTGATTTTGGACACTATCCCAAAAGTTTTTTGATTTTTTTCTTGAATCTGTTTAACCGCTTGTAAATGACTTCCTTGTTTAGACTTAATTCCACTGAAATCTCACTGATAGAAAAACCTTGCGTTCTCATCAGCAACGCTTGAAGCGTGAGCTTGTCCAACTGATACAACTCTTGATACAGCACTACATTTTCAATGCTGTCCAAAAATTCCTCAATCGTTTTCACTTCGGGCTGTGCTATATCTTCTGCAACTTCCTCAAGGTATGTACCTGCATCTTGCAATTTCTCATAGTACCGCCTGTCGGAATTGAATATAGCCCAATCGTGGACACGGAGCTTTTCAATATCATCTTCATTGACACCCAAGCTCCTAAGCTGTTTTTCCTCGGCTTCTTTCCATATTCTCCATTTTCGTTCTTCTCTGGCTTTGTTGTATGCCATAATCTGTTACCTCCAATCTGAATTTTTTGAAAATCCAGATTGGCAGGCGGTGAACGGCATCCAACGCCAAAAACAGCCTTGTGGCGTAATCTTCCAAAAAACGACAAAAGAAAAACCGCAAAGGCTGTCACACCTTTACGGTTTATAGATATTTTAATTCTGATATGTAGAGATTTGACTTCTACTTGTTGGGTGCAAATCCCCATAGGCACTAACTTAACAATATTTGAATAAGCTGCTGTCGGATTTTTCTT
>BLMD01000338.1 GCA_011959925.1 Lachnospiraceae bacterium
CCTGCGGAAAAGGCAGACCGCCGCATATGGCGGATGATGGCCATAGTGCGGCGGTTTGTCTTTTGTAGGGTTCCTTTCTTACTATTTCTCTTTGTCATATACCCATATACTTTTAATCTGATTTTCAATCTCGCTGAATGTCCATCTCCTGCCGCTCCTTGCTACGCAGTTAGGATCGATTATCATAAATCCCTCATTATCATACCCATATACGACAATATAATGACCAGATATTGTGAAATCCCCTTTCCCCATAGCACATATGATAATTCCGCCATTATCAAGTACTGCCCTCATATTATTTGCAGTGGAGCTTACGGATAAGACTTTAATGCCATACAGCTTTGGTACATCCTCCATCAAAGCCCATGATGTACCAGTTCCCTCTACATAATATCCATTTTCCGCACTGTAGGCGGCGATACTGTCCGGGGTATGTGTTTCATCCCTGGTCAGATAGAACAATACCATAGACAAACACGTTGGACCGCAGCCTGCCAGCCCAATGCAGCTACCCCCATAGGACTCATACCCCCAGCGCCTGTCCCATTGGAGGAACAGTGGAAATTCCTGCTCTCTTTCGGATGCAGTAATTCCCCCTGTCACTCTGTTCCGGTCAGGATATCCGGAAACAAAATCCGCCATTTCCGGATTATTTGCCAACGCTGCAAGCAGCTCCCCCGGATACTGGGAATGATTTTGATAAATCCCTTCTATCAGGGAGCTTGCCTGCCCCAGCTCACCCAGCCGCTGCAGGACTTCCGCTTCCGTGCGTTCTATAGGCTTGCCAACTTCCCATGTATCAATGCTGCCAATATAATCTACATCATTCAGTTTATCTGGTGGCTGCGCATCTGCGCTGGTCTGTACCCTCCCATATTGCTGTATCTCCAGCCGCTCCAATTCCATCTGCATTTCTTCCAGACGGGCATAGATATTTCTGATACAGAACACAATCACAACCAAAACCGCCACTCTGACTAATAATGATTTCCACCTTATCTGTTGTTTTTTTCTTCTGCTCTCCATCTGCTGCCTGTTCATCCTGACATTTCTGCCACCTGCTACCATCCATGTTCCTCACAATCGTATCTAATTTTCCCCGATGTCTGTGTCGTCTGCGATTTTCCCTTTCTTTAACCGCAGGACGATATCCGCCTGCTCTGCCAGTTCCCTGCTGTGAGTAACTACAACCACACATTTTTCCTGTTCATGAGCCAGTTTCTGAAAAATAGATATAATCTCATTCGCAGTATCCTCGTCCAAATTTCCTGTCGGTTCATCCGCTAACAGGATGGGCGCCTTGCTTGCCAATGCCCTTGCAATGGCTACCCTCTGCTGTTGGCCTCCGGACAACTGCATCACATTTCTTTTCCGCTGCGCCTCATCAATGCCCATCTGCGCCAGCAATTCTTCCGCATCGGCTTTCCCACCTAACTTTACATTTTCAACCGGCGTTAAATAGTCGATCAGATTATAATTTTGAAAGACCAGTGAAACATGATCCTTTCGATGTGCATTTAATCCCCTTTGCAGAATATCCTCTCCTGCAACGCAGACAGTCCCCTCAACCGGCACATCCAGCCCCGCCAGCAAAGATAAAAGCGTTGTTTTTCCTGAACCGCTGGAACCTAAAATGGCATACATAACACCCTTCTTAAATTGGTAAGTTACATGATTCAGAATCGTCTTATCTTTCTGTGATTTATAATAATATGAAACATCCTTTAACTCTAACATACAGCCTCCTTTAGCCCATCTTGCTTAAAATTTCTTTTGGTTTCTGTATTACCACAAATATGCAGGATGATGAAACCGCAGCCAAAATCACACCCAATACAGAACAGGCAGACAGCAGGACTATTTTTCCTGTCACTTCAGTTTTAACACCCATTACCTTTGTTTCATATTCTGCCACTCCTGCACCTCCTGTCATGCCTTCTTCCGCTTCCCTCTGTTCCTCCTGTTGCTGAACTTGATAACCCACCAGATAATCTGCAACACTTTTAGATAATGAAGGTGCACATACAGTTGCCAGCGTAAAAGAAACACATCCTATCAGGATTCCTTCCAGTATCATCTGTGCTATAATGGCAGCCTTGCCTTTCCCGATTGCCAAAAATATACCTATTTCATGCACCCTGCCTTTCAGCCAGAACAGGAATACAAGAAAAATAATGACTGCGCCCGAAACGGCAACTAAGATCAGTATTATGGTACTCATTTCATCCAGATCTCCGAAATTCGCTGCCATCGTATCGCTCATCCCGGTATTGTCAAGGAAATCATAGCGTTTCCAGTCAATGTCAGCTTTCCTGATCCTCTCCTTTACCGTTTCATACTCATCTACATTCTCTACCCAGAATGTCGCATATTGATATAGCGGATCTCCCTCGCATCCCTGCGGCTTTTCCGGGAAACGCAGGTCTGTCATGATGATGTTCTCACTCCGGTAGCTGTCCCCGTACATGATGGGTGTGATTTTATGGATTGTATCATAAATCCCGACGATCTCCGCACTGTAAACCTTAGATGTTTCACACTCTTTCCGGTCATTAAATTCCAGTTTATCCCCAACCGTCAATCCATTTAATTCTGCCAGCTCCCTTGATATGACGCATACATCTTTATCCTCTGCTGTGATCATACGTCCCTCATTTACTTCTATATTCCCATTCTGCACATCGAAATCCAGCCGCATTTCCATATTTCCCCGCAATGACACACCCAGCAGGTCTGAATGCTGGTCTACATCCGGGTCTTCAATCCGTACAAAATTTACAGGATTGACCACTATGTTCGCCGTGGTGACATTATATTCCGCAATCCCTTCCTGCCCTGCAAGTGTTTCAATATCCTCCATCTGCAGGGTTTCAAAAGAGTTATCATGCCATATCATCCAATCCCCTGATTCAAGCTGCTCTATATGCGATCCATCCACGCTCCCGTTCTGCCCGCCTAATTTTTCTATTGCCTCTGCCGTCCTGTCATGCCTGTCCGCTTCATTTTCTTCCATCCTGAAAGATGCCCCAAGCGCCTGTTTACCTTCCGTCTGCGTCTGTACATTTGCGGATTTGCACGCCCACCCGGCATAGATAAAGCAGGCTGTTACAAAAACAATGCTTAAAAGAAGAATTGTCTTTGCCCGTTTCCGAACCAGACAGCGTATACTTAACTCTAAGATGTTCATGTTATCCCTCCATTTCCGACAAGGTTTCTTTCACAGGCTTTTTCATATATGGAAAAATAGCTATCCCAGTCAATATTACAACACCAGCCAGTCCGATACATAAAACTCCTGACTGCCAGCTAAATGATAATTCCAATGCTATGCTGTTCCCCTGCATGATGGCAAGACTATTGCTAATCCGTGGTAATAAGAGCTTTGTTGCAATTCCCGCTCCCACGAATGCGACAAAATACAATATCATCTCTTCCAAAATCATTTGAGATAATATATTTCCTTTTGCTATACCCAGACTGATCAGAACAGCAATCTCCGTTTTCCGGCTGCGCATCCACATGGCAAGCAAAAGTCCTGTTATCAGACTGCCGGAAGTTACCGTCAGGGCGAAAATCAAAAACGTAATTCTGCCTGTCTGTCCGATCATCATTTTTAATTTTTGGAATGTATTATCTGTTATCCCAATCGCAGCCCTGTCCTGATACATTCTTTCCAGCACTTCCTTTGTATCCGTGAGCTGCTCAGGATCATTTACATACACTGCCACATTTAAAAAGCAAGTCCTGCCGGACAGCCTGTTCACAAAATCTGCCGTTCCATAAATCTGGTTTTCAATGCGGTTCACTGTCCGCACATTTTCGGTCTGGCTCCGTTCCATCCCCGACAGGAACAATCCGGCAACGACCGCTTCCTGCTCCCTTCCATCCACCGTTTCAAACACAATTTTATCGCCTAACTGAATTCCATTATCTTCTGCCAGAAACTGATTCACTACAATATCTTCACTTCCCTGTGGATAATTCCCCTCTGTAATCCGATAAACTTTATCCGCAAATGGGCTGTCTTTCTCCAGTTCATCGTACCCGTGAACGGTAAATGTATTTTCAGAACCTTCACTGCCTGCAACCGGGATACAGGTTGTAGAACCAACCTGCATCTCCGATATCCGGTTGAGCCAGTTTACATTGGGTTCCTCTTCAATTGCCTGCATATCTGTTTCTTCAAAAGGGTGATCCGCCTCCATGCTCTCCAATATTATTTTGCTCTCTGCATTCTTCCGAAGTTCTTCTGCCAGCCCTAAAGATACTTTCCGTATTCCCAATGTGCCTAAAACCATGCTGTTAATGACCAGAAACAGCAACAGCAATAATACAGACTTCATCTTTTTTCTCCGGATATAGCAGAGCGCTCTTTCCAAACAACCCATCCTGACCTCCTACTGCCACCTTATGATAACAACCTTGTCAGCAATCCATTGTTTATCATCCTGACTGGTGCCGAATATATTCACATCCGTTTCTTTCTTGATACTGTTTTTGTCAGTGTCCTCTCTCGAAATTTCTGTCTGCGATCCCATGCTGAAATATATAACCTGAAAAATAACATCATCCGCATAAGTTATATGAATGTTCGTTTCTTCCGATTCATATCCCGGAGCTGCAATACCTCCCTCCATTGAGCCATCCTCATTTATGATCAGTGTCCGAGGTGTTATGGTGCATCCCGCATCTGAAAAATCAACAACTCGCCCGCTTAGATTTGCCCCGTCATAAAATACACCTTCTTCGTGATTATCTGCAATCTCGCCGCTGTTTTTCGCATCAGTGTTATTCATATCTTCCTGACCGCCCTCTGCCTCATTGCTGCTGTTTTTTCCATCCGCCGCAATTTCCTCGTTATAGCCGCTCTCATTTGTCATATGCACATCTGACGGCTCCGGCTGCTCATTTTCTTTTCCTGCACATCCCGCCATGCCCATACACAAAACCACGGACAAACAAAGAACTCCTGCAGCTTTCAACATCTTTTTTCTCATCTTCCATACCTCTTTTCTTTTTATTTGGCTTTTTGCCTGTTCTATGTTTCATTGAACATATTCAAAGAATAACATCCGGCCATCCTAAAAATCTCCTATTTCATCACCCAATATTAAGTATTTTTTAGAAGATTTTTAGGAATTGTTTTGCTATACTTAGTATAGGAATCTGACGGATTGGAGGCCGCTATGAAAATTCTATTATTAGAAGATGACAAATACCTGTGTGGCAATATAAAACAGCAGCTTACAAAAGAGGGATATATCGTGGATGCCTGCAATGACGGAGAGGAAGGTTTTCTACTTGCCTTAGACCAGGGAAACAGTTATGACCTGGCTGTTATTGACCGTATGCTCCCCGTTATAGACGGCCTTGCCATCATAAAAGCAATGCGGAATAAGAAAATACAGATTCCCGTTATTATCATTACCGGGATGTCCGAATTACAGGATAAAATTGAAGGGTTGGACAATGGTGCTGATGATTACCTTACAAAACCCTTTCACATCAGCGAATTATCTGCACGAATCAGGGCATTGACCCGCAGGCCGGCTATTATGGCCAGGCAAAACTGTCTTACTTACCATGATCTTTCCCTTGACATTTCAAAAAGACAGCTTGAATGCAGAAACAATCATTTGGTACTGACACCGACAGAATTCCATTTAATGGGTATCTTTCTTGAAAAGCCGGAGATCGTGCTTACGAGGGAGCAACTTATACAAAAGGTTTGGGAAACGGATGCAGACGTGGAATCAAAGAATCTGGATAACTACATCTATTTTTTACGAAAACGCCTCCGCACTGTCGGAAGTGAATGTGTCCTGGCCTCTATCTACGGCTCCGGATTTATATTGGAGGTAAAGCATGGTACAAAGCCTTAAAAGAAATCTTTATTTTTTGATGGTTGGCTCCCTCATGTTCATCTTTTCTATCGTATTCTGCCTGATGGTCCATGAAAATATAAAGGCAAAGAGGAATTCGGAACTGGCTTACTTTAACAGGATGACAACCACCCTTGTCCTACAATTAGAGCATGAATCTGATTATCAAACATGTTTAAACCTTTATGAAGAAAGGCGTGATATGTATTTTCAGCTTTCTTCTGATACCGGGCGTTCTCTTTACCAAAGTGAATATTTAGGAGACAACACTGATATTATTGATACCTTTTTAACTACATTGCTTGGTACGGAGGGCGATTTTACCTTTAGTCCATCCAGCTTGAAAGATTATTATTACAGCAGGCAGAGCGGAGCTTATACCATCGAAGCGTTAAACGGAAAAAAATATTATTGTGTAAACTGTCTGGTTGTCACAGATTATGGCAGCATATATACAGTTACCGTAATAAAAGAAAAATCCAGCTTTGCCACATTGTTAAAACCGAAATCCGGATATTATTTCTGTATATGGTGCGGCGTCCTCGTTTCTATTATCTGCCTTTCCAAAATACTGATCAGAAAGGCTGTAAAACCCACCGAAAAAGCCATGCAGAGCCAGAAAGACTTTATCGCTGCCGTTTCCCATGAATGCAAAGCCCCATTGGCAGCGATCCTTTCCTCCGCTGAAATGATTGAATCTGTACCGAATATTCCAGATACTGTTACGGATCATGTACGGGTGATTGATGCAGAGGTATCACGAATGTCCCGGCTTATCCGTGATCTGCTCCTGCTCTCATCCATTGATGCCGGAAACTGGTCTTTCCACATGGATGAGGTCAATGTTGACACGTTATTGATAAACCTATATACAAAATTTGAACGTATCTGTAGAAAAAAGGATATACAATTACAGCTTAATATACCAGATGAATGCTGTCCGCCGCTTTATTCCGATGCAGACCGGTTAGACCAGATTATCAGTATTTTTCTTGATAATGCGGTTTCATACTCACCGCCCGAATCTGAAATTTCATTAAACGCATCTGTAAGAAAAAATGAATTGATATTTACCATCATAGATCATGGAATCGGAATCAGCGAAAAAGAGAAACCATTTATCTTTGATCGTTTCTATCAAAGTGACAAATCCCGTACCCAAAGGGAGCATTTTGGACTCGGACTTAGCATCGCAAATGATTTAGTCCATAAACTGGAAGGAAAAATTAAACTGTTTGATACGCCTGGAGGAGGATGCACTTTCAAAATATTTCTTCCCTTAAAACAGCAATAGATGGCATGGAACTACTATTCTCCAAAAATAAGAAATCGGGTAGGAGGTAGATAATTATTTTATCTACCGACCTCCCACACCACCGTA
>BLMD01000339.1 GCA_011959925.1 Lachnospiraceae bacterium
GGAAGCCCTGCCGCTTCATGGCTTCGGATTTCATCTTGTAGGCGAACGCCCGCTCCGATGGCAGGATATTTTCACGCTGTAAGTTGCTGTCCACAAGGGTGATGATTGCCCTGTCACGGTCTAAGGGCAGGACAAAGGCGGGGATTGTGTTTATCCCTGCAAGCTCGGAAGCACGGACACGCCGCTGTCCCGCAATGATTTCATATCCGTTCCCGTCCTCTTTCGGGCATGTAATTATCGGCGTTACAATTCCAAATTCTTTAATGCTTTCCGATAACTCTGACAGCGTTTCATCCTCCACCACATGAAACGGGTTGTCGGGAAACGGGTATAAGTCTGCTGTCTTTAATACCTTAAAATCCTGTTTCTTCATTCACGTTCCTGCCTTTCTTTCGCTCTATTTCTACTGGATTTTTGCAATTCCTCTAATACCTCTGGCGGGATTTTTGAGAGTAGCCGCCCCATCTGCTCGTTGGTTCTCTGCAACTCAAATATCCTCTGGTTGGCTTTCTGTACCTTTAATTCCTGCTCGTACTTTTCATCACGCATACGCCCCGCATAGTCGGATTCCTGCCCGATTCTCTCTTTCAAGCTGTCGATATACGCCTGCTGTTTTCCGATTTCCTTAGAGAATTTCTCCACGTCTGGAAGCCATGCCGCAATCATTTCCAGAGCCTTGTCACGCTTTTTTCCTGCATTAAAGGCGTTAATGTCGGAGAGGGCAGACACGATTTCCGCATACTGTTTATCCAGTCTGCCGCCCAACTTATAGAGCCATGTGGGGATGTGTTTCCGCTTCGTTTCCATTGAGGACTGACCTCTTTCCAATTCGCTCCACCGTGCGGACATCCGCTCATGGTAGGAGGTCTGCCACTCGGACAGGCTCTTTTGGTTGCCTAAAATAGACTTTGCTGACAGCTTGTTGTCGGGCGTAAGCGGCACAAAGCATAGGTGCATATGGGGCGTTTTCTCGTCCATATGGACGACTGCGGAAAGGATATTCTGCTTTCCCACACGCTCTGAAATGAAGTCAAGTGCCGTCTGGAAATAGTTTTTTTGTTCTTCGGGCGGTAAGCTGTTCATAAATTCTGGCGAAGCGGTGATGAGCGTTTCCACCATCATCACGCTGTCTTTCCTTACCTTAC
>BLMD01000340.1 GCA_011959925.1 Lachnospiraceae bacterium
CAACTGGTATTCTGGAGAAGTGTCAAGCACCTGCTCAAGCATTTTTAGGTTTTCCATGCCTTTGTCGTAATTCTCCACCCTGTCCGACAATATTTGAAATTCCTCTTTTTTCTCCAAAATCTGCCCCTCAAGCCGGACGACCTCTTTTTCCCGCTCCTGCTTTTTATAATCAAGGACAGACAAATGTTTCTCATGCGTGCCTTTATGCTCCCATTCAATGCCATGCCGACCCATCACAGCGGCAAGGTTCTCTTTTTCGGACTGTACCCACTGGCTCCACTCCGTATCGCCACGGGAGCCGCCTTTGAATCCCTGCGCCGCTAACGCCTGCTTCAAAGATACCCTTGTATCAAGCCCACGCTTGCTGCCAGTCGTGAACGGAACAAAATCAATGTGCAGATGCGGCGTTGCTTCATCCATATGGATATGAGCAGAAAATACATAAAGATTAGGATTTCGTTCTTGAAATCCATGATAATATTCATCTAAGACCTGCCTTGCAAGCTGTCCATTCTCGCTTTCCGCACTCATATTTTCCTTATCGCCAATCTGCAAAATCAATTCATGGAACGGCTTTTCCTGCTTGGAACTGCGGATTTTTTCATAATAATTTGCAATCTTTCTGTCTGCTCTTGTCTGTTTAGCGTTGTATCTTTCGAGTGCTTCATCAAATAATTCGTGATAGACTTTTTTAATACTCTCATTACAGTAATCTATATTGAGGTGGGAACGGTCAGCGTCAACATTCTCCGCTTTGAATTTACGGCTGTTGTGATTGACCGAGCCTTTCCCGACCATTGCACTTATCGTTCTTTGCATAAATCGTTTTCTCTCCTTTCTGCGCCGTCAGGCGCAAGCCTTTGTTACTTTCTGCGAAAGTAACGCAAAAGCACTTTTGTCGGCTGTGCCAACAAAAATGCAACCTGCAAGCAGGTTTTGCGCTCTCCGAGGGGCGAGGGCAGCTTTTTGTAAAAAGCCCCCTGCACCCCGCAAAAACTTTAATTTTGCTCACTCCCAACCGAAAAAGAACATTGCAAGATTGCACTTGTCCTAAACATATGCAATGTTGCAACCTTAACAGTTGCTCGCTTCTTTTTCTTCGGGAAGTTCCCAATACCACCCATTGCCTTCCTTTATTGACTTAACGCCGAGAGATTTTTTTGCTTCGTCAAGCACTCTTTTTGAGATGCCGATATTCTGTGCTTTCTTTAATATAAACTGCTGTTGGCATTTCCCATCAGACAGGCAATCCATGATTAATTTCTCTGCTTGTTCGGATTTCTTTTCACGGCTAATGCCGTTTAATAAATCATCAATGGAAATATCATAATGACCTTTCCACACAAATCCAGTTTCTTTATTCAGTTCAAAAGCAATAGGCTCACCTTCAGGCGCAAGGGAAGATTTTTCATGCGCAACTACCCGCACTTCCTTGTTTTCCTTGAGCCTGCCGACAATGAGTACGCTTCGTGCCGTTGCTTGGAAGTCAATTGAGCCAAGCCCTCTGTAATTTGCTTTGCCGCCCTGTACTTTATTCAAGTGTCCGACAAGGATAACGGCGCACCCATATTTTTCTGCTACCCGTCCTAACTGCGAAAGAACATTGCGGACTTCGTTTGCCCTGTTCATATCAATTTGAGCGCCGATATACGCTTGTACGGGGTCTAAAATAATTACCTTTGCGCCCGTTTCAATAATTGCCTGTTCAATTCTTTCATCAAGCATTGAGAGCGCAGCTTCCGACTCGTCAATCACCTTGATTTGCGTACAGTCTGCATTGGCTGCAAGCAGACGGGGCTTAATTGTGTCGCCAAGTCCATCCTCTGCGGTTTGGTAAATAATTTTTATCGGCTCACGCTCCGTATCATCACAAGGCAGTTTATCTCCCCTTGATAAGATAGAAGCTAGCTGTAAAATCATCATTGTTTTCCCATCGCCGGGGTCGCCGTGGACAATGGTTATCTTCCCATAAGGAATATACGGATACCAAAGCCACTCGACCTCAGTAGCAAGTATTTCGTCCATATTCAAAATTTTAAGTTCAGCCATTATAGCCACCGCCTTTTTCTATGAAAATATTGAATTTTGCGGTTTTTGGGGTTATACTATTACTACTACATTTTTGAATTGGCTGCTCCGTATCTGCGCCAACAGATACATTCAGGGCAGCCGTTTCTTTTTTATTCGCCATCTTCACTTTCTCCTTTCAGACCGCCGAGGA
>BLMD01000341.1 GCA_011959925.1 Lachnospiraceae bacterium
CGGAAAAACTCTCCTGGCCCCACATACGGATCATTTCTCCCTTTGTCAGGCCTTCCGGCAGCACTTCTCCCCGCTCCATTGCCCTAAGACAGTTTGTCCGCGCAATGACCGCCTGGGCTTTTATCGCTTCCGATTCTGTTTCCATAGAAATTTCATTTGCGATAATTCCGGGCAGAATATCTTCATCAAACAGATCTGCTTCCGTTTCCGCTCCCAAAATCCCGTTCATATCTTCTATCGTCCGTTCTCCGCTTCCCTGAATCAAAAGCGTAAAGACAATCGGAATTAGTATAAAAAACGCTCCCGCGCAAAAAATACGATATAAAAAATGCTTCATATAATAAATATATGAAGCATTTCTTCGATTATTCCTGCAATTTCGGCGCAGCCGCTCCCGCTGCATTCCGCTGTTTCAAAATACAGCGCGCATACTTTTATGCGCCTGCCATCCGATGAATCCGATTACTCAATTCGGCAAACTGTGTAAGCGTCAACGCCTCCCCCCGTATATTGACCGGCACGCCGACCGCCTCGATACATTCCTGGATCTGTTCTTTGGAAAGCGAGATATCCGGCGCATGGTTTAACCCGTTTGCCAGCGTTTTTCTTCTTTGCTGAAACGATGCGCGGATCACGGAAAATAAAAGCTTTTCGTCGTCCACCGCAACCGGCGGCTGTTTATGGCGTTTCAGGCAGATCACCGCGCTGCCTACGCTAGGTCTCGGCATAAAACAGTTTGGAGGGACATTGGCGGCTATCTTAGGTTCCGCATAATACTGCACTGCCAGAGACAGCGCGCCGTATTCCTTGCCGCCCGGTCCCGACTGCATTCGGTCTGCCACTTCTTTCTGTACCATTACCGTAATTTTCTCTATGGGCACGTTGCTCTCAAACAATCCCATAATGATCGGAGTTGTAATATAATAGGGAAGATTTGCCACAACCTTGATCGGTTTCCCCTCATTTTTTTCCTTTACCAGAGCCGCAAGATCCATTTTTAAGATATCCTGATGAATCACTTCTACATTGTGGTATTCTTTTAACGTTTCTTCTAAAATGGGGATCAGGTTTTTGTCTATTTCCACCGCCGCAACTTCCCTTGCATGTTCGCAGAGATACTGCGTCATCGTCCCGATCCCCGGTCCGATTTCCAGTACAAAGTCATCCTTTTGAATCTGCGCGGCGCTTATGATTTTATCGAGTACATGCGGATCAATTAAGAAATTTTGACCGAACTTTTTTTGAAAACTGAAATTATATTTCTGCAGGACTGCAATCGTATGTTTTGGATTTCCTAAATATGCCATAGGTTCCTCTCTTTGTGTATTCAA
>BLMD01000342.1 GCA_011959925.1 Lachnospiraceae bacterium
GTTCCTCCATCCCATAATCGCCTGCTGCATCTTTACGTCGCTGCCTGTTGTAATTCACTGCGCATCCTGCTCCTTGCTCTGGCAAGACGGTTTTTCACAGCGCTTTCTGTAATGTCTAAAATCTTTGCCGTCTCCTTTACGCTGTATCCCTCCAGATAATAGAGGATGATACAGATCCTGATTTCCGTCGGAAGCTGCCGGATGGCTTCGTAAAGGTCGGAATAATCCGCCTCTTCCCCTGCAGTTTCCGGGTACTGGTACTCTTCCAATGATACGATGCGCTTTTTGCCGCGCATAAGAGAATAGCATTCATTAATCAGAATTTTTACAAGCCAGGTTTTTGCGTAGGAGTCCTGCCGCAGAGTATGCAGTTTTGTAAACGCTTTAACAATGGTTTCCTGTATCGCGTCCGCACAGTCCGCATCATCGCTCAGCAGCGTTTTCGCTACATGGTACAAGGTATCTTCAGACGCGATAATGAGTTGTCCTAATTGTTCTTTGTTCATAATATCCTTTCCGCCGGCCAGCTTTTTTTCATTTACAATAATTAGATGTTTGGGAAAGGGAAATGGTCTCTGAGAATATAAAAAAACGTTTCATTATTTACTTGATTTCGTACAGGCGAAGCAGATGCAGCGCCCTGGTCACATTGATATAAAGCGCCTGCCTGTGCAGCGGCGTTATATAATTCTGGAGGTCGGGAACGCAGACAACGTCAAATTCCAGACCTTTTGCCAGATAAAACGGCAGCACGGAAATCCCCTTTTCAAACTTCATGCTGTCTTTTGTCAAATGCCTCACGGATTGCCCGGGTTTGGTCTTTTTTAGTTCTGCGGCTGTTTCTTTGGCATGGCTGGCATTCAAACAGAGTACGGCAATCGTATCTGCGTCTGCATCCTGTATGAAATCCTGCGCAATCTGCGCATACATTTCGGATTTTGTTTTGGCATACATTATCTTTGGCGCTTCTCCGTGGCGCACAACCGTCTGTATGTTTTGTTCTCCGGTCAGGCGGCCGGCAAATTCCATAATTTCAGAAGTAGAACGATAGCTTTTATCCAGATGGATGCAATGAACGTCTTTTCCAAAGATTTTCGGCAAAAAAGAAAGGACGTCCCGCGTATATTCTGCAATCGTCTGTATCTGGTCGCCCAAAATCGTCATTGGGCAATCAAACATTTTTTCCAGCAGAACATACTGAAGATAGGAATAATCCTGCATTTCATCAATCACAAGATGTTTGACCTGCGCCTGTTTCGGAGGGATGAAAAGCGCATACTGCAGGTACAGCAGAGGATAGACGTCTTCATAACGCAGAATGCCGTCCGATGTATCAAGCGGCATGCGTCCCGATTCGGCTAAAAAACGGTTGTAAATATCCACCAGATTCTTCGTCTCATACATCTGATCCAGCCGCTGCAGGATTTCCTGTTTTTCTTCCGCGGGCAGATCTTTATTTCGGAGTGTTTCTTCCTCGTCAATCAGATATTCCCCGATTTTTTCCATTCGGCTAAGAAGCGGTACGTCGGAAAGCTTTTCATAAAACAGATCGGAAATTCTGGATTCTTTCAGTTCTATTTTGTGATATCGGAACGGTTTGATTTCGATCAGTTCCCATTCCAGGCTTAAAATAAATCCGTTCAGTTCTTCGATATACTCTTTTGTCTGTTTATATTGTGCTTCTTCGGTCGATGGTTTCCAGGCATTTGCAATAAAAAAATCCTCCGATTCCTGTTTATGGAGAGATTTTTCAATTTCGTCGTAACGGTCTTCCGCTTCCCCGTATTCTTGCAGCCTGCGGTAAGCGAAATCATCCAACGTCATTTCACAGATGTTTTCTTCTCCCAGTTCCGGCAGGATTCTGGAAATATAATCGGCAAAAATACTGTTCGGAGAAAGAATCAAAATCTGAGCTGCATGCAGATGTTTTCGGTTATGATACAAAAGATAGGCAATCCGATGCAGCGCCACGGAAGTTTTTCCGCTTCCGGCACAGCCCTGTACGGCTAAAATTTTATGACTTTGATCCCGGATAATCGTATTCTGTTCTTTTTGTATCGTGGTAACAATGCTTTTCAGACGTGCATCCGCATGTTCCGAAAGCGTCTGCTGCAAGATCTCGTCGTCAATATTGATATCATGTTCGATACAAAAAACCAGCGTTCCGTTTTTGATTTTATACTGTTTCTTTTTTATGATTTCTCCATGGAAAACGCCTGCCGGGGCTTCAAACTTCGCCGGTCCTTTATCGTAATCGTAAAAAAGCCCGCATACCGGAGCGCGCCAGTCAAACACATACGGCGTCTGCGCTTTTCTTTTTGCAAGATTTCCGATTCCGATATAGTAGGTTTCCGGCTCCGTTTCGCCCTCATAACAAAAGTCCACTCTGCCAAAATACGGGGCGTAGAGCATCCGTTCATACCGCATGCGTTCCCGTCCGTACGCTTCCCGATCTAAAAC
>BLMD01000343.1 GCA_011959925.1 Lachnospiraceae bacterium
CACAGGTTGCGCCGCCAAAACGTCGGCTACAGTAACTTTTCCCAGCCTCAATCTCATCTCTCTTTTTGCGTTCTGCTTCAATATCTGGTTGAACGGCGTCGCGTCGTAACCCAGCTTGGTAAGTTGGATTAAGCACTCCGTGGACAGATTTGTCATTGTGAGCATTTTCATCCCGAAGTTGCGGCTCATTCTGATTCTGAACAGCTTCTTGGGAAGTAGCGACAGCTTGGTTTTTAGTGAGTTGTTCCATTCTTTAGCTCCTAGACCTTTAGCAGCAAGGTCCATATCTGACTTTTTGTTAACGTATTTAGCCACATAGAAACCAACAGCCATATAACTGGTAGCTTTAAGCGGCTCACCTTTAGCATCAACAGGCCACAACCAACCAGAACGTGAAAAAGCGTCCTGCGTGTAGCGAACTGCGATGGGCATACTGTAACCATAAGGCCACGTATTTTGCAAGCTATTTAACTGGCGGCGATTGCGTACCCGACGACCAAAATTAGGGTCAACGCTACCTGTAGGAAGTGTCCGCATAAAGTGCACCGCATGGAAATGAAGACGGCCATTAGCTGTACCATACTCAGGCACACAAAAATACTGATAGCAGTCGGCGTGTGAATCATTAGCCTTGCGACCCTCGGCAGCAAGAACCATACGACCAATATCACGAAAATAGTCACGCAAAGCATTGGGATTATCATAAAACGCCTCTAATCGGTCGTCAGCCAACGTGAGAGTGTCAAAAACGATAAACCAACCATCAGCATGAGCCTGTCGCATTGCATTCATCAAACGCTGAATAGCAAAGCCTCTACGCGATTTCATAGTGGAGGCCTCCAGCAATCTTGAACACTCATCCTTAATACCTTTCTTTTTGGGGTAATTATACTCATCGCGAATATCCTTAAGAGGGCGTTCAGCAGCCAGCTTGCGGCAAAACTGCGTAACCGTCTTCTCGTTCTCTAAAAACCATTTTTCGTCCCCTTCGGGGCGGTGGTCTATAGTGTTATTAATATCAAGTTGGGGGAGCACATTGTAGCATTGTGCCAATTCATCCATTAACTTCTCAGTAACAGATACAAACTCATCACGAACGTCAGAAGCAGCCTTATGGCCGTCAACATACATATCACCATTATCGAACTCAACGCCCTGCATACGAAAAGACAGAATCTCTTCCAAGAGCTTGATGCGGTTATCCATCTGCTTATGGAAGCCAAGCATTGGGGATTGAGAAAGAGTAGAAATGCCACAAGCCTCAATAGCAGGTTTAAGAGCCTCGATACGCTCAAAGTCAAAATAATCAGCGTGACATTCAGAAGGGTAATAAGAACGAACCATAAAAAAGCCTCCAAGATTTGGAGGCATGAAAACATACAATTGGGAGGGTGTCAATCCTGACGGTTATTTCCTAGACAAATTAGAGCCAATACCATCAGCTTTACCGTCTTTCCAGAAATTGTTCCAAGTATCGGCAACAGCTTTATCAATACCATGAAAAATATCAACCACACCAGAAGCAGCATCAGTGACGACATTAGAAATATCCTTTGCAGTAGCGCCAATATGAGAAGAGCCATACCGCTGATTCTGCGTTTGCTGATGAACTAAGTCAACCTCAGCACTAACCTTGCGAGTCATTTCTTTGATTTGGTCATTGGTAAAATACTGACCAGCCGTTTGAGCTTGAGTAAGCATTTGGCGCATAATCTCGGAAACCTGCTGTTGCTTGGAAAGATTGGTGTTTTCCATAATAGACGCAACGCGAGCAGTAGACTCCTTCTGTTGATAAGCAAGCATCTCATTTTGTGCATATACCTGGTCTTTCGTATTCTGGCGTGAAGTCGCCGACTGAATGCCAGCAATCTCTTTTTGAGTCTCATTTTGCATCTCGGCAATCTCTTTCTGATTGTCCAGTTGCATTTTAGTAAGCTCTTTTTGATTCTCAAATCCGGCGTCAACCATACCAGCAGAGGAAGCATCAGCACCAGCACGCTCCCAAGCATTAAGCTCAGGAAATGCAGCAGCAAGATAATCACGAGTATCCTTTCCTTTATCAGCGGCAGACTTGCCACCAAGTCCAACCAAATCAAGCAACTTATCAGAAACGGCAGAAGTGCCAGCCTGCAACGTACCTTCAAGAAGTCCTTTACCAGCTTTAGCCATAGCACCAGAAACAAAACTAGGGACGGCCTCATCAGGGTTAGGAACATTAGAGCCTTGAATGGCAGATTTAATACCAGCATCACCCATGCCTACAGTATTGTTATCGGTAGCAAGCACATCACCTTGAATGCCACCGGAGGCGGCTTTTTGACCGCCTCCAAACAATTTAGACATGGCGCCACCAGCAAGAGCAGAAGCAATACCGCCAGCAATAGCACCAAACATAAATCACCTCACTTAAGTGGCTGGAGACAAATAATCTCTTTAATAACCTGATTCAGCGAAACCAATCCGCGGCATTTAGTAGCGGTAAAGTTAGACCAAACCATGAAACCAACATAAACATTATTGCCCGGCGTACGGGGAAGGACGTCAATAGTCACACAGTCCTTGACGGTATAATAACCACCATCATGGCGACCATCCAAAGGATAAACATCATAGGCAGTCGGGAGGGTAGTCGGAACCGAAGAAGACTCAAAGCGAACCAAACAGGCAAAAAATTTAGGGTCGGCATCAAAAGCAATATCAGCACCAACAGAAACAACCTGATTAGCGGCGTTGACAGATGTATCCATCTGAATGCAATGAAGAAAACCACCATTACCAGCATTAACCGTCAAACTATCAAAATATAACGTTGACGATGTAGCTTTAGGTGTCTGTAAAACAGGTGCCGAAGAAGCTGGAGTAACAGAAGTGAGAACCAGCTTATCAGAAAAAAAGTTTGAATTATGGCGAGAAATAAAAGTCTGAAACATGATTAAACTCCTAAGCAGAAAACCTACCGCGCTTCGCTTGGTCAACCCCTCAGCGGCAAAAATTAAAATTTTTACCGCTTCGGCGTTATAACCTCACACTCAATCTTTTATCACGAAGTCATGATTGAATCGCGAGTGGTCGGCAGATTGCGATAAACGGTCACATTAAATTTAACCTGACTATTCCACTGCAACAACTGAACGGACTGGAAACACTGGTCATAATCATGGTGGCGAATAAGTACGCGTTCTTGCAAATCACCAGAAGGCGGTTCCTGAATGAATGGGAAGCCTTCAAGAAGGTGATAAGCAGGAGAAACATACGAAGGCGCATAACGATACCACTGACCCTCAGCAATCTTAAACTTCTTAGACGAATCACCAGAACGGAAAACATCCTTCATAGAAATTTCACGCGGCGGCAAGTTGCCATACAAAACAGGGTCGCCAGCAATATCGGTATAAGTCAAAGCACCTTTAGCGTTAAGGTACTGAATCTCTTTAGTCGCAGTAGGCGGAAAACGAACAAGCGCAAGAGTAAACATAGTGCCATGCTCAGGAACAAAGAAACGCGGCACAGAATGTTTATAGGTCTGTTGAACACGACCAGAAAACTGGCCTAACGACGTTTGGTCAGTTCCATCAACATCATAGCCAGATGCCCAGAGATTAGAGCGCATGACAAGTAAAGGACGGTTGTCAGCGTCATAAGAGGTTTTACCTCCAAATGAAGAAATAACATCATGGTAACGCTGCATGAAGTAATCACGTTCTTGGTCAGTATGCAAATTAGCATAAGCAGCTTGCAGACCCATAATGTCAATAGATGTGGTAGAAGTCGTCATTTGGCGAGAAAGCTCAGTCTCAGGAGGAAGCGGAGCAGTCCAAATGTTTTTGAGATGGCAGCAACGGAAACCATAACGAGCATCATCTTGATTAAGCTCATTAGGGTTAGCCTCGGTACGGTCAGGCATCCACGGCGCTTTAAAATAGTTGTTATAGATATTCAAATAACCCTGAAACAAATGCTTAGGGATTTTATTGGTATCAGGGTTAATCGTGCCAAGAAAAGCGGCATGGTCAATATAACCAGTAGTGTTAACAGTCGGGAGAGGAGTGGCATTAACACCATCCTTCATGAACTTAATCCACTGTTCACCATAAACGTGACGATGAGGGACATAAAAAGTAAAAATGTCTACAGTAGAGTCAATAGCAAGGCCACGACGCAATGGAGAAAGACGGAGAGCGCCAACGGCGTCCATCTCGAAGGAGTCGCCAGCGATAACCGGAGTAGTTGAAATGGTAATAAGACGACCAATCTGACCAGCAAGGAAGCCAAGATGGGAAAGGTCATGCGGCATACGCTCGGCGCCAGTTTGAATATTAGACATAATTTATCCTCAAGTAAGGGGCCGAAGCCCCTGCAATTAAAATTGTTGACCACCTACATACCAAAGACGAGCGCCTTTACGCTTGCCTTTAGTACCTCGCAACGGCTGCGGACGACCAGGGCGAGCGCCAGAACGTTTTTTACCTTTAGACATTACATCACTCCTTCTGCACGTAATTTTTGACGCACGTTTTCTTCTGCGTCAGTAAGAACGTCAGTGTTTCCTGCGCGTACACGCAAGGTAAACGCGAACAATTCAGCGGCTTTAACCGGACGCTCGACGCCATTAATAATGTTTTCCGTAAATTCAGCGCCTTCCATGATGAGACAGGCCGTTTGAATGTTGACGGGATGAACATAATAAGCAATGACGGCAGCAATAAACTCAACAGGAGCAGGAAAGCGAGGGTATCCTACAAAGTCCAGCGTACCATAAACGCAAGCCTCAACGCAGCGACGAGCACGAGAGCGGTCAGTAGCAATCCAAACTTTGTTACTCGTCAGAAAATCGAAATCATCTTCGGTTAAATCCAAAACGGCAGAAGCCTGAATGAGCTTAATAGAGGCCAAAGCGGTCTGGAAACGTACGGATTGTTCAGTAACTTGACTCATGATTTCTTACCTATTAGTGGTTGAACAGCATCGGACTCAGATAGTAATCCACGCTCTTTTAAAATGTCAACAAGAGAATCTCTACCATGAACAAAATGTGACTCATATCTAAACCAGTCCTTGACGAACGTGCCAAGCATATTAAGCCACTTCTCCTCATCCAACGCGTCAGTTTTTGACAGAATCGTTAGTTGATGGCGAAAGGTCGCAAAGTAAGAGCTTCTCGAGCTGCGCAAGGATAGGTCGAATTTTCTCATTTTCCGCCAGCAGTCCACTTCGATTTAATTCGTAAACAAGCAGTAGTAATTCCTGCTTTATCAAGATAATTTTTCGACTCATCAGAAATATCCGAAAGTGTTAACTTCTGCGTCATGGAAGCGATAAAACTCTGCAGGTTGGATACGCCAATCATTTTTATCGAAGCGCGCATAAATTTGAGCAGATTTGTCGTCACAGGTTGCGCCGCCAAAACGTCGGCTACAGTAACTTTTCCCAGCCTCAATCTC
>BLMD01000344.1 GCA_011959925.1 Lachnospiraceae bacterium
ATTTCATGAAACGGAAATCAAAATTTAAGCTTCCATCCAAATATATGCTGATTCTCTTAACGGCAGTATGCGGAATTTTGGTTTATGCCAGTTTTACAATGAATCTTTCCGGAGGTCCACTGAATCAAGTAGCGGGCTATGTCTTTATTCCCATGCAGAGAGGCATCAACTATGTAGGGCGCTGGATTTCGGATAAGACGGATAATCTGAAAGACTTAAAAGACGTCATGGAGGAAAATCAAAAACTGAAAGTTCAGGTTGACGAGCTTACATCCGAGCTCAATACGATCAAACTGGAACAGTACGAACTGAACAACCTGCGGAAGCTTTTAAAGCTGGATCAGAAGTATCCCAGTTATGATAAAGTCGCTGCAAATGTGATCGGCAAAGACGCCGGAAACTGGTTTTCTCTGTTTACAATTGACAAAGGAACGAACGACGGCATACAAATCGATATGAATGTAATCGCCGGCAGCGGTCTCGTAGGTATCGTTACAGACGTCGGTCCCAATTATGCAAAAGTTCGTTCCATCATCGACGATGTCAGCAAAATCAGCGGAATGGTACGGACGACTTCGGACCGCTGTATCATACACGGAGATTTACAGGAAATGAACGCAAACCAGAATATTTTGCTTACGGACCTGAAAGATTCCAAAGATAAAGTTGCCGTGGGAGATCCCGTCGTAACCTCGAATATCAGCGACAAATATCTGCAGGGAATCTTGATCGGATATATCAATACGATAGGCGTAGATTCCAATAATCTGACAAAATCAGGAACCGTTACTCCGGCAGTTGATTTTGAGCGCATTGAAGAGGTACTTGTCATTTTAGAAAAAAAAAGAGTCCGGAGAGAAAGAATAACGGAGGCCCTGATGAAACGTAAAATTACGGTTGTTTTGATAGTCATTGTCTGCTTCTTACTGCAGAGTACGTTATTTAAAGCGCTTTCCATTGCGTCAATTTCTCCGAACCTTCTGATCATCGTCACTTCGTCTTTCGGTTTTATGCGCGGAAAAAAAGAAGGGCTTATGACCGGATTTTTCAGCGGTCTTTGCATCGATATTTTCTACGGAGGTACGCTTGGGTTTTATGCTATGATCTATATGTATCTGGGATATGTCAACGGCATGTTCCGGAAAATTTTCTTTCCGGAAGATATCAAACTGCCGATGATTTTGATCACCGCAAGCGATTTTGTCTGCAATCTGCTGGTGTATCTGTTTCAGTTTCTGTTCCGTAGAAAATTTGCGTTTCCCTATTACCTGACCCATATTATCATACCGGAATTGATCTATACGATTCTTATCACCGTCTTTTTGTATTTTATTTTACTGAAGATCAATCAGAAACTGGAGATGTCAGAAAAAAGGAGTATGAGTAAATTTGTTTGATTCCATAAAAGAATACGTAATTGCTTTTTTTTTAAATCCAGACTGTTCGTTCTTACCGCCGTTATTATGATCTTATTCGGGATCCTTCTGCAGCGGGTATTTGTGCTTCAGATCGTAAACGGAGAAGAATATCTGAACAATTATGTTTTAAAGATAGAAAAACAGCGGGAGCTGAAAAGCACGCGGGGCAATATCTACGACAGGAACGGCAAGCTGCTGGCTTACAATGAGCTGGCATACGCTATTACGATCGAAGATAACGGAAGCTATGAATCTCTGGAAGAAAAAAACAATTCCATCAATCATGTGCTGGAGATGATTTTTCAGACGTTAGACAAAAATGGAGATTCGATAGATAATACATTTGAAATTTCATTAAAAGAAGGCGGCGGATATGCATTTAATGTAGAGGGCAATACCCGGAAACGCTTCCTTGCCGATGTCTATGGACGTTCGAATATCGAAGACCTGGCATTTAATAAGAAACTCGGATATAACGAAGGAGAAGCATCTGCCGAGGACGTAATGAAATATTTACAAAGCGAAAACAAATTCGGCGTTACCGGTAAGTATAAAGGAGAACTTGCTTATCGGATTACGGTGATTCGGTATGCCATGTCCAAAAACAGCTATCAGAAATATATTTCCACAACGATCGCATCGGATGTCTGTGAAAACACAATCGCCTATATCAGTGAAAATGCAGGCACACTACAGGGGGTAGAAGTATCCAGCGACACCATCCGAAAATATGTAGACAGCAAGTATTTTGCACAGATCATCGGTTATACAGGAAATATCTCTCAGGACGAATATGACTCCCTTTCCAAAGACAACAAAGATTATTCGTTAACGGATGTCATCGGAAAATCCGGGATCGAACAATACTTGGATGTGACGCTTCGGGGAAAAAAGGGAACGGAAACCGTATATGTCGACAACCTCGGTAAAGTGGTGGAAACAAAGGAGCGGATCGAACCGATTGCCGGAAATAACGCATACCTTTCCATAGATGCCGATCTGACAAAAGTCGTCTATGATCTTCTGGAAATGGAAATTGCAGGAATTGTATATGATTCCATCCGAAATATAAAAGATTATGACGCTTCCAAAGTAAAAAAGGCGTCTGATATTGTAATTCCGATTGACGACGTCTATTTTGCGCTGATTGATAACAATATTTTAGATACGGATCGTTTTTCCAAAAAAAATGCAAGCGAAACCGAACAGAGCGTCTATGCAGCATTTGTTTCCAAACAGGCAGACGTGCTTGCCTCGATCCAGTCCCAGCTTACCACGGAATCTGCCGTACCGTTTGGAGATCTCGATAACGAAAACAAAGATTACATCACATTTATTATTTCGATGCTGAAAGAACAGAAGGTTCTGGTGACCGATCGGATCGATACCGAAGATTCGGTTTATGTCCAGTGGGCGGACGGAAGTATCAGCCTGAAAGATTATTTAAACCATGCCATTGCCAAAAACTGGATCGATATCACGGCATTTTCCGTGGATGAGAAGTATTCGGATTCCAATGAAATTTATGCTGCGCTTTTAAATTCTATTCAGGAAGTGCTGAAACATGACTATGATTTTTCCAAAATTATTTATAAATATATGATTCATCAAAACCTGATCAGCGGCTCGCAGCTTTGTATCCTGCTGTACGATCAGGGGGTATTAAAATATGATGAAGCGCAGGTTGCCTCATTGACATCGGGCGCCGTATCGGCATATAATTTCATACGGGAAAAAATCAAACACCTGGAAATTACGCCGGCGCAGCTTGCCTTAGATCCCTGTACCGGCTCCTGTGTGATCACAAATGTAAAAACGGGCGAACTATTAGCTCTGGTATCCTATCCCGGTTACGATAATAATCGTCTGG
>BLMD01000345.1 GCA_011959925.1 Lachnospiraceae bacterium
AGGTATCGGCAGGTATTTTCCCATCTCTTTTACGATGTCTACATCTTCCCATCTGATATTATTCGAATAGCGGACAACTCCCTGTTTTCTGTCCACCGTACCCGGTACGCCGATTCCTGCTCCCACACATTGATCCATGGGGATCTTCTGCTGTTCCAAAAGCGCAAGGACCGTCTTCCCGATCTCTTCAACCACTTCTTCTGCCGGACGTTCTGCATTGGTTTTTATCGTCCGTTCTGCTATCACATGCTGATGGACATCTACCAGGCCGATCCTGGTATCCGTTCCGCCTACCGCAATTCCTACCCTTACCTGCGCTGCTTTTTCCCGGATCGTCGTAATCAGGGCGTCGCACGTCCCTTTTATCGTATATTTCCCGCTTCCTGCCGACAGAAGAAAACTGTCTCCTTTTTTATAGCCCAGAGTTTCTCCCTCATTTTCAATGATCCCTTCCCCGTCCAGCATCAAGATACTGGCAAAGGATTCCTCTGACACCTCGCCTGTCAGCTCCCTCATAACCTTCCCGTCCAGATTCAGCTTATCCACGGTAAAGTAATCACAGTCTGCCACATGGGGGTAACTGCTATTATCCTTAACGATCGGAATCCTGTTTGTAACCGCAAGCGCCTTCTCTATATGCAGATCTCTCTTTTTCCCGTCTTTTCCGACTCTGCCATAATCATATACACGATAGGTTACATTAGAATTCTGCTGAATCTCCGCGATCAGAATATTCTTTCCAATCGCATGGATCGTTCCCGACTCTATAAACAATACATCGCCTTTTTGCACCGGCACCGCATTCAGCACCTCAAGAAGCGTGTCCTCCTGAATCCGTCTTGCAAACTCTTCTCTGCTGATCTCTTTCTTGAATCCGTAATATAAAAATGCTTCCTTTCCGGCATCCATGACGTACCACATCTCCGTCTTGCCGTATTGCCCTTCATTCTTCAAAGCATATCGGTTATCAGGATGCACCTGGATGGATAGATTATCCTTCGCGTCGATAAACTTTGTCAGAATCGGGAAATCCCTGAATCTTCTGCAATGTGTTCCAAGGACATCTTTTCCTTCCCGCTCAATATATTCTGACAGCGTTCTGCCCGTATATTTCCCATTCCGTATCACAGACGGCCCGTCCGGGTGACAGGATAATTCCCACGTTTCTGCCAACACCTCTCCGTCATACTCTTTTCCATATTCTTCTACAAGTCTGCTGCCGCCCCAAAGATAGTCTTTACAGCTTGGTTTTAATTTTAATATACTCATAACTTAGCTCCATTACTTT
>BLMD01000346.1 GCA_011959925.1 Lachnospiraceae bacterium
TTATAAAATGATTTAAATGTGCAGCAGAGATTCTTAAGTTTATGATGTTGGGCTTTAGCCGGTAGTGGTTAAGTTCATACGGGAATGCGTATCTCGGAATTCTGCGGGCTGACCCTTGCGGACATCGATTTAGAGAAAAATATCGTGAACATCGACCACCAGCTCCTACGGGATTCCAATTCCGTCAAGTATATCCAGACCACCAAGACAAATGCCGGAACGAGGGAACTTCCTATTAAAGAAGATGTGGCTGAATGCTTTCACAGGATTATTGAGGGCAGACCGAAAGTCGAGTTTGAAAAGATGGTTGACGGATATGTCGGATTCCTCTGTATTGACGAGGATGGAGAGCCTTTGGTTGCCATGCATTGGGAACACCGATTTAGGCACATGGTCGGCAGGTACAATAGCATTTTCAGATTACAGATGCCTGCCATCACACCCCATGTGTGCAGGCACACCTATTGCAGCAACCAGGCGAAGGCAGGAATGAGTCCGAAGACCCTGCAATACCTGATGGGGCATAGCGACATAGGAGTGACGCTGAACACCTATACCCATCTGGGATTGGAGGATGCCGCCGAGGAAATGAAGAGGATGGAGGCATTAGAGAAGGCAAGGATTGAGATGAACGGCGGGGAAAAGGAAAAGCCGATGAAACAAAATATGTTTAAGGTTGTATGATTGAGTTTTGAAAGGCGCTCTGCTCTGGCAGGGCGTTTTTCTTATGGGTGCATGTAAAAGAAACGGCTTGTATTTATCAACCGTTGGGTTTATAATTGAAATTGTGTTGATGGAGGTGTATTGTGACATCATCAGATATGGTAAGAGAATTGTGTGAAAAAATGAATATCAGTCTTGCAGAATTATGCAGACGAATTGGACAAACTCCGCAGAATTTTAATAAGAAGTTGAAACGTGGTACGGTTTCTTTTGATGAGATGATGGAGATTGCAGAGGCAGTTGGTGCGGGGTATGAGCAGGCGTTTATTCTGCCGGATGGCAGTAAAATAAACATAGGAGGCAAGCAGGAATAATGTCTACGATGACAAGGCAAGAAGAAGGAACATTTCTGATGCTTTTCAACAGAAGCGGATATGTTTTGAATTTTTCGACGAATGATTTTGATGTATTTACGACAAATAGTATTGGAGAGGCTTTATGTGCAAAATATGGTCTTTCAAAAGGAAAATCTCTTGTTGCATATTTGAATAGTACATCTGAAGAAAACAGATTTAAATTGATCTCTGATTTATTCCATTATTATGAAGATAATATGGAGTATGAGTATAACAAAGACTATGAATACGATCTTTATTGGGGCAGTAGTATTTCGAGATATGACGAAAGGTATGCCCGAATTTATGAAAAGTGTAAAGCTATCATGGATAGTTTGGAAGGTGGTTCTTCTGTTATTATAAAGACAGCTGATAATTTAAAAGGGAAATTTTCAAGTGAGTATATGTCTCAACAAATTGAATTGATGGTTTCCATGCAATCAACGAATCCGACAAATGCCATAGGAATGGCTAAGGAACTTATTGAAAGTTGCTGCAAAACGATTTTAGAAGATTTGGGTATTGCGTGGAGTAAAACAGATGATGTTCCGCAACTTACAAACAAAACAATGGATGCTTTGAATTTGTTGCCAGCCAATGTACAGGAAACGGATCCGGGTGCAGATGCAGTAAAGGCTGTCTTGGGGAATTTAAGAGCTATACCGTCAAAGTTAGCCGAGATTAGGAATCCTTTTGGTAGTGGCCATGGGAAAAGTGCGTCATTTCAAGGCCTGGAGGAACGCCATGCTAAACTGGCAGTGGGGAGTAGCATCACTTTTGTTGATTTTATTTGGAGTACATATGAGAATCAAAAGAAAACAGGGACAAAGGTGATATAACTTCTCCCATTTGGCAGCTACTGGTTTACCATGAGTATAGTGCGGCAACTGTATATTAGTTTGGTGAAGTTGGATAGGCACATCGGGAAGACATGAGGGAATGTGGTTAATGGAGCGAATTAACGAAAAACAAATTCTAATAGCTTTTTTTGACATATTAGGGACATCGCGATTATTAAATACTGGAGAATTTCAAAAAGTTTATGACTATTATTCGGATATGATTAAATTATGCAATGATAGTTATACCCCTATTGCTATCTGTAATCCTTTATTTGGCAAAAGAGAATTGTTTGGCGATTTGAATGAAGTAATAACTGATTTGGCTGATTTTAATACTCCATATCATATTATTAACTATGATTTAAGCCATGCGTTTTTTAGTGACACTTTTTTGCTCTGGATAGAAATAGATTCCTTTTTAAACCCACTAATTGGTGGTTTCTTGGAGAAGTGTAGTACTGTTTTTTGTGAAGCATTAAAGAGAAAAATTCCTTTGAGAGGCACAATTTCTGTCGGAACATCTGTAATGGATGAAAAAAATCGCATTTTTCTTGGGAAACCTATAGCAGAAGCTGCGAAAGCAGAACCGCATCAAAGATGGTTGGGCATCACTATTGGCAAATCAGTTGTTGATTCAATTAATCGATTCCATTCAATGGATATGGAATATCTTTTGCCGTTTTCTAAACATTTGAAATATGATTCAGATCCACTACTCAGTGATTTTGTGCTTGATTGGTTTACATATTGGAATAAAAATGAAGATGCAGATATTCAAGAAATACTTGAGTCTATGAATACAGAAATAGCGTTCAATAGTTACTACAAAAATAGTCTTTTGTATATTATGGCTTCTAAACAACGATTTGCTATTTGGAATGAGTATATGATTTGTCAGGATATTCAGAAACTTAAGAACCTATGTGAATTAGGTGAAAATATCAATGATAAACAAAAACGTCTTAGATGCCAAGGCATAAGATTATTATCCTCAGAAAAAATAATGAAAGCTATTGAATATATAGTAAATAGAGAAAAAGCAATATGGTTTAACGAGAAGAATAAGGATACTTTGTTAATGTTCAATAATAAGTTTATTGAAATTAATGGAAGAAAGATGTCGATTGATCATTTGAAGTCTTTGTATGGATAAAATAATACGATAAGGTTTAGGAGAATCCTAACAAAAAAACCGGAAATATTGCTTGAGTTATCTAAAATGGAATTGATTGGAGGAGTTAAAAGTGTCAAACAGTGAGAAACCATATTACTTAGTAAAGTTTATTGATAAAAAATGGGCAGATAAGCTTATAGACGGCGAGGTGTTCATGCGAGCAATTGCTTGTTTTGGAGATATATCAAGAAGGTCGGCAGATTCTCAAAATGAGTTTCGCGGAGATGTATTAGAAGGGATAAACTATTCGTTTGGCAATCAGGTCGGCTTAATTGATGTGCTGACCTATAGAGAGAAAATCTATTGTTTATATGCGTTGGAGTTTGATGAAAAAACAGGATGTTTCATTAAACCAGATAATAAGATACTCGAATTTGGTGATACCGCAGTAATTATTCACAACACGAGAGAGTTTCTTCGTAGAATTTGTTATGCTATGTTAGACCGTTTTGGAAATGATTTTTGGACCTCATTTCAGAGAATTGAATATGATGTTGACTTTTCTGTAGAGCAGCCATATGATGAGTTTTGTAAAGCATCTTCATATTCATATCAAAATGAATTTCGAATCGCACTTGATCTGGCGAAAGGAAGATTCAATCCTGAGCAATTAAAGGATGTTACTGATTTTGCACGGTTGACATTTCCAGGAAAAATAGAGGAGGATACCAATCCAGACTCGCTTTCGGATTCGCTTACACTAAATATCGGCAATATTAGAGATATTTGTATATCTGTTCCGACTTCCAATTTGCTAAACGATGATTTTGAGTTTCCAATTGGTTTAGAATCTCCTCGGATTATATTGCCAATGAGGATGCCGAGAGAACCAATGCCAACATTTTTTAAATTAGCCCAAAAACTACCATGATTAAGTAAAAATCGTTTGGGCTTAAAGCCGTTGATAAGTTCCAGAAAATAGGCAAAGAGAAATAACGCAAGTTTCATTTTCTCATGCCAACCTATTGTATTCAATATATTAAAAAATGAGGTATATAAGATTTTTTTGAATATAGAAAATTTACACCGTGTTTATCGTTAAATTATGCACACCCCAAAATCGCCATGCACCTTTCTGGGGGTTCATCGTTATAAGATGCACACACTAAAGGGCAAAAACAGAGTAGTAATGCACCCCGCCATTCCTACTACGATTTTACTACTACACACGGCTATGATGTACCGACCTATGCCACGATATGCCAAATTGTGTGGATTTTGAAAGGAAAATCCCAAGCCTTAAAAACGCGGCATATCCTCGCAAAACACGGCATTTCACGGCATTTTCAGATAGGAGGATTTTATGATTAGAATACTTTTCGTCTGCCACGGCAATATCTGCCGCAGCACCATGTGCGAAAGCGTTATGACGCATCTCGTCAGCCAGAAAAATTTAAGTGAAAAAATCCACATCGCATCCGCCGCCACGCACAACGACGAAATCGGCAATCCGCCGCATTATGGAACGGCTAGAAAATTAAAACAGGCCGGTATTCCGCTGGTTCCCCACCGTGCCGTTCGCATGACAAAAGAGGATTATGCTAGATATGACTATCTGATCGGGATGGATTCCGCTAATATCCGGAATATGACAAGAATCACAAACGGCGATCCGCAGGGGAAAATCTGCAAGCTTCTTACATTTGCAAATTCTTCCCGCGATATCGCGGATCCTTGGTACACCGGAAATTTCGATGAAACGTATGCGGACGTTATGGAAGGCTGTACGGCGCTGTTAAGACACATAGAAAGAGCCATGAGTCGTTGATTTTGAGGAATTGTCATGTTATATCTTATTACCGCAATGTACGCCGAAGCACAGCCGCTGATACGGCAGTATCAACTGAAAAAAGAAAATGCGCAGATGCATTTTCAGGTGTTTTCCAACGAATCGCAATGCGTGCGTCTGATCATTACCGGAACTGGAATGATTGCAGCGGCGGCGGCAGTTGGTTTTCTCTGTACGGCATATCCGCCCGGGGAGTATGATTTTCTGGTGAATATCGGAATTTGCGCGGGAGCTCCTATGCGGGACGGACTTTTTTTGTGCAGCAAAATTACAGAAATGACAACCGGAAAAACATTTTATCCGGATCTTTTGTATCGCCATTCTCTTTTAGAAGCTTCGATTTTTACAAGTGCAGAACCGTTGCGTCAGGAGGATCTCACAGAGTCACACAAAACGATGCTCTATGACATGGAAGCATCTGCCGTTTATCAAGCCGGCAGTTACTGGTTCGGACCGCATCAGATGTGTTTTTTAAAAACCATATCCGATTCGGGCGAGAGCAGAGATATCATGCCGATGCAGGTACAAATTCGGATGCAGGATGAAATGGATGCCATTGTACTGTTTCTCGATCGGTTACATGCAGCCGGGGCGAAGATGCAGACGAAGAATCACGGTCTTTTAAAATCTGCCGATGAAATCGCAGAGCGGCTCTGTAGAGACCTTTGCTGCTCTTGTGTGATGGCAGCGTCCGTTCGCCAGTATATTCGTTACGGAATGCTTTCCGGCACGTATGATCCGAATGTGATACAAAGCATGTATGAAGAACAAAAGCTTCCGTGCCGAAACAAAAGAGAGGGGAAACATTGTTTTGAAGAACTTAAAAAAAGACTGTTATAATTCTTTTTGCTCTCATATCTATGTTGAAACAAAAGCATTTGCATATCCCAGAACAAAGCAGATCTTATCGCATTTTCCGCATGCTGAAATCATTGAAATTCATCACTATAAAGATGTATTCTGCCGCAGGAAGCAGAATTTTGAATTGCAGCATACGGCGCAGAATATAATACTTGCGGTAAAATCCGGTACGCTTATCTATCCCGGCGCGCCGGTCTGCCAGAATTTCGGCAATGACAATTTCTATTATACTTCCTGTATCATGAACTGTATTTACAATTGTGAATACTGTTATTTAAAAGGGATGTATCCGTCCGGGATGCTTGTGGTATTTGTCAATTTAGAGGATATTTTGGATGAAACCAGAGCGTTGCTGCGCAGGCATCCCGTGTATCTTTGCGTATCCTATGATACGGATTTGGCGGCGCTTGATTCTGTGACCGGATATATAAAGGAATGGATTTGTTTTGTGCAGGAGAGGAACGATGTAACGATAGAAATCCGCACAAAATGTGCAAATCTTCCGTTTGAGAGCTGGGAGCCTTTGAAACGGGCGGTTTTTGCGTTTACCCTGTCTCCGCAGGCAGTAATCGATGCCTGTGAGCATGGAACCGCATCTTTGCCGCAGCGGATTTCCTGTGCAGCCAAAGCCATTGAACTGGGATTTAGCGTTCGTTTGTGTTTTGATCCAATGCTGTACTGCAGGAATTGGAAGATGCAGTACGATGAAATGCTGCAGTCCGTATTTTCAGAAATCGATGCGCATAAGATCCTGGATATCAGCGTAGGGACATTTCGGGTATCTCAGGATTATCTGAAAAAAATGCGGAAACAGCAGCCGTATTCCGCAGTCGTGCAGTTTCCGTATGAAAATACGGGCGGTGTATATCGGTATCCGGGAGGATTGGAGGAGGAAATGGAGCGGTTTCTGACAGATCGGTTACACGCCTATGTACCCGCGGAGCGCATATTTTTATGGAAAGAAAAAGAAGAGGTGGAGCATGTCTAAATCGGCAATCGTAACGGGAGCGTCCGCAGGAATCGGATCCGAAATCAGCAAGGCGCTTTGCGGTCTCGGATTTGAAGTGTTTGGAATCGGCAGAGAGTTTAAGGAACCGGCAGAGGGGCAGATGTTTCACCCCATTGTCTGCGATCTTCTGGATACGCAGCGGCTGCTACAGAACATAAAAGACATTGCGGCGCGGGGAGATGTTTCCGTTTTGGTCAACAATGCCGGAGTCGCCTATTATGGACTGCATGAAGAGTTGAATCCAAAAAAAATACAGCAGATGGTTCGGATCAATCTGGAAGTTCCTATGATTTTGACGCAGCAGCTGTTGCGGTATCTAAAGGCGAACCGGGGGTTTGTGATCAATATTTCATCGGTTACGGCGCAGTCGTCCAGTCCCCACGGCTGTGCCTATGGAGCGACAAAGGCAGGTCTTGCCGGATTTTCCCGCAGTCTGTTTGACGAGGCGAGAAAATATGGGGTAAAGGTGGTAACGATTTATCCGGATATGACAAAGACAGATCTTTACCGGAACGCGGATTTTACGGTGGGAGAGGAAGAGGCTTCTTATCTTCTGCCAAAAGAAATCGCAGACGCGGTTTCATTTATTTTAAAACAGAGAGAGGGGGCAGTTGTTTCGGAGATTACCGTAAAACCGCAGATTCACCGCATCAAAAGAAAATAAGAAAGAAAAAATCCGGTTTCTGGCAGCGCGCCTGGGAACCGGATTCTTTGACCGGCACTGTGAACGCAGTGCCGGATATTGTTTTTTAGTGTACTGCCGATCGGCTTAATTTTTGCAGAGTTCCTCTGCCATAGCGTCGATCATCGCCATGCTTTCATCGTTTACCGCAGACATAATCTTTACGGTGGTTTCCGTAAAGGTAAGATTTTTGCAGCCTTCTAACATTTTCTGCATAGTTTTTGCCGCTGTAGGCGCCCAGGAACCGTTTTCGATCAGTCCGATCGTACGCTTCTGATAATTGCGTTCTGCAAGGTCGTGGATAAATTCGCGCATAAACGGGAATACGTCGCCGTTATACGTCGGGGAAGCCAGAACCAGTTTGCCGTAGCGGAATGCGTCTTCTACGGCTTCCGCCATATCACAGCGTGCAAGGTCGTTTACGGCTACTTTTGGGCAGCCCTTTTCCTTCAGTTTTTCTGCCAAAAGCTCGGCAGCTTTTTTTGTGTTTCCATAGGCGGAGGTATAGGCGATCGTTACGCCTTCTGTTTCCACGGAATATGAAGACCAGGTCTGATAAAGACCGATATAATAGGCTAAGTTTTCTGTTAAAATCGGACCGTGCAGCGGGCAGATCGCCTGAATATCCAGGGCAGCAGCTTTTTTCAGCAGATTTTGTACCTGTACGCCGTATTTTCCTACAATTCCGAAATAGTAGCGCCGTGCTTCGCATGCCCAGTCTTCGTCGGCGTCCAGCGCACCGAATTTACCGAATCCGTCTGCGGAAAACAGAACCTTATCCCGGTCATCATACGTAACGATAACCTCCGGCCAGTGTACCATCGGAGCCGCAACAAAGGTCAGCGTATGAGTTCCCAGAGAAAGGGTGTCGCCGTCTTTGACGACTGTCTGCCGGTCTGCAAAATCCGTACCGAAAAACTGCTTCATCATGACAAATGCTTTGGCGCTGGAAACGATTTTCGTTTCCGGATATTGTTCCATAAATTTTGCAATATTTGCGGAATGATCCGGTTCCATATGTTGTATGATCAGATAATCCGGCTGCCGTAAACCGGATACTGCTTTTATATTTGCAAGCCATTCTTCTCCGAAACGGGCGTCTACCGTGTCAAATACGGCTGTTTTTTCATCCATCAGCATATAGGAATTGTAAGCCATGCCGTTTTCGACCACGTATTGTCCTTCAAACAGATCGATGTCATGATCGTTTACGCCTACATACTTAATATCGTTGGTAATGTCCATTGTATCCTCTCCTTTGCTAAATAACTACCAGATTTTGCCTGTCTAATAAGGGCGGAATCATTATAGCATAGATTAAGTTATACTTGCAACGGATAATTGAGTGCTTTGTTCAGGCATAAAAAGAAAATGGCTAAACAATCTTAAATGTGCAGGCAGGGTTAAAATACCAGTATAATAGAAAGTGTTCGGTTATGATACCGGGCGGTAATGCTGCCGTGCATCTGTTCGGTCAGCGTTTTGGCTATGGAAAGCCCAAGCCCGGTAGATTTTTTCCCGGATTCAATTGTATAAAAGCGGTCAAACAGATTTTGTACCTGTATTTCGTTTAGATGCGGCGCATGATTGGAAAAGCAGATTTCACCGGATTCCGATAAACGGATCCTCAGATCGCCGCCGCTGTATTTGATGGCATTTCCCAGGATATTTTCAAAGATGCGCAGCAGGGCTTTTTTGTCCAGACGGCGGATGATATTTTGTTCGGGCATGGAAATTTCCGGCGTAATGCCGCATCCTTTTAACACGGCGTAATGCGACAGGATGCTTTCTTCTAACGCGCTGTTTAAGACGACTTCTTCTGACGTGCCAGACTGGTCAGCGGAAGCGGCAACGGAATAGCGGAATAATTCTTCGGTCAATTCTTTTAACCGTTCGGTCCGCTCCCGGATCACAGATACAAAACGAACGGCGTCTTCTGGCAGGTTCTCTTGTTCAAGCAAATCCAGATAGCCGCAGATGGCAGTCAGCGGCGTCCGGATGTCGTGTGAAAGATTGGTAATGCTTTCCTTAACCGTGAAATCCCCTTGGATAAACTTATGCCGCTGGCTCCGGAGTTTTTTAAGCTGTCCGTTGATATCGTCGGCGAGCGCGCGCATAGAGCGGCTGCGGCTGGAAATACCGATCAGGGTATTGGTATCGGTTTGTAAACGTTTGGCGAATTCCTGCCGGATTTCTCTGGCAGACTTTTGCATCAGATACAGACGCAGTGCAAGTATGGCTATAATGATAATGAGAATGCCGATCAGGATAGAAAGATAAAATTGCATAAGCAGTCTCCTTTGTACTTTTGTACGATTATATCATATGAACCGAAAATAAGTAATAAAAAAACAGACCGGAAATTGTTCTTTCGGTACAGAAATTTCATAAGGAAAAATACAAAGGAAAAGAGACAAAAATACAAAGGAAAAAACGCAGAAAGATTGACAAAAAAGGAAAAATATGCTAGTCTAAAGAACGTGAGAAAACACAAAAGTAATAATATTTTAGGAGGAAGTATTATGCAGAAAGGTACTGTAAAATGGTTTAACGCAAAGAAGGGTTATGGATTTCTTTCAGATGCAGAAGGAAATGAAGTTTTTGTTCATTATTCTGCATTACAGATGGACGGATTCAAGGAGCTCAAGGATGGAGAAGAGGTTGAATTCGAAGTGGTAGACGGAACAAAGGGACCGCAGGCGTCCAACGTTGTTCGTTTATCCTAATTTGGATCAGTTCCAAATTACATAAAGCAACAGATTATAGGAAAGAATAACCAAAAGAGGGTGTATATACACCCTCTTTTATAAATAAAAAAATTATCCCGGGCGGGCGTTGGCCGCAGGGTATAGTATGGAGGAAACGAATTTTGAAACAGGAAGTATTGCAGTTATACGAGATCGTACAGGAAAAAAACTTAAGCGATATCCATTCGAGGGGGATTCTGCTGCGTCATAAAAAAAGCGGCGCAAGGATTTCAGCCGTATGCAATGAGGATGAGAATAAAGTATTTTATATCGGATTCCGTACGCCGCCGGCAGACAGCACGGGAGTTGCGCATATCGTAGAGCATACGGTACTCTGCGGTTCGGACAGGTTTCCGGCAAAAGATCCTTTTGTGGAATTGGTGAAAGGTTCTTTAAATACGTTTTTAAATGCCATGACGTATCCGGACAAGACCGTATATCCGGTGGCAAGCTGCAACGACAAAGATTTTCAGAATCTGATGGACGTCTATATGGACGCTGTGCTGCATCCGAACATCTACAAAAAAGAAGAGATTTTTAAACAGGAAGGCTGGCACTATGAACTGGAGGATCAGGATGCGCCGATTACGTTAAACGGCGTGGTTTATAATGAAATGAAAGGCGCGTTTTCTTCTCCGGAGGGAGTGCTGGAGCGTGAAATTTTAAATTCTCTGTTTCCGGATACGGCTTACGGGAATGAGTCCGGCGGCGATCCCAACCATATCCCCGAGCTGACCTATGAGGCATTTTTGGATTTTCACCGAAGGTACTATCATCCGTGTAATTCCTATATCTATCTCTATGGAAATATGGATATCGAAGAAAAACTGCTTTGGCTGGATCAGAACTATCTGTCCCATTACGAAGAAATTTCCATAGACTCAGAAATCCGGAAGCAGAACGCATTTTCTTCTGTCCGCAGGATAAATAAAACATATCCGGTGGCAAGCAATGAGCCGCTTGAGGATCATACCTATCTTTCCTATAATATGGCAATCGGGACCGTATTAGATAAAACGCTGTACCAGGCGTTTGAGATCCTGGATTATGCGCTGTTAAACGCTCCGGGCGCGCCGCTGAAAAAGGCGTTAATCGATGCTGGTATTGGAAAAGACATTATGGGGTCTTATGACAACGGCACATACCAGCCGGTATTTTCTATTGTGGCGAAGAATGCCAATCGTATGGATGAGGACCGTTTTGCAGAGACGATCCGCAGAGTATTACAGGAACAGGCGGACGGGGCGCTGGATAAAAAAGCGCTTTTAGCGGGAATCAACAGTTCGGAATTTAAATATCGGGAGGCCGATTTCGGTTCGTATCCGAAAGGCCTTATATACGGTTTACAGATGTTAGACAGCTGGCTGTATGACGATACGCAGCCGTTTCTGCATTTAGAATCGCTGGAAGTTTACCGGTTTTTGCGGGAGATGACAAACGAAGATTATTTTGAACGCCTGATTCGGGATTATATGCTTGAGAATACCCATGTGTCTATGGTTACCATTGAGCCGGTACGGGGATTGAATGCAAAGCAGGACAAAGCGCTTGCCCAAATGCTTGCCGCATATAAAGAGAGTCTGAGCGAATCGGAACTTCAGGCTCTGATCGAAGATACCGGACATTTAAAACAGTATCAGGAAGAACCGTCGTCCAAAGAAGACCTGGAAAAGATTCCGATGTTAAAACGGGAAGATATGAAACGGGAGGCGCTGCCATTTACGCTGTCGGAAATGGAGTGCGGCGGGGTAAAAACGTTGTTTTCCAATCTTTATTCCAACGGTATCTTATATTTGAATCTGATGTTTGACATACGATTTGTAACGGAAGAAGAACTGCCTTACGTTGGTATTTTAAAATCGGTTCTGGGCTATATTGATACCGATGCGTATGCATACGGCGATCTGGCGAATGAGATCAATCTGGAAACGGGCGGCATGGCGTCGGTGATTTCGACCTATGACCATGCCAAAGATTCCTCTTACGAGGCAAAATTTGAAATCCGGACCAAAGTATTATATGATAAACTGCCCAAGGCGGTAAAACTGATCGAAGAAATTCTGCTTGGGTCGAAACTGGACGATGAAAAACGATTAAAAGAGATTCTTTCCGAGATCAAGTCAAAACTGCAGATGATGCTTTCTTCTGCCGGAAATTATGTGTCTGCGTCTCGCGCGATGTCTTATTTTTCGGAAACGGCACGCTGCAGCGATCTGACGCTTGGAATCGATTTTTACCGTGTCGTTGCGGAATATGAAGAACATTTTGAAGAAAAGAAGCATCTGCTGATCGACCGGTTAAAACGGCTGCTGCGCCTTGTTTTTACAAAAGAAAACATGATGGCGGCAGTAACCTGTGACGAAGAGGGAATCAAACGGTTGCCCGATGCATTGGCGGGACTGAAAGAAAAGCTTCCGTCCCAGGCAAAGAGCCGTCCGGCTGCCAAATTATCCTGTATCCGAAAAAACGAAGGATTTATGGATGCTTCAAAAGTACAGTATGTTTCAAGAGCCGGGAATTTTAAATCTGCCGGATTTTCTTATACGGGAGCGATGAAGATTCTTAGAGTTATTTTAAGCTATGACTACCTCTGGCTGAATGTACGTGTAAAAGGCGGTGCATACGGCTGCGGCGGAGTATTTATGCGGAATGGAAACGTATATTTTTCTTCTTACAGAGATCCCAATTTAGAGCAGACCAATGCAGTGTATGAGCATATACCGGAGTATCTTCGGAACTTTTCTGCAGACGAGCGGGATATGACGAAATATATCATCGGTTCGATCAGTGAACTGGATACGCCGCTGAATCCGTCTGCAAAGGGACTGCGTTCTGTTTCAGCGTACTTTGCGGGGATTACCTATGAAGAGATCCAAAGGGAACGAGACGAGGTGATCGGCGCAATGCCGCAGGATATCCGGGCGCTGGCGGATGCAGTAGAAAGCGTATTATCACAGAAAAATTTCTGCGTCGTCGGCAATGAAGAGAAGATCAGAGAACAGAAAGAACTGTTTCTATCGATAGAACAGTTGTTATAACAAAAGAAAGGGATAGTTATGGAAGAGAAATTCAAATCGGGTTTTGCAGCGATCATCGGACGTCCGAACGTAGGGAAATCTACACTGATGAATTGCCTGATCGGACAGAAGATTGCAATTACGTCAAAAAAGCCGCAGACGACAAGAAATCGTATTCAGACAGTGTATACGGACCCGGACCGGGGGCAGATTGTATTTTTGGATACGCCCGGCATGCATCAGGCAAAAAACAAACTGGGTGAGTATATGGTGACTGCTGCCGTAAATACGCTGCATGACGCCGATGTGATCCTCTGGCTGGTGGAACCGGGCAGCTATATCGGCGCGGGTGAGAAAAAGATCCTGCAGATGCTGGAGGGTGTCAGCCGCCCTGTCATACTTATCATCAATAAAATAGATACGGTAGAAAAGCTCAAAATACTCGAATACATCGACGTATACCGCAAAGTGTACGACTTTGACGAGATTATTCCGGTTTCTGCGCTTCGGAACTTAAATACGCAGGATGTGCTGGATACCGTATTTCAATATCTGCCGTACGGTCCGATGTTTTATGACGAAGAGACGGTGACAGACCAGCCGATGCGGCAGATTGTAGCGGAAATCATACGGGAAAAAGCGCTGCATGCGCTGGATGAGGAAGTTCCGCATGGAATTGCGGTTACGGTAGAAATCATGAAACAGCGGCAGGGAAAGAAAAATTTAACGGATATTGAGGCGACCATTGTATGCGAGCGGGAATCTCATAAAGGGATTATCATAGGAAAAGGCGGCGCCATGCTGAAAAAGATCGGAAGCAACGCCCGTTTTGAGATCGAACGGTTGATCGGGGGAAGGGCAAATTTAAAGCTCTGGGTAAAAATACGAAAGGACTGGCGGGATTCCGATATTCAGATGAAAAATTTTGGCTATCGAAAAGACCGGCTTTAACCGTACGCATTTCGGAGCTGCAATACTGCCAATTTTTATCTGGTATGATTCCGTCAAAGAAGGAAAACCTAACTATGTAATACCGCAGAGGGTATTTTTTATGCGTAACGATTACGCGTAAATCATGAAATTACGTACTTAGGAGATGACGGGCAGATGGTGCAGGATGCATGGAAGAATTTTGAAGCGAGCGGAAAAATTTCGGATTATCTGACTTACCGGCAGAGCGCGAAAGCAGAGGACGGTGGAAGGGGCGCCGCAAAAAGCGTAGACGAGACGCCGGGAAACAGGAAAAGAGGATGGGACGGTTATGAGACAGAACATTGTTCTGACGGGAATGGTATTGCAGGTCATGCCAATGGGAGAATACGATAAGCGGATTACCGTATTGACAAAAGAAAGAGGGAAGATTACAGCCTTTGCGAGAGGGGCAAGACGCCCCGTCAGTCAGCTTTTGGCTGCAACCAGCCCTTTTTCCTTTGGAGAATTTGAGTTTTTTGAAGGGCGCAGTACATATAATCTGGCAAAGGCATCTGTAGCCAACTATTTCCGCGAATTGTCCGAAGATCCCGTAAAAGCCTGTTACGGATTTTATTTTCTGGAAGTGGCGGATTTTTATGCGCAGGAAAACAGCGAGGAAAAAGAGCTATTAAAATTACTGTACCAGACGCTTCGGGCTCTGGGGAAAGGTACACTGGATGCCCGGCTGGTGCGCAGGGTATATGAGCTTCGGGTTCTTTTGGCAGAAGGAGAGTATCCGAACTTTTTTTCCTGCCAGAACTGCGGAGAAACAGACGGCCTTGCCTGTTTTTCTGTCCGGCGGCACGGAATGCTCTGCGGTCATTGTACAAAAGAAACAGACGGCATACCGTTAGACGGCTCCACGCTGTATACGCTGCAGTATATATTTTCGGCAGAGCTGACAAAGCTCTATACTTTTACGGTATCCGATCATGTGCTGGATCTTATGGAGCGGATCACAGACCGTATCTATGCCGATCAGGTTTCCCATAGCTTCCGGTCTCTGGAAATATTAAAGACAATCGCAGGTTGAAATCTGAAAAGGAACATAGTATAATAGCATGGATTACAGCAACAGAGCAGATACGGAGGTTAAAGAAGAGATGAGAAAGATACTATTTGCAGTTATTTTTATTCTCTGTGCAGGAATGTTGTCGGGGTGTTCTTCAAAAGCAGATGTGGATACCAGCACTGTTTTTATTGAAAAGAAGGGAAATATTATAAGCGTAGACGTAGAACATCTGGACAAAGATTATTATGACACAGAAGAGTTGGAGGAGTATATCACAAAGCATCTGGAAGAGTATACGCAAACAAACGGCGATACGGTAGAACAGGCGTCTTTTGACATTAAAGACGGCATTGCAAAACTGAAAATGGAATATGATTCCTGTGAAGATTATACCGGTTTCAACGGCATCGAATTGTATACCGGAAATATCGTAGAGGCGCAGGCGGCAGGATATGATTTCGATACGGACTTTTACAGTGTTTCGGATTCGGATGAAAAGAAGAAAGTGTCCGGTGACGAGGTGTTAAAAGACGATGAATGCAAGGTGGCAATCATTAAAGCAAACGTAGATGTGCAGGTTCCGGGAACCGTGTTATACATATCCGGAGAGGATACCGAAATGGTCGGAAACGATACGGTTTCGATCGTAAGCGCAGACGCCAACGAAGAGGCGCACCTTACATATATTATATACAGATAGCAGCGGGGAGGAATGGAAAATGGAAAAGTCAATGGACAAGATTGTTGCATTAGCAAAGGCAAGAGGATTCGTATATCCCGGCTCGGAAATATACGGAGGACTTGCAAATACATGGGATTACGGAAATCTTGGCGTGGAGTTGAAAAATAATGTCAAGCGGGCATGGTGGGAGAAATTCATACAGGAAAATCCCTACAATGTCGGCGTAGACTGCGCGATTTTAATGAATCCGCAGACATGGGTGGCTTCCGGACATCTGGGAGGATTTTCAGATCCTCTGATGGACTGTAAAGAATGCCATGAACGGTTCCGGGCAGACCAGCTGATCGAAAATTATTCCGCAGAACATAACGTGGCCTTAAACGGCTCCATAGACGGATGGTCACAGGAAGAAATGGCTTCTTTTATCGAAGAGCACAAGATTGCCTGTCCCACCTGCGGCAAACATAATTTTACCGATATCCGACAGTTTAATCTGATGTTTAAAACGTTCCAGGGCGTGACGGAGGATGCCAGAAATACGGTATATTTAAGACCGGAGACGGCGCAGGGGATTTTTGTGAATTTTAAAAATGTGCAGAGGACTTCCCGTAAAAAAGTACCGTTCGGCATCGGACAGATCGGAAAATCGTTCCGAAATGAGATTACGCCGGGCAATTTTACGTTCCGTACCAGAGAGTTTGAACAGATGGAACTGGAGTTTTTCTGCGAGCCGGGTACGGATCTGGACTGGTTTGCTTACTGGAGAGGCTTCTGCCGTGACTGGCTTTTGGCGCTTGGCATCAAAGAAGACGAAATGCGCTTGAGGGATCATTCCAAAGAAGAACTGTGCTTTTATTCCAAAGGCACGACGGATATCGAATTTTTATTCCCGTTTGGATGGGGCGAATTGTGGGGAATCGCAGACCGTACAGATTATGACCTGACGCAGCATCAGAATACATCCGGTCAGGATATGTCCTATTTTGACGATGAGAAAAAAGAAAAATATATTCCATATGTCATTGAGCCTTCGCTGGGAGCGGACCGCGTAACGCTTGCATTTTTATGCGCCGCATACGACGAGGAAAATATCGGAACGGAAGAGAAACCGGATATGCGGACCGTCCTTCATTTCCATCCGGCGCTCGCTCCGGTAAAAATCGGCGTGCTGCCGTTATCTAAGAAACTGAATGAAGGTGCGGAGAAAGTATTTGCGCAGCTTTCCAAAAAGTATAACTGTGAATTTGACGACAGGGGCAATATCGGAAAGCGTTACAGAAGGCAGGATGAAATCGGTACGCCGTTCTGCGTAACATATGACTTTGATTCCGAAGAAGACTTATCCGTCACCGTGCGTGACCGCGACACCATGGAACAAGAGAGGATTAAGATCGAAGAGCTGGACGCATATTTTGCAGATAAATTTACATTTGAAGTTATTGACAAATCTTAACAGCATAGGTATAATAGTTCAGGTATGAGCAGGAGACAAGAGTGAAAATAGATATTACCGACTTAAAGTCCATAGAAAATCAGATAGAAGAGCATGAAGTAACGGCAGGATTTTCTTCATTTCGATCCCGGATGGGGGAATTTCCCATCACGAAAAAAGAACCGTTTCTTCTGCATCTGGAACAAAAAGAGAACCAAAGCCTTGCAGTTTGCGGGAAAACAAAGATTACGATTTTGGTTCCCTGCGACAGGTGCCTGAAAGAAACAGCGGTGCAGATTCCGGTTGCAATCCGTCGGGAATTTCTTCTGAAAGAATCGGAATCCGAGGAAGCAGACGGGGATATGGAATATCTGGAAGGGACGGAATTGGATGTCGATGCGCTCATTTATGATGAAATCCTGACAGGTTTTCCGATGAAAGTTTTATGTAGAGAAGACTGTAAGGGCATCTGCAGAACATGCGGTATAAATTTAAACGATAAGACCTGTTCGTGCGGCAGGACGGATCTGGATCCGAGGATGGCGGCGATACAGGATATCTTTCATCAATTTAAGGAGGTGTAACTGATGTCAATTTGTCCCAAGAACAAATCTTCCAAAGGAAGAAGAGATAAAAGAAGAGCAAATTGGAAAATGACTGTTCCAACATTGGTAAAGTGCAGCAAATGCGGCGAATTAATGATGCCTCACAGAGTTTGCAAAAATTGCGGTTCTTACAACAAGAAAGAAATCATTCCGCAGGACTAATGAATGTATGGAAAGAAGCCAGGTATTTGACGGTGTCAGGTATCTGGTTTTTTGTTTGCTGTCTTTACGTTAAAAATAGAAAAAAATAGGTGAATGCAGAAGGATCTGTTTTTTCAATATTCAAAATATTCAGATAAATTTCAAAAAATTACTGACAACACCGGGGGAAATATGATAAAATAAAAGTGTTTCAGAGCACTGATCAAAGGTGTTTGAGGGACAAATACCCGGCAAAAAGGAGGTAGTGGATGTTTGAAATAGGAGAATACATTGTATATGGAAATACCGGAGTATGCAAAGTTGCCGAGAAGACCAAGATGGCGGCGCCCGGTGCAAAGACGGACAAGCTGTATTATACGTTGGAACCGGTATACGATAAAGGCTGCCGTTTATTTACCCCCGTAGACAACCAGAAAGTAAAAATGCGTCCCGTTTTGACAAAAAAAGAAGCGGACGAATTGATCGGTAAGATCAAAGAGATTGATATTTTATGGGTCAATGACGAAAAGAACAGAGAGCAGATTTATAAAGAGGCGATCGGTACCTGCGATTGCGAAGAATGGGTTCGAATGATCAAAACGCTTTATATCCGGAAACAGTCAAGGCTTGCCGCGGGCAAAAAAGTGACAAGCAGTGATGAAAAATATCTGCATTTGGCGGAAGAGAGCCTGTATGGGGAACTGTCCGTTGTGATGGGAATTCCCAAAGATGAAATGGAAGAATATATCGCCGGCCGGGTAAAAGAGACGTAGATCTGCAAAAGAGCGAAGAAGAGAACATGAAGAAGAAATCAGGATATGCTGACACCGATTTTAGGGATTTTCGGAGGGATCGACTTCTCTAACTTATATCTTACGTTAGGAAGCGGCGAAGGAGTGCCGATTCTGGCATACGGTAATTTTATTACGGCAGTGATTAATTTTTTGATTACGGCATTTGTGATTTTTATGCTGATCAAATGCATCAATGTTTTAAACGACCGTTTTTCCAGGAAAGAAGACGAGCCTCCGAATCTCCCGAAACAAAGCCGTGTCCGTACTGCTTCAGTGAAATACCAATCGGCGCGCTGCGGGCATTGTACTTCTATGCTGGCGGAGCTGCCGAAGATGGAAGAGGAAACGATGAAAAAGTAACATTTTAGGATTGCAGAATTTGGACGGGTGTGATACAATACTCTTTGTCGAAAAATAAAGCAGAGTAGGATCTGATGCGTTAAGTGTCATGTGAACGGGGAGTTGTCACGTGGACGAAAAGCAAGTCTTGCGGTATCAGGTTCGCATCCCGCTGCTGTATTCAAAGGGATGCTTCTATTGGGTGCAAGAAATACCATAGAGGCATTTTTTCCTTCTGTCAGTAGCATTTATGATCGACAAATAAGATCCGTGCTACGGAAGAAAGGAGGAAAACCATGCATGCGAAGATAAGTGCAAAATCCGTTTCCATGATCGGAATTATGGTTGCCATGGAAGTGATACTGGCGCGTTTTTCCATACATACATGGAATCTAAAGATCGGATTTACATTTCTGCCGATTGCAGTGGCAGCGATCTTATATGGACCGGTAGCGGGCGGATTTGTCGGAGCTATCGGCGATGTGGTCAGCGCAGTGCTGTTTCCGGTCGGAGCGTATTTTCCGGGATTTACGCTGACTGCGTATTTAACCGGGGCGGTATTCGGATTTTTCTTGAAAAAGAAAGCTACTATACCGAATATTATTCTCTCCGTCCTGGTCGTACAGGTTTTGATCAGTCAGCTGCTGAATACGTACTGGATTTCGTTTTTATACGGAAGTCCGTACTGGGCATTGTTTGCGACGAGGATCTATCAGACGGCTGCAATGACCGTTGTACAGATTGTCAGCCTGATTCTTGTAGTGAAAAAACTGGTTCCCGTATTGAAACGATATGAGGGGCTGTAATTAAAAAAATAGGATACAGGCGGTATGCCCGAAATGATTGTTTCATCCGTTGTATTCGGATGGCAGGTAAAATCATTTCGGGCATTTTTAATCCGGCGGCAGAACACTGCCCGAATGTTATTTTTCCTTCACCGGTTGAAATAAAACAGAAAAAGCGCTAGAATAGACGCAGAATGAAATCAATGGAGGATAGTATGGTAGAATTGTTAAAGGCGGTTTTTTTTGGAATTGTGGAGGGGATTACAGAGTGGCTTCCGATCAGCAGTACGGGGCATCTGATCCTGCTGAATGAATTTATCAGCCTGGATGTATCGGAGAGTTTTTTCAGCATGTTTGAGGTGGTTATTCAGCTGGGGGCGATTTTAGCGGTTGTGCTGTTGTTCTGGAAAGAAATCTGGCCGTTTTCTGTGAAAGAGAAATACTGCGTCAAACAGGATACGTTTGTCATGTGGTTTAAGATTGTAGTTGCCTGTATTCCGGCGGCAGTTGTGGAGCTTGCCTTCGGAGACAAGATCGAAGATTTATTTTACAATTATTTTATAATAGCTCTGGCGCTGATTGTTTTTGGCGTGGCATTTATTTTGATTGAAAACGGAAACCGGCGGAAACGGCCGAAAATGGAGGCGATTGCAGAAATCGGCTGGGATACCGCGTTTTGGATCGGGATGTTTCAGCTGATTGCGGCGGTGTTTCCGGGCACGAGCCGGTCGGGGGCGACGATTTTAGGCGGAATTTTACTTGGAGTATCCAGAAGCGTAGCGGCGGAATTTACGTTCTTTCTGGCGATCCCGGTGATGTTCGGCGCAAGCTTGATGAAGGTTTTGGATTTTGGATTTGTCTTTACGACATCTGAGTTAGTGATCCTTTTGATCGGAATGGCGACTGCGTTTCTGGTATCCGTCGTTGTGATCCGGTTTTTAATGGGATATATCAAAAAGCATGATTTTAAAGTCTTTGGCTGGTATCGAATCGTGCTTGGGGTACTGGTGCTTTTCTATTTTACCATGTTAAGATAAGGAGGCGAAGATTCGTTATGAAACCGATACTGCAGGAGTCAAAATTCCATCTGATCCCTTTGGGGGAGATCTGCGGATATAAAGTCCGTCCCGGTATGTATGAAATCAACGGAGCGACGGCAATCCCCGGCGGCGTGAATTTTACGATTCATTCCAATCAGGCAACGTATTGTGAGCTGCTTTTATTTCGGCGGAAAGAAGAAGAACCGTATGCGGTGATTCCGTTTCCGGAAAATTACAGGATCGGCAATGTGTTTTCCATGATCGTGTTCGGTCTGCAGATTGAAGAATTTGAATATGCATACCGGATGGACGGTCCTTACGATCCAAAGAAAGGCCTGCTGTTTGATAGAAAGCATGTTCTGCTGGATCCGTATGCAAAAGCAGTGACCGGACAGAGCATCTGGGGCAAGAAGCCGCAGGGAGCGGAAAATCCCTATCATGCAAGGGTGGTAAAGGATGATTTTGACTGGGAAGATGCAAAGCCTTTGTTAACGCCTCTTGAGGATACGGTAATTTATGAGATGCATGTCAGGGGATTTACGCAGGATCCTTCTTCCGGCGTGAAGTCGCCGGGGACGTTTGCCGGGCTTTCGGAAAAGATCCCGTATTTAAAAGAACTCGGCGTTACTGCGGTGGAGCTGATGCCCATTTTTGAATTTGACGAGATGAAAGACCAGAGGGAGTATCAGGGGAATCTTCTTCTGAACTACTGGGGCTACAATACGATCAGTTTTTTTGCGCCGAATACGAGTTATGCAGCCGGAGTAGAGTATAACCAGGAAGGAAACGAATTAAAGAACCTGATCAAACGGCTGCATGAGAACGGAATGGAAGTGTATCTGGACGTCGTATTTAATCATACGGCGGAGGGAAATGAACAGGGTCCCGTGATCTCCTTTAAAGGATTGGATAACCAGATTTATTATATTTTAACGCCGGACGGATATTATTATAATTTCAGCGGCTGCGGCAATACGTTAAACTGCAACCATCCGATTGTACAGCAGATGATTCTGGAATGTCTGCGTTACTGGGTGATTACTTACCGGATAGACGGATTTCGTTTCGACCTTGCAAGTATTCTGGGACGAAATGAGGACGGTTCGCCCATGCGCAAGCCCCCGCTTCTGCAGTCACTTGCCTTTGATCCGATTCTTGGAAATGTGAAGCTGATTGCAGAGGCATGGGATGCCGGCGGATTGTATCAGGTGGGCAACTTCCCTTCCTGGAACCGCTGGGTGGAATGGAACGGCAAATACAGAGACGATATGCGTTCCTTTTTAAAGGGGGATAACGGAAAGGCACATACGGCGGTGACCCGGATATTCGGCTCGGAAGATTTATATGAAGAGCGTTTGGGCTGCAACGCTTCGGTGAATTTTATTACCTGCCATGACGGATTTACACTCTATGATCTGTATGCGTATAATCAGAAACACAATGAAGCAAACGGATGGGACAATTCCGACGGCTCGAATGACAATGCAAGCTGGAACTGCGGAGCGGAGGGGGAGACGGAGAATCCGGAGGTCATGCGCCTTCGGATCCGCATGATGAAAAATGCGGCTGCTATTCTGCTCTTAAGCAGAGGCGTGCCGATGTTTCTGGCAGGCGATGAATTTGGCAATACACAGTTTGGAAACAATAATCCCTATTGCCAGGATAATCCGATTTCCTGGCTGGATTGGAGACTGCTGGAAAAAAACAGAGAACTGTTTGAGTTTTTTAAATATATGATTGCGTTCCGTAAGCGGCACGATCCGATCCGTAAACATACGCCGTCCTGCAGTTACGGTTTTCCGGAAATGAGCGCGCATGACGTTACTCCTTGGGAGAACGCTTTTCATGCGGATTCTCATTATATCGGAATCATGTTTGCCGGACGGACAAAAAGGGTGGACGACTGCGTGTATATCGCAGTCAATACCTACTGGGAAGCGCTTTCGATTGAGCTTCCGAAATTGCCGCTCGGACATTACTGGTATCAGATCGTGGATACTTATGAGGAAAAGAGCATCAGTAATCCTCCGGTAAAAGCAGAATATCATACCGTGGTCAGAGAACGGTCCGTTGTAGTGTTTCAGGCAGGGGCGGCATATGAATAAAACGTATCAGACGCACGAGTTTTTGCCGGTATATGATCAGGAATCCAGGGTATTAATTCTAGGAAGTTTTCCTTCCGTAAAGTCCAGGGAGACCGGATTTTATTACGGACATCCGAAAAACCGATTTTGGAAACTTCTGGCTTTCCTCTATGATACGAAAGAGCCGGTTTCCATAGAGGGAAAAAAAGAATTTTTAAAAGAGCGGAAGATTGCTCTTTGGGATGTGATTGAAAGCTGTGAAATTGCAGGTTCGAGCGACAGCAGCATTCAAAATGCCAGGGTAAACGATATGAACATAATTTTTAACGCTGCCGATATTAAAGCGGTGTATGCCAACGGTAAAAAGGCGGAACAGCTGTATCGGAAGTATCTGGAACCTGTGACGAACCGCAGCATTGTGGGGCTGCCTTCGACAAGTCCGGCAAATGCGGCATTTTCCATTGACCGGCTGGCGGACTGCTGGAAGAGGATCACGGAGGTATGATAAGATGTATGACGAATTGACGAAGCAGGATATCCAAAAGATGGAAGAAGAGATTGAGCACAGGAAGCTGGTCGTGCGCAGACAGGCGCTTGAGGCAGTAAAAGAAGCGAGAGCGCACGGAGATCTGAGTGAAAATTTTGAATATCATGCTGCGAAAAAAGATAAAAACCAGAACGAAAGCCGGATTCGGTATCTGGAGCGGATGATTAAGACGGCGAAAGTAGTCTCTGATGTATCAAAAGACGATGAAGTCGGAATTAACAATACGGTAGAAGTTTATTTTGAAGACGAGGACGAGACGGAAGTATTTACGATCGTCACAACAATCCGGGGAAATTCTCTAAAGGGGCTGATCAGCACGGAATCTCCGATCGGAAAAGCAGTGTTCGGACATAAAGCGGGCGATCGGGTTGAGGTTAAGGTGAACGACGGATACAGTTATTTTGTGCAGATCAGATCGATCGGGAAACAGGTGGATGATGAAGAAATCGGAATCCGAAAATTCTAAACGCAGCAGAATGCTCTTTGCAGCAGGACTGTTTCTGGTGATACTTGCGGTGTTTGAGCTTGCGGGTATTCAAACGGAGAAACTGCAAGAAGAGACTGCCTACGAAAAGATGATGCAGGCCGCCGCAGAAGATCAGACAAAAACGCATGCAAAGACACGAGGCAAAGACAAAACTTCTTCTGACAAGACGTTTGATTATAGGGAATGGAAGATCGATTTTGAGGCGCTGCAAAGCATCAATGAAGATATCATCGGCTGGATTCGTTTTGATTACAACGGCATCAATTATCCGATCCTGAAAGGAAACGATAACGAGGAATATTTAGATACGCTGCCGGACGGGACAAAAAATTTGGCCGGGAGTATTTTTATGGACAGTTTATGCGCTTCGGATTTTACGGATTTCCATACGATTCTCTATGGTCACAATATGAAGAATTTAAGCATGTTCGGCAAATTAAAATTATATCGGATGAAGCAGGGATACTATGAGCAGAATAAGTATTTTACGATTTATCTGCCGGATGCAGTCTGCCGGTATGAAATTTTTGCGTGGTATGAAGTGCAGAACGAAGACAGTGTGTATCAGGTAGGCTTTCAGGATCGGGAGGCGTTCGATACGTTTGTGGAGCAAATGATACAAAGGCGGTACCGGGATACCTCCGTTGCGGCAGACGGTGAGGATACGATTGTAACGCTTTCGACCTGTTCTGTCAAAGGGAAGCGGTTTGTGGTTCATGGGAAGCTGGTGGGCTGACCGTCTGCGATTTTTCGTCTGGTCCATGTATCGATATGCCGGCTTAACGCTTTCAGGTATTCGGAAAACTGTACTTGTTCTTTACCGTAAACGAGCTGCAGGTCGTATTCCAGCGGCAGCCAGGTAGAGAGGTCGGATTCGTTGTGGGAAATCACCGCCTCCAGTTTATCCAGCGCTTTATATGTTTTCGCTTCTTTTGTCTGTAAATTTGCCATTTCGCGTAAGAGACAGATCCATTCGTCTTTCTGCGCATCGGGAAATGAATCGACCCAGTCCAGGAAATAAGCGTCTTCCCGGATCTCGTCGGATGTGGTTTTTTCAAAGCTGGGAATATCTCCGGTAAATGCTTCGCCAAGATCGTGGATCAGGCACATGCGGATGACTTTATTCATATCTGTCTGCGCAAATTCCGGTTCCCGGGATAAAAGCATAGCCATCAAAGCCATACGCCAGCTGTGATCGGCAACGCTTTCTTTCCGGCTTTCTTCGGTGTAACAGTGGCGGGTTGTGGTCTTTAACATGCCCGCTTTGGAGAGTATTTCTAAAAAATCGTTTGGCGACATCGCAGTTATTTCCTTTCTCGTTCTTTTCATTTTTTGTCTGCCGGCAAGGGATCAGACAGATGCATTCACTCTAACACAGTGCGGATGAAAAGACAAGAAGGTGTTTTTGTACAGTGTGGCGGTTTGCCTGTTGTTTCTGTGCAGAAAGGAGAAAAAGTATGTGGGCGTTGATTTTCGGAGGCCTGATTTTCGGGAGTATATTGGGCGTTTTGTATATAAGCAGCAGATTTGCCAAGTTTTCGTTTGTTCGGAAAGCGGCGGGAGGGAGACGATGGGCCTGTTTTTTGATCGGTCTTTTCCTGACTGTTCTGATTGGACTGGCGGTAAAAGAGTGCCTGGGAACGATCAATGCGGAAATTGCGGTTTTACATTTGGTCATTGTCTGGCTTTTGTGCGACGGAATCGCGGCGCTTGTCAATCGGAAACGCAAAAAGAAGTTTGAACGGTATTACGCCGGTATGTTTGCGCTTGGCGTTACGGCAGTCTATTTAACCTGCGGCTGGTATCTTTCAAACCATGTATGGCGGACGGCGTATGTGCTCAAGACAGATAAGAATGTGGGAAACCTCCGTATTGTGCAGTTTGCGGATTCGCATGTGGGCAATACATTTGACGGAGAGGAATTTTTGGACCATGTAAAAGCGATGCAGGAGGAAAATCCTGATCTTGTTGTGGTGACGGGCGATTACGTGGATGACGATACGTCAAAAGAAGATATGGCTGCCGCATGCAGGGCGCTTGGAACATTGCGCACGACGTACGGCGTTTACTATGTGTTCGGCAACCACGACAAGGGGTACTATGGTCCCGAATACCGCGGTTATGACGGCGGGGATCTGATTGCGGAACTGGAAAAAAATAATGTGACGGTGCTTGAGGATGAAACGGTTTTGATTGGTCAGCAGTTTTATCTGATCGGACGGCAGGACCGTTCGGAAGAACAGAGAGGAAACCGGCGGGCGTCCATGCAGGAGATGATGAAAGATTTGGATGCGGATAAGTACAGCATTGTGCTTGACCATCAGCCGTACGACTATGACGCGCAGTCGGCAGCGGGCGTAGACCTGGTGTTATCCGGGCATACGCACGGCGGACATTTTTTCCCGATCAATTCTATGGGAGAATGGCTGGGTATCGATGCGAAAACCTATGGATTGGAGCAGAGAGAGGATACAAATTTTATCGTAACATCGGGGATTTCCGAGTGGGCGATTCAGTTTCGGACGGGCTGTAAATCGGAGTATGTGGTAGTGGATATACAGGGAAATACCCCTGTGCAAACGCCTTGAAACGTGGTATAGTAAAAACACCGAAAAAGAGGAGGCATGTCATGAAAACAGGAGAATTGACACAAAAACTTGCCGAGATGCAGAAAGCAACGGAAGCAGGCAGACTGCAATGGCGTGTAGACATACAGACGACGGAGGGAAACGAAGAAAAATATACCCTAGAAGAAGACGGCAGGGTATGGACGGTAGACGAGTGCTATGTGTCTTACCGCTGTCAGTTCCGGGGAGCGGATTTTGGCATGATTACGTATGAAATGATCAAAGTTTCAGGAGAAGAAGTACGGACCGTAAATTATGTATTTTTACCGCCGTCGGGGATCGGACTGTTTTCCCTGCATACGTTGATGGAGCACAGCATTGAGGCCGATGCGGGACTGATTTCACAGATTCATGTGCTGTGGACGCTTTTGATGGATCCGGCAAGGAGAGGAAGCGGACAGACGTCTCTGCGTATCACGGAAGCGAGCGTAAATATCGAGGAAGATATGTAAGGACAAAAGCGCTGCATAACGCATAGGTTCTGCAGGGCAGGACCGTAAAGACGTGTGGACGCCGGATTTTGACAGGTCAGCAGGGGGGAGTGTCTATGAATCTATATCCGGAATATCAAAATCAAATGGAACGGGAAGCGGTTTACCGGATCAGGGAGTTATTTGCAAACGGCAGGGAAGCGTCTCTTACGGCAATGGAAACGTCGGAAGAAGCGTATCTCTGCGAGTTGGCAGAGGCTGCGCTGTATCCGGAGAAACCGCTTTTGTCATTTCATACAGGGGAAGAAGAAAACGGGAAAAATCAAACCGGCGAACTTGTGGAGCTCTTCCGCCTGGCTCACAAATTGCGGGGAAAACGTCCCCTGCATCGTCTGATTGCCTGCGGCGGCGTTGACGACGGGAAATCTACGTTAATCGGCAGGATTCTTTTTGACGCGAAAAGCCGCAGAGAACAGGAGGAGATACGGCAGAACCCGGTGTATCTGCGAAAAGACGGGAGCGTGGATTTTGCTCTTTTGGCAGGAGAGACGCAGGAAGAGACAAACCAGGGAATTACCGTACAGGTTTCCTACAGCATATTTGAGTGGGAAGGGAACAGCTTTTTGATGGCAGACGTGCCGGGGCATGAGGAGTATACGCACAATATGGCGTTGGCTGCGCTGCGGGCGGATACGGCAGTCATTATGACTGCTGCCAATAAAGGGATTGTGCCGCAGACGAGACGGCATACCAGGATTTGTCACTTTATGGGAATCCGCACGATGGTATTCGCCGTCAATAAGATGGATATGGCAGCATACGACCCGGCGGTGTTTCGGCAGCTGTCCGATGAAATACGGGAAATGATGGAAGAATATCCGGATTGCCGCTTTTGGATTGTTCCTGTGGCTGCAAAAAGCGGCGTCAATATCATGGCACAAGCCAAAGAAACGGACTGGTATCCATGCGGTACGCTGCTTGCTGTTTTACAGCAGGCGCTTGCGGAGGAAACGGAAGAAGAAAAAACGGCATACCTGCCGGTGCAGAGAACCTGTAAATCCAGCCAGATGAAAGGCGCAGAAGTGAAACGGCGGGTTATTCAGGGAGAGCTGGCAGGCGGAAGCCTTGCCGTAGGCGACCGGCTGCTGATATATCCTACAGGAAGAGAGGCGAGCGTCTCGGGGATTTACTGCTTAAATCGGCCGGCGGACCGTGCAAAGCCGCAAAGTGCCGTCGGTATTGAACTGGACAGAGAGCTGGATGCGGCGAGAGGGTATGTCCTTGCAAAAGAAGATATGCTGACGGTGACGGATCGGGTGGAAGCGGATCTTTTATGGATTTCGGATAACCGCCTGACACAGGGGAGGCGTTATCTGGCAGCCATTGCGGCGGCGGAATTTACGGCGTCGGTTACGAAAATCTGCTACCAGACGGACGTCAATACCGGGGAACACAGATATGCAAAACACCTGACCAAAAACGGGCTGGCGCGCTGTGAACTGTTCTTTTCCAGGCAGACGGCGATTACCTGTGCCAAAGAGAGCCGCATCTTAGGTACGATCCGGCTGTTTGAGAGAGAGACGGGAGTATTGGCGGCCTGCGGAAATATTGTACATACGATTTCAGAAGAAGCATGGAAAAAAGACGGCAGAGAGGTGACGGGGGAGGAGCGCGAATCGGCGCTTGGCCAGAAATCGGGAATGATCTTGTTTGCCGCAAAGGAGCAGACAAAAGAACAAATGAATTATACGGAACGCTATCTTCTGCGCATGGGATTTCATACGATCCAGGCGCCGGACGGCGCACTGGATGAAAGAAAGCTGCAGCAGATCCAGAGTTTTCTGGATGCGGGGTTGATCGTGCTTTTGTTTCTTCTGCCGTCGGAGAAGGACATGCTCTGCTTACTTCGGGACGAACAAATGCGCCTGTTTGACTGTACAGTGTTCGATGACCTCACAGAACAGATGGGAAACGTCTTAAAACAGATCAAGGAGTGGGCGTCAGAGCTGATCTGATGTCCGCAGTTGTCCGCCGAATTTGAATTTTTATGTAAAAAGCTGTATAATAAGACAGAAAAAAGAAAGGATGGAGGAGAATAAGATGAGTTTACAAATGGAACAAGCCATACCGGACGGATTTGTGCTGGAAAAGACGCAGAATATCATGCGGGGAACGTATCGTGGGATCAGCCTTTTTGTTGTTCCGCTGGAAGTGGAACACCAGTACCAGATACAGCTTTATACCGATATGGAAAAAAGCCGGGACAAAAACGGTTTTATGGAGCGGCTTTCGGCAATGCCGCAAGAGCATGCGGGGATCCGCCACGCAGGATATAACGGATCCAATATGGTTTCCGTTTTAGTGGAATCAGACGGTGTGCAGGATAAAAAAAATCTGACGGACGTCATCCATGCTCTTGTGTCACAATGCGAAGAATTTGGCGTACATAACTGCTGTGCACACTGCAAGGGCGATCAGGAGGTACATGCGGCTGCCGTAGACCATACGCCGCTTCTGCTCTGCAGCGGATGTCTTGCACAGGCGGCGGGACGGGCGAATGGGGGAACGTTTCGTAAAGAAAATCTGTTTCTGGGCTTTCTGGGCGCAGTTGTCGGCGTCCTGCTCGGCTCCGTGTTATGGATCGTGATCGGACAGATCGGATTTATTGCCGGGATCGCAGGCTTTGCAATTGTGTTCTGCGGAATGAAAGGATATGAAATTTTAGGAGGAAGATTAACGAAAAAAGGAATCGTACTCTGCGTACTGCTTTCTTTTCTGGCAATTTTTGGAGCGGAAATCGTCTCGATCGGCATTGTCGTTTACCAGGAATTCGGTAAAGAGTATGGGATTACAATGGGAGATTGTTTCCGCGTGATTCCGGAACTTCTGCACGAACCTGAGATGATCGGCGGCGTGGCAAAAGATTTGATGGTCGGATATGCGCTGGCAATCTGGGCGAGCTTTGCAAATATAAAAAATGCATGGCGTCAGGTAGGAGAGGGACCGGCGCAGCATACCGTGGTACGGTTTTAAAGAAAAAGAGTACCCTCCGTATAGCATGGGAGACACCCGGTATACGGAGGGCAGTTTGTATCCTGTGCGGCACAGGATGCGGTACACGCAAAAAAAGAATGCAGCCTCTGGCTGCATTCTTAAGGGGAGAGTTTATGAAAAAGTTTTATTTGCTATCAAATGAAGTAATGAGTGGGGGAACTTCATTTGATGAATTTAGTATATCCAGAAATTGTGTTCATTTAGTGTCCGAAAAATAAAAGGTTTATGAAGAAATCCTAACATTTCGTTAATAATTTTCTGTAGAATCTTTTGCATATAACAGCTTAAGCAAAATGGGGGTAGAAACGCTGGAGACGATGATCAGCAGGATCACTGCGGTAAAATATTCCGGTGTCAGAAGACCTACCGATAATCCTTTCTGTGCGACGATTAGGGCGACTTCTCCGCGGGTCATCATGCCCACACCGATCTTTAGGCTGTCGGGAAAGGAGAACCTGCAGGCTTTCGCCATGAGTCCGCAGCCGATGATCTTTGTGATCAGCGCGATCAGGACGAAAGCAGCGGAAAATGCCAGAATGCCTCCGCTGAAATGATCGATGCTTGTTTTAAATCCAATGCTGGCAAAAAAGACGGGACCAAAAATCATATAGGAGCTGATTTCCATTTTCTGGTCTATGTAGGAGGAATCCCGGATCGAACAGAGCACGACGCCCGCTGCATATGCACCCGTAATATCAGCGATTCCAAAGTAATGTTCTGCGGCATAGGCAAAAAAGAAACAGAGCGCAAGGCTTAGAATGGGAATCCTCTGTGTATGCGGATAGCGTTCGTCTAGCTTTTTAAATATCCGGTAGACGATCGTTCCCACGGCAAATGCCAGCAGGAAGAATAATAGTGTGGAAAGAACAACGCCTGTGGGGTTAGATTGGGGATTTTTGAATCCAATGACAAATGTAAGCACGAGGATTCCGATGACATCGTCAATAATTGCGGCGCTTAATATGGTAGTTCCGACTTTTCCTTTGAGTTTGCCCATTTCCTTTAAGGACTGCACGGTGATGCTGACGCTTGTGGCAGTCATGATCACTCCCATAAATACAGCCATAAAGAATTTTTCAGAGCCCCATGGCGCCATTCCGTAAAATCCCATATACAGCAGGGCGCCGCCGATCAGCGGAACGAATACGCCTGCGCATGCGATTAAAAGGGCAATGGGACCTGTCTTCATCAATTCTTTTAAATCTGTTTCAAGACCTGCCGAAAACATCAGAAGCACTACGCCTACTTCCGCCATCTGAACGAGAAAATCAGATTGCTGTACCAGTCCGAGTATGCTGGGGCCGATGATGAGTCCGGCAATGATTTCTCCCACTACCTGCGGAGCTTTGCATTTTCTTGCCAGAATGCCGAATAGTTTTGCAAAGATAATAATGATTCCCAGGTCTTTGAATACATTGTATGCTTCCATAATGATTCCTCGCTTTTTGTTTTTATTTTGGTTGATTTTATTTCCAAGGATAGATTATAACATAAAAATTTGATTGGTAAAGAGGTATTTTCAGATAGGGCATTTCGTAGTATAATACATAGTATTAACTTTGATTTGTGTAAACACCTGAAAAATACGTTTGAAAATGCCGGCGGAATCGCTGCCGGCCGGTACGGAGGTATGATAATGAAACAACGGATACGAAACAAGCAATTTACAGGGATCGCTGTTTTCCTGACGCTGCTCCTTGTCTGTCTGGCAGCCGGGATGACTCCGGCGCACGCGGCGGCGGCGCGGGTCTTTTGGTATGACGGAGAACAGGAAACTTCTATGTCCGTAGAATCGGGTTCTAAATTTTATATCGGCGATTTTGCCAGAATATTTTCCGGGAACATGATGTCTACCGCGTCAATGGGGACGGCATCCTACAGAACGAAGGATGCAAAAGTAGCTGCAGTGAACGGGAAAGGGTATCTGAAAGCGAAAAAGGCCGGCGTTACGGATGTAACGGTTACCTGTCAGGGAAAGACGCTGACCTGCCATCTTACCGTTGAGAAGAAAGGAACGTTTGAACAAAGCGCAGCGGTAAAGGAACTTCGAGCGGCGGCAAAGTCGATTGCGAAAGGAATACCCAAGAAGCTGACGGCTGCAAAGGCATATACGTTAAAAAAGAAGAGGGACGCCTATCTGGTATCTTATGGAAGTAATTCTGCGCACAAGCTGTCATATGAGGGATTTTTATATGAAAACGAGCGGCCCGTTCCAGATACGGTCAGCGATGCAAGAAGCGAGCGGCTTGCCGTACCGGAAGCCGGACGGTATCTGACGGTGCAGGCGCTGCTGCGGCAGTTTATGCTGGCAAATGACCCGACTTCTGTTCGCTCCAAAAAAACGATGCGGATTTCATCTGCGTCCGGAAGCGTCAAGTCCGGAAAATTTACCGTGAAACTGGCGGGAAAATTGAGCGCTGAGCAGATTTTTGCAGCTCAGCTTGCATTTCCGGAACAAAACGGCGCTTCGGCAGGCAAAACGAAAGCGGGTATCCTTATGACAATTTATGATCAGACGGCTAATAAATACTATAAAGGGCAGGCAGAATTAAAAAAGGGCAGCAGGCAGTTAAGCGTTCAGACGGTAAGCCGGGCAAACGGCGGGTATCAAAAAGCAGAATTGGTCAAAGATCATGTATATCTGCTGGGATCAAAGTTAAATTGGGCAAACGGATATAAAGTTACAATCAAATAAAAGGAGCGGTAAAAGTATGATAAATCCTGCAAAATTTTTCCGGATGAAGGCGCTGTGGGACAGGTTTGCAGTGAACCATCCCAAATTTCCGCGATTTCTGCAGGCAGCGGCGCAGTCTTCGATCGGAGAAGGAACGGTTATAGAAGTCAAAATTACGAAACCAAACGGCGATACGATCGCCTCGAATTTAAAGCTTTCGGCGGAAGATATGGAATTGTTTCAGGAACTTCGGAATTTTTCGGAAACGGAATAAGGAGCATTACAATGTCTTATTTTCCGATGTTTATCGAATTAAACGGCAGGCGCTGCCTGGTTGTGGGCGGCGGCGGGATCGCACTGCATAAAATCCGGGTACTGAAAGAGTTTGGGGCAGACGTCCTTGTCGTATCCCCGACCGTTCTTCCGGAGATATTGGAACTAAAAGGAGTGTCTTACCGCAGAAAATCGTTTGATCGATCCGATTTGGCGGGGCAGGAGCTTGTCGTCGCCGCAACGGATGATGCAGAGCAAAACCGCCGGATCAGCGAACTGTGCAGAGAGAAACACATACCGGTCAACGCGGTGGATCAGATCAAAGACTGCAGTTTTATTTTTCCGGCGTATCTCAAAGAAGGCGAAGTGGTCGCGGCCTTTTCCAGCGGCGGGCAAAGCCCGGCGACGGCGCAGTATCTGAAAGAAGCGATGCGGCAGGTGTTGACGCCGCTGCTTTCCGAAACGGCAGACCGCCTGGGAAAGATCCGTCCGAGAGTACGGGAGGAGATCGGGAGGCAGTCTGACAGAAAAGAGGTATACCGCAGGATTTTAAGGAGGGCTTTGGAATCGGGCGAACCTCCGTCGGAAGATGAAATGGCACGCATGATCGCGTCGTATCAAAAGCAGGATTCGTCCCGCGTTTTGTCAGAACAGGGAAACAATCGTATCAAACAGTCAGGAGATCGTATGGATGTAAAATCAAGAGAACTTTTTGAAGCGGCAAAGCGGCATATTCCCGGCGGCGTCAACAGTCCCGTTCGGGCATTTCAAAATGCCGGCAGAACGCCGCGGTTTATTGTATCCGGAAATGGGAGCAGAATTACAGATGCAGACGGTAATGAAATGATCGATTATGTCTGTTCCTGGGGAGCCGGCATATTCGGTCATGCGCCGAAGAGAGTGGTGGAAAAAGTACAGGCTGCCTGCGGCAGGGGGCTGACCTTCGGCGCACCTACGGAACATGAAGTCGTGCTGGCAGAGCTGATTGCGGAATCGGTTCCCTCTATGGAGGTCAGCCGGCTGGTCAGTTCCGGAACGGAAGCGGTGATGAGCGCGGTGCGAACGGCGCGCGGGTATACCGGACGGGATAAAATCGTTAAGTTTCAGGGATGTTACCACGGTCATTCCGACGGTCTGCTGGTAAAAGCCGGTTCGGCGGCTTTAACGACTTCGGTTCCCGACAGCGCCGGCGTTCCCTGGGATTACACCAGGCATACCCTGATTGCACAGTATAACGACAAAGATTCCGTAGAGGAATTGTTTGTCTCATATCCGAATGAGATCGCAGCCGTGATTGTAGAGCCGGTCGCCGCAAATATGGGCGTGGTTTTGCCGGAACCCGGTTTTTTGGAATTTCTGCGGGAGATTACGAAACGCAGCGGCGCGCTTTTGATTTTCGACGAGGTCATCACGGGATTCCGCCTTGCGAGAGGCGGTGCGCAGGAATATTACGGCGTGACGCCGGATTTGACGACACTTGGAAAAATTGTGGGCGGCGGAATGCCGATCGGCGCATACGGCGGCAGGCGGGAAATTATGGAGATGGTTTCCCCGGTCGGGCCCGTATACCAGGCGGGAACGCTTTCCGGAAATCCCATTGCCGTAACAGCGGGCATCGAGACGCTTACGATGTTAAAAGAAGATCCGGGTATCTATCAGAGGCTTTCCGACCAAACGGAAAAAATCAAACATGCAGTGACGGATGCGGCAGGCGGGCAGGTGTGCGTCAATCAGATCGGATCTCTGCTTTCCGTATTTTTTACTTCCGCACGCGTCACGGATTATAAAAGCGCGGCTGCATCCGATACGGTCCGGTATGCAGATTGTTTTGGATATCTGCTCGATCACGGGATCTATACGGCTCCGTCACAGTTTGAAGCAATGTTCGTATCGGATGCGCATTCACAAGAAGATATTGCTTGTATTTGCCGGGTGTTTTCAGAATATTTTTTGGAGAATTAAGGAGCGTATCCTATGCAGTTGGGGTTGATTGGGATCCATTATAAAAAGACCCGGTTGGATATTCGGGATAAAGTCTCGTTTACCGATGCGGGGAAGCTCATATGTTTTCAGAAAGCCGCTTTGGCAGGGATTACACAATGTATGGCGCTTTCCACCTGCAATCGGAGCGAGCTTTATTTTATGTATGAAGAAGAAGAACAGAAGATCAAAATGCGGGCGGTCTATACGGAAATGTTTCCGGAGATCGAACTGGAGCGTTATCTGGACGCACGGTTCGGAGAAGATGCGGTTGCCTATCTGTTTCGGACGGCGGCGGGGCTGGAGTCTCTTGTACTCGGAGAAGACCAGATTCTTGGGCAGGTGCGGGATGCGATCGACTTTTCCAGAACAATGGGGTATTCCGGCAAGGAATTAAATAAAATTGTCAGGGACGCCGTAACGTGCGCAAAACGAATCAAGACGGAATTAAAAATCAGTGAACAGCCGTTATCTATCAGCTCCATCGGCATCCGAACACTGGACGCGGTGTGCTCCATTGCGGGGAAAAAAATACTTGTGATCGGAAGCGGAAAGGCGGCTGCGCTAGCGCTGCATTATGTTTTTGCATATCCGGATATTTCCGTAACCGCATGCAGCAGAAATCCTTCCCATGCCAGAAAACTCAGGAGAGAATTTCCTGAAATTTCCGTGATTGAATATGAGATGCGGTATGCGGTGATCGCACGGTTTGATATCGTAATCAGCGCGACGTCTTCGCCACATCTGACTGTAAAACGGGACGCTTTTGATATCCTGCATCCCATGTGTTTTCTGGATTTGGCAGCGCCGAGGGATGTGGATCCCGGTTTGGCAGGCCATAAGTTTGTAACGCTCATCGATTTGGATACGCTGCGTGAGATGGCAGCAGAAAATCAAAAAGAAAGAGAACGTCTGGTCAAAGAGAGCCGCAGAAGGATGATAAAGAGCGTACGTGAAACGTCGGACTGGCTGGAAAAGAGCCGGATCGATCCGGCTATTGCATCCCTGCAGCAGCGCTGCAGCGAAATTGCGGGAGACAGTTACGAATATCTGAATCGAAAAATGCAGTTGAGTGAACGGGAACAAAAACTGGTAAAAAAGGTACTGCAGTCTTCGCTGTACCGCTTGCTGCGGGAACCGATACAGGAATTAAAACGATTGGATTCCAGGCAAGAACAGGAAGAATACAAACGATTGTTGGAGCAGCTTTTTCAAATTTAACAGACAGGGGAACAATATGCATTATGTGATCGGCACGAGAGGTTCGAAACTTGCGGTGGCGCAGGCAGAAACGGTACGCACAAAGCTGGCGGAAACGTATCCGAAGGATACGTTTGAACTTCGTATCATTTCGACAAAGGGAGATCTTATGTCGGACCGTCCGCTGCATGAAATCGGAGGAAGCGGGGTTTTTGTCAGGGAAATCGAGCAGCAGATTCTTTCCGGCGAAATACAACTGGGCGTACACAGTATGAAAGATATGCCGGCAGATCCGGCAAACGGTCTTACGTTTGCAAAGGCATGGAAACGGGAAGATCCCAGGGACGTGCTGATTTTGCGCGAAAAGCGGTCGCTTTGGGAACTGCCGCAGGGAGCGGTGATCGGGACGGGGAGTAAGCGAAGGATGCTTCAGTTAAAAAAGCTGCGTCCGGATTTGATCGTTACAGGCATTCGCGGAAATGTGGAAACCAGGCTTTTGAAAATGGATCAGGAGCGGCTGGACGGCATCGTGCTTGCCGCGGCAGGCATGCACAGGCTTGGCATGCAGAACAGGATTACGCAGTACCTGGAGGCGGACGAGATGGTTCCGGCTCCGGCACAGGGAATTTTGGCACTGGAAATTTTGGAGAAAGAAGAGCGTCTGCTTTCCATGTTAAATGCACTAAGCGATCCGGATACCGTGCTTGCGGCGGAAGCGGAACGATCGTTTTTGAGGGAAATGGGAGCCGGCTGCCATGTTCCGGTGGGAGCCGTATTCCGGCAAGATACGTCCGGAAACGGTCGTTTGCTGGCGATGTTTGGCGACGGGACAAAGGAACGGCAGGCATATGTAAGCGTATCCGGCACGGATCCGAAAGAGATGGCAAAACAGGCGGCGGCGGGCATCCGCAAAAAGCTGGCGGGAACGGTTTACCTGATCGGCGCCGGCCCCGGTGATCCCGGCCTGATTACGGCAGCAGGACTGAAAAGACTGCGGGAAGCCGGCTGCATCGTGTACGACAGGCTGGTACCAAAAGAGCTGCTGGCAGAAGCAAAAAGCGGCTGCGAACTGATATATGCCGGAAAAGCCAGCCGGAATCATACGATGACGCAGGAGGAAATCCACCGTCTTCTGGTAAAAAAGAGCATGGAATATCCTGTGGTTGTGCGTTTGAAAGGCGGAGATCCCTTTGTGTTTGGGCGCGGCGGTGAAGAGGGGCTGTATTTGCGGGAATGCGGCGTGCCGTTTACCGTAGTTCCGGGAATCAGCTCGTGTATCGCGGGATTGGCGTATGCCGGAATACCGGTTACGCACAGGGGAATTTCTCGGGGATTTCATGTGGTAACGGCACAGGATCATACGGGAGGACTGGCAGAGATCGATTTTCGGGCGATGGCATCCGGTAAGGAGACCTGTGTCTTTCTGATGGGCTTGGATAAGATCGGAGAAATCGCAGACCGCCTGATGCAGGCGGGGATGCCCAAAGAGACAAAAGCGGCGGTTATTTCCCGGGCGGCAATGCCCGGACAGAAGACCTGCGTGTCCGATCTTTTGCATATAGAGGATGCAGCCAGGCAGGCGGGGCTTGTTTCTCCTGCGGTGATCGCGGTGGGGGAAGTCGTTGCGCTTCGGGAGCGTCTGAATGTTTGGGAAGAGCGCCCGCTGTTTGGAAAGAAATTTCTGATTCCAAAGATCGGGGAAGCACCGACGAGGCTTTCGGAATTGCTACGGGAACGGGGAGCGGCGGTGGATGAAGTTTTAGTAGGAACGATTGCGGAAAAAAAGCAAACATTTTCGGCGGAAGCGTTTTTTGATGCAGACTGGCTGGTTTTTACAAGCCGGCATGGCGTGGACGCTTTTTTTCGGAATTTAAAAGAAAACCATTTGGATATCCGCTGCCTGTGCGGCTGCCGGCTTGCCGCTGTCGGAAGTAAAACGGCGGAAGCTTTGCAGGGATACGGCGTTTATGCAGATCTGGTTCCGGACAGCTTTCATGGATGTGCATTGTCGGATACATTAAAGAAACATATTTCTCCGGGAGAAACCGTCTGTTATTTCAAAGCCGCAGACGCTGCGGGCGAGCTGCGTTTAAAACTGGCGGGGATCTGCAGGCTGAAAGAAATCGAACTGTATGAAAACTGTCCTGTTTGGCCGGAATTAGAAGAAGGAAAGGAAGCGGAGGATTATGACGGAATTTTGTTTACCTGTGCGTCTTCAGCGAAACGTCTGCTGGAAGCGGTGGGAACCGAATGGAAAAAGAACGTGAAAGCGTACAGTATTGGGCCAAAGACAACGGAATGCTTACAATCGTACGGGGTGGAATTTGTGCTGGAAGCAAAAGTGTGCACATATGAAACACTGGCGGAATTGTGTGCAGAAGAATAGTGTTTTTCTTGACATAAAAAAGCAGGGGTTGTACACTGTATATAGCAGAGATTTTTGGGGGTGAAATCTCGAAAGCTACACTTTTTGGGATGCAAATGATACAAGAAAGCGTGGGATATATTTAGGAATATAAGTATCATATGTCAGAAAATTTTATAAAAATAGCAAAAAAATCAGACAATTTTATGCGCCTGTCTGAGAAGTAAAGTAATACGGTTTATTTTTCATTTGTCTCAAAAAGTGTACATTATGAGATTGCTCTAAGAGAAAGTGAAACCGTGGGATGGTCTGTGGAGATACGACTTGATGCACAGGTTCTGCTTGTTTCTATAATATGATGAAGACATAAATAAAGATAAGATGCTTTATTCTGTTTAAGAAGAATTCAGCGTCTTTTTTTATTTTGGGAAGGAGTGGTAAGGACAGGGTAAATTAACAGAAAATATCAGCATACAAGAAAAAGAAGAATGTTTAGGAGGAGGAATCATTTTATGAAACTAAGAATTGGCAGACGCATGCTGGCGCTGTTTCTTACGGTTGTTATGGCAATGTGCGCCGTACCGTTTCCGTCAGCCGATGTTTTGGCGGAAGAGACAGTCGTTTCCGGAACGATCACAGAAGCAGATGGTGTAAAGCGTCTCTCTTACGGGTCACCTGCATTGGATACGGCTCTTTTTGAGCAGGGGGCAGAGCCTATTGTGGTTACAAAGGAAGAGGACATCGCTTATTTTAATGAGATGGAGACGATTACGATGACGATGGTCTTTCGTTATCGGGAGCCGGTAAGCAAAAATCATGCTTTTTTTGCTTTAGAAGGTAATGATGGAGAGCATATTACATTTTGGCAGAATCCCTTAGTCTCAAATAACACACAGGGCAGGATTTCATTTGACTGGAAGGGATCTCAAGGAATTTTTGGAAGCAGAGACGGTCATAAAATTTCGGATACGAATTATCATAAACTGACGGTTTCATATGTTCCGCCGGATGCAAATACAACTGCAACAAATGTTTATTTTGCAATCGACGGAGTCAACACGAATATGAACCTTACCAATCTGGCTTCTAATTGGTATGGAAAAATAAATGAGCTGTTGCAGGGGGAGAGTCCTCTGCATACATTTACGATCGGCGGCAAGGGAAAAAACACAACATATAATGTTACAGCTGCAAACGGGGGAATGTATGATTTTGACGGAGACATCAAATACATGGAGTTCTCCAGTAAAAAGCTGAATGCGAATGAGGTTGTAGCTGAGAATCAGAAATGTCCGGACGGATTGTTTGAAGCGTTATCCTCATACATAACAACATGTGAAAGTACCTATCAAAAAGAGAATGAGGATGGCAACTATCCGTCTGCAACCTGGGAGCCATACGAGACAGCGTTGACAGCAGCGAAAACGGTCACTGCATCGACGCCGGAATGGGTCATTTATAATAAATACGACGCGTTAAAGGCGGCAGAGGATGCTCTGAAAGCAGGCGGAAAGAACATTGCTCCGACAGCTGTTACGGACGGAGCTGCCATTCTGGTGCAGGGTAAGACGCTTACAATGTCAGGAAAAGATCTGGCAACGGATGCAAACAACGATTTGCTGACGATTACGTCTGCAGAAAGTGCAGAAGCTGCCGCGGAAAATATCGGGTTGAACGTGGAAGACGGCCTGCTGAAGATCAGATGTGCCGAGGGATATCAATACGACCCGGCGCACAAAGAGACTCCGTTTACTGTAAACGCTGTGGTCAGTGACGGTGTTGATGAGGTAAACGCTTCTTTTTCACTTTATATAGAGCAGGCGCCGTTAAAGTTAGAATATAACGATATAGAACTGGATCCCGCTCATGACGAAGAAGTTATGTTTCTGGAAAAGAAAGAAATCAAAAAACTGACGCAAATCGAGGAGTCCCTGGAAGTGTCCATGACATTTCGGTATGACGCGTCAAAAGCTTTCAATAAAAACGGAGAGAACTATTACTATTTGATGGAGATCGGGGACAGTGAGAATAATTATTCCGAGAAGGATAATAACGGGCTGGCAGGAGCCAACCCGCCGGCACGTGCGCATTCGTCTCTTGCTTTGATTTTAAATGTAAGCAGCGGAACCGTTTATATGAATACAGGCGCATGGGAAGGCAGTACGGACTGGACGTTGACAGGACTTGGCAACCTGAATGACGGCAGGTACCATACTTTGACGGTTTCTATTTCTCCGGCGGCGTTTAATGTGTATTGTGATGCGCAGAATTTGAAGACAGCCAGTGGGAATACGGCGAAGAACACCAAAAATTTTGTTCGTGCGTTTTTTGGCGAAACAATTGCAAATTCCGGAGATTTTTACAGGGATTGGAGAAGATCTATCGATACGGTTACAATCGGAAGCTGCAATCCAAACAGCGCAACACGGCATGAAAATTACGGGAAATTCGGCGGCGAAATCAAATCCTTTGTCATATCTGACGGGGCATACAGCCAGGCGCCTTTATCCGAACACCATAAGTCATACGGGACGGATGAACCGAAAAAACAATTGCGGCAGGTCTTTGAGAGCATATCAGAACGCGATTATGCAGCGGAGGACTGGGCGGTATTTACAGCGACAGAAACGTATCGGACCGTGAAGGGGGTTCTTGACGATACGGCACCGACTTATGCGGCAAACATATACAACACGCTGATTTCGCAGATGCAGACAGCCATTTCGGATTTTATCAGTATGGTAAACAACAAGGGGCTGACGGATCTTGGAAGCGGTATTTCGGCAATGTTTAATATGGATCCGGACAATACCTGGATATTTGGCGGAGGCGTGGAAGCGCAGGGAAGGTTTTCTGAAATTGCCGGCGTACGGAATTACATCGGACAGTTTGAAGAGTATATTCGGTGGGTAAATGCGACAGACAGTCCCATCAAACGCCAGAGGTATATGGTCAATGTAGGAAAAGCAGGCGCCAGCGCAAAAACATTTTATGATAAAATGGATCAATACATTGAAAAGCTGGATCCGAAAGCAATCGCTTATCTGATCGGTCCGGAGGATTATAAAAAGGGACAGGCCGGCATAACAGAGTTTCAGACGGCGCTGACCGGAATTTTAGATAAGGCGCTGGCGGTAAAAGGGAATACCGGTTTTGCCGTAATTCAGTTTCCGCATGCAGGAAAAGCAGGGGATGCGGAACAGATCAATCTATATGTAAATGCGGCAAGAGATACGCTGCGCAGTTACGTGAGTGCGCATGCGGCTGTGAAGGATCGGATCGTTCTGGCAGATCATACGACTCTTACGGATAACGAGGATTTTAAACAGAATAAACTGACGGCGGAAGGATATTTGAATGCGGAAGGACATCGCGAGATTGCGATGCAGTTGTCTCAGGCGACATTTAAAAGTACGGCGGGTTTTCCTGTGCTCTCCTATTGGACAAGTGAAGATATGCCGCAGGAGTATAAAAAAGACAGTATGCCGGCAGTTACGGCAGAAGCAGGCGGCAGGCTGTCCGTAGTGATTCCAAGCGATATTTCTTCTGCAAGTACGACGTGGGAATATACGCTTGAGATCGACGACCTTGAGATGAAAGGTACGGCGCAGGAAGGCGCGGGCAGGGCATTTACCATAGACGGACTTCCGCAGAATGAGGCATATGTACTCTGCCTGAAATCCACGGACAATCACGTGCAGCTTGCAAAGGTATATGGCAAAACAGAAGCCGGAAACCGCGGAGGGCAGGAGACGCTTACGCAGCTGCAGCAGAAGATCAGAGAGAAAGCGGACGCAAAGGATCAACCGCTTACCTGGCTGTTTATGGGAGATTCCATTACGCATGCCGCAAAATGGACCAATGGTTATGACGGGATTGCGCAGATTTTTGAGAAATATCTGAAAGAAGACCTCGGAAGGTCCGATGATATTGTAGTCAATACGGGCGTATCCAGTGCAACGACCACGGAAACGCTGGCGTATATCGACCAGAGACTTATGAAATATCATCCGGATATCGTATCCGTGATGCTTGGAACAAACGATACACAGTCGCAGTATAATACATCTGCAGACCAATATGAGGATAATTTGATCCGGATTGTTTCTAAAATCAGAGAGTCCAACGAAAAAGCACTGATCATTTTCCGGACGCCGACGCCCAGCTCAAGCAGCAGATATAAGGATCCTCTTGAGGACCGGTATCTGGAAAGGATGCACCGCGTGGCGGACGCCGACGGTAATATTTTGTTGATCGATCAGTATACGGAATGGAATAAGGAGATGAATACGTTTCCTTATCTGTATCAGAGAAATTATTATTATGGCAGCCCGACAACGGCAGATGCACTGCATCCAAGCACCCAGGGGCAGCTTCGCATGGCGCAGCAGTTTATCCGAGAATGCGGCCTGAGCACGGATACGAGAATCGCCAATCTTGCGTATCGTTTCGGCTATACGGAAGAAACGTCCGAAACGACGCCGAATCTCACGGCAGGCAGGGTAAGAGCTGCATTGGAAGAAAGCGAAATTGAAAAACTGGAAGGCGCTTACGGACAGAGTTTCGGCATGATGCAGGTTACGCTTACGGATCAGGCAGATAATCGGACGTATACGAGAACCGCTTATACGGACGAGGCAAGATTTATCATGCGCTATCTGCAAAATGAAGGCGGACATAACTACCGCGTATCTGTGACCGGTATGCCAAACGGCAGTGCAAAAAAGGTAACATTTAAAGAGGGCAGTTTAAGTCTTAGCCCGCAGAATCCGGTTCTGCCGTTTTATGTATTTTTAGATGCCGAGATGATAAGAGACTGGACAGTCGGAAGTGTAATCGGAACATTGTCCGTAGGAAAAGCGGCTCCGGACGGTACGCATCATTATGAATTGGTTGGAAGCGGCAATGACAATGAAAAATTTGTAATTGAAGGCAGTCAGATTAAAGTAAAGACAGAATTGGAAGAGCATCAGAGGTATACGGTCTGTGTACAGGCGGTATCTGACGACGATCCCTCGGCACGCTCAATCACAGAGGAATTTACATTCCGTACGCTGTCTTCTTTGGAGCATATCCGGGAGGATGCGAGAGATTTATTTGAATCGGACAAGTCGGCATTGGATCTTGACCTTTCTGATGTTGACTTTAGCGGGCAAAATTATTTGGATTTTGCAGATCCGGCAAGCAAATGGTATCAGAACGGGGATTATCTGCGTGTGTTAAATACTATGCAGAAACAGACGACGGGCGGCACGATCATTTACCGTTTCCGTACGACACAGGAAGACGCTGTTATTTTTGCTACGGGCAGCGATGACAACGTAGAAAAAAATCTGATGTGTTTTGGACTCAAGGGCGGAGATTTCCGTGAAATTTTACGCGCTTCGGAAGATCGGTGGAGAGGAAGCCATTCGGCGGAAACAAAATTAAATGACGGAGCATGGCATACGGTAGCCATCAGTTTTGACACGACCAAAGCGGATTTTCAAAATCAGCTGTTGGTCTGCGTAGACGGCGGGGCGAATATTTATCCGCCGGATTGGTGGCAGGAAACGAGTAAGAGCTGGTTTAATATTAATCCGAATGACGCAATTACGAATTTTGCCATTGGCGGAGGCTTTACGGAAGATATTTCGTTGGCGTCTGACCTTCCGAAATTTCACGGAGATATCTCATTTGTGACTGTAACGGACGAAATATATGACGAGGACGAGCTGAAAATCATTTCCCGGACACCGTTAATTACGGGACAGCAGACGGTTTCGATAAACGGCAGTACGGTAGCGGTTTCGGAAGATGCAAACTATACGGCATCCGCCGTAGTTCCAAGTGCGGAAGACGCGCAGATACCGGAATTTGAATTTACGCTGACGGCGAAAGGCGAATATTTATTTGACAAAAGCGTAAGCGTTGACATCTTAAACAGAGCTGCGCTTGGAATCAATACAAACAGTATCTCCGTATTTCTGTCAAACAACGGAAAAAGTCTTACGGTACGATACAGTACGCAGGCATGGCGCGCGGATACGGTCGTGGAGTTGGAAGAACTTTCTTTTCGGGCAGGAGAGGACAATGAAACGGGAAGGGCGTTTACGGAAGAAATGATTGAGAAGCTTGGCACGATGCGGAGAGGTTCTCTTACCGTGCGCTATAAGCTGGATGCAGCCTCAGCCGCTTCCAACAGCAGGTTTGCGCTGTTTAGCGTTTCCAACGGAACGCTGGAAGGATATTCTTCCTTCTATATCATTCCCGCTTCCGGTACGATCGGATATGAAATCCGAAATCAGGAAGGATCGGCCAGCAGAATCATCAATGCGGATTCGGCTGTCAGGGAACAGATCAAAAATACAAACTGGCATACAATTACGTATACGTTTCAGGCTTCGGGCACAAATGTCTATCTGGACGGAGTACGCGTGCTGGCGAACAAAAAGTCCGGATTCTTAAGCAGTACGAGTGATGTAGATCATGCGAGAGTCGGTGCGGTCTGCCTGGGAGAAGATCATCAGGAAGCGTATCCGTTTGCCGGAGAAATCAATGCTCTGCATGTAACATACGACGTTTTGGATGCGGATACGGCGGCTATACTGCACGCGGCGACTGCAGCCGAACATATGGAACTTCCGGATTCGGCAGAGAAGACGGAGGATGCGCCATTGTATTATGCGGATTACGATGATTCGCCGTATTATGATATGCCGGCTCTTTTGACGACTTCTGGGGGTACGATGATCGCGGCGGCAGACAAGCGGCAGACAACGTCGGCGGAACGCGGAAATATTGATACCGTGATCCGAAGAAGCACGGATAACGGTAAAACCTGGAGCAGTCCGCAGGTATTGTTTAATCAGCCGGACGGAGGCGTTATGTATTCCTTTACAACGGCGCCCATTCTGCTGGAAGGTGAGAATCACAGGATTCATATGGTTGCAAGCCTATTTCCGGAATCACAGGGAACGCTGACCACAGGGCGAATTGAGAAAGGCAGCGGATTCAAAGAGGTAGACGGAACGCTGTATCCGGTTTTAAGGGATTATCCGAATACCGTAGTCAATGCGGCAAACCAATATACGGAAGAATATACAGTTCGTGAGGGCGGCACAGTATGGAGAGAGCCGGCGGAAGGATCCGGCATGGAAGCAAGCCAGACGAATTATAAAGTCGACTATCTGTCGGCGGAAAACAGCGGAGATTTGTATCTGGAGATCGGCTCTGAGAGAACGTACTGCGGAAATATTTACGTTTATACGGGAGAGAACGCAGGACAGTTGAAAGTACCGCGTGTAATGAGTCTTGTGACCTGTTACAGCGATGATGACGGAGAAACGTGGGAAGGTTATCAGAATATCACGGGAATGGTAAAAGAAGACTGGATGAAATTTATCCGTGCAGGCGCCGGAAGCGGAATCTGTCTCTCAAAACAGAAGACGGAAAGCTTAAACGGACGTCTGATGATTCCGGTATGTTATACGAACGGAAGCGGCAATTATTCTTATAACGTAAGCATTATTTACAGTGATGATAACGGCGTGACCTGGCAGATGACAGAATCCCCGATTGAACAGGCGGGCAATGTCAGCAGAGACGATATTATCAGCGGAACGTTCCGTGAGGAAGCGCTCAGGGAATCACAGATTGTAGAGATGGCAGACGGAACGTTAAAAATGTTCAGCAGTAATTACAGCGGCTGGATCAAAATGTCAACCGGAACAGTGACGGCGGAAGGAATCACATGGACGAAAATTGAACAGACCACGATCAATGACATGGGAGTTCCTGTTTCGGTCATTCATGCTCCGTGGGAGATAGACGGAAAAGAGGCGGTGATCCTTTCCACACCGCTTGGACCGGATGCGAATAACGGGTATCTTTATATTGGACTGTATCAGGCGGACGGTACGTTTGAGTGGAAATATTTACAGAAAATCAAAGCGGACGAATATGGCAATTCGAGTCTTGGCGTGCTTTCTGACAAGAGCATCGGCGTTTTATACAAAGGTTCTGAGGAAGATATCGTATTTACAGGCATGAACCAGGAGTGGCTGACTGCGCCCAGAAGCAAGGCGTTTGGTATTCCGGTTATTGAGGATATCGAAATGCAGCAGGATGGAAAAGATCTGACCTTTACGGTAAAATTGGATTCGGTGCTGATGAAAAAGGGCAGTCCGTTCCTCAAGATTAAAGTGGCAGGAGAAGAAGCCAGGGCAGAATATGTTTCCGGAAACGCATCGAAACAATATGTATTCCGTTATGAAATTAACAACGATCAGGCAGTAACGGTAGAGGCGGTTAATGTAGGAGCCGGAGACGACGGCAGTTTTATTGAAAGCGTGACCGGGCTTATGCCTGCAGACGCCGGCTATGTATTTACGGCAGACGCCGTACGGGAACCGGGTTCGTCCGGCGGGGAAAATGGGAACGAAGACCAAAACGAAGACGAGAAAAAAGAAAAGCTCGCAGCGCCGAATATTATTTCCTTAAAGGCAGTTGCCGAGAAAAAGGCAATGGGCGTTAAGATTCAGGTGCAGAAAGCGGCGCGTGCAGATGTAGTTACCGTATACCGCAAGAACGGAACTGCCGTCACAAAGATTGGCGCCGTCAATGCAGCCGGAATTGTTTATGACCAGAATCCTGTCAGCAATAAGACCTTGTCTTATTATGCAGTGGCGGAAGCTTCTTCCGGTAAGTATCTGGCAAGTAATCCCGGACCGGCCAAAAGTATTAAACTGAACGCTTCAGTGAAGAAGATCACGGTGAAAAAGATCGGGAAGAAGCCGCAGGTACGCATTTCCTGGAAGAAAGTAAAGAAAGCAAAGCAATATATTATCTACCGTTCCAAGAAAAAAGACAGCGGCTATGTAAAAATTAAGACCGTAAAGAAGAACGCGTCGTCTTTCACAGATAAGAAAGTGAAGAAAGGCGGAACATATTATTACCGCATTGTGGTGAAGCTGAAGAAAGGATATAGTGGAATTAAAACTTCAAAGGCGATCAAAGTAAAGAAATAAATTTTGAAAACCAACTGCCGCAGACAGCCGGATTTTGGCTGCCTGCGGCAGTTTTCGTTTCAGGGATGTTATGCTGGACAATAAATGCGGGAGAAGGTATAATAAAAAAAGCAAAAAGTCAGAACGAGAATATGTTTGGAGGGAGGAGCCATACGATGAAAGTAAGAAAACGCATTTTGCCGGGAATCCTGGCAGCAGTGATTTTCTGCGGCAGTTTATTTGACGTGGGTCTGGTAAAAGAAGGACCGGCAAGCGTGTATGCTGCCGAGAATGTGGCGCTGGGAAAACCGGTAGAAGCTTCTGCACAGGATCCTGAGACGCCGAATTGTACGGGAGATCTGGTGACAGACGGAATCATCGGCAATCAGGACGGCGATACCGGCAGGTGGTCCGGAGGCGTATGTAAAGCGGGAGTCAACGGAGATGCAGATCAGGAACTGATAATTGATTTAAAGGCGGCGGCTACGACGGTGGAATCGATCAAAGTACATTTTTATAAACTGGTCTGGAGCAGGGATTACAAGATTTTAACGAGTGATTCCAAGGAAAGCGGCTGGGAAGAAGTGCATCATGTCACGGTGGCGGAAGCCGATCGGGCGGGGTCCGTGCAGAATCCAACCGATACGATTTCGGGCGCTTTGGCGGGCAGCCTAAAAAGATATGTGAAGTTTTTGTTTTCGGCAGGTTCGCTGAATGCTTCGGCAGGCGGAAATCGCATTTCCATACGGGAGATAGAAGTATTCGGTACGCAGACGGGCGTGATCGACGATGTATCTTCCGCTTCCGAAGCTCTGGCAAAAGTTCCGGGCGCTATGATCGTGCCGGAAACGGCGGATGAATTTCAGATTCCTTCTGTTTCCGAGCAGTACGACATTCGGATTCATGGAAGCGAAGTGGACCAGGTGATTGCGGAGGACGGCAGGATCGCGCCGTACCGCATCGGAAACCGCAGCGTTCAGCTGATTTTAGAGGCGGAAAATAAATCGAATCCGTCCGATACGGCAAAGAAGAATGTTACGGTTACGGTGGAAGGAAATACAAACCGGTATCCGGCATTGTTTCCCGATGTAAAACAGCCGAATCCTGTGCCGGATGTGCTGCCAACGATTCAGGAGTGGTACGGTTACGAGGGAAGTTTTACGTTGACGAACGATTCGAAGATTATCGTAAATGACCGTGCCGACGAGGGACTTTTCGAAGCTGCCAGAGAAATGCAGGCAGATATAGAGGAAATCTGCGGCAGGACGCTTGCCATTGAAACGGGTACGTCCGGGAGCGCAGGGAATATCTATCTGGAATCTTTGGCCAAAGATACCTACGGAACGGGAGAAGAAGGATATTTTCTGGTCAATGGGGAAAACGGAATCGAGATTTATTCCACGACAAAGACGGGCGTTTTATACGGAACCGTTACGGTAGAGCAGATCTTATACCAGGATGCTTCGCATACGTCCGTTCCCAAAGGCGTGATCCGGGATTATCCGCTGTACGGTACACGCGGCATTATGTTTGATGTTGCGCGTATTCCGACGAGAATCCAGTTTTTGCAGGATTATTCTAAAATTTTAAAATGGTATAAATTAAATACGATGCAGATCCATCTGAACGATAACCAGTGGTCCGACCCGGCGTATTCTCCGGATCCGGAGCTCTGGAAAGAAGTGGAGGCTTCCCATCGCCTGGAATCCGAGCTGTTTCCGTCCCTGGCAAAACAAAATTCCAAGTTTTTAAAAACCGGAGACAATGAGGGACGGTATGACTATTATTACAGCACGCATACCGGAATGGAAAACGGCGGAGAGCTGTATTATTCTAAAGAAGAATACCGGGCGTTAGAAGACGCTATGGGCAGACGGGGCGTAAAGATGATTGCGGAACTCGATACGCCGGGACATTCTGCCGCGTACAACAAATATGTCTACTATCATCAGGAAGAAGTGATCCATGCGCTGGTGGAACATGGATATTTGGATCGGGATACTTATCTGAATGCGGACGGCAGTGTGAAAAAGAATTTTTATACGCATAAGCCTGGTCCGTCCGGTACCGGCAACTTTGAACTGCTCTCGATCGATGAGGAGAGCAGCAATGCAGAAGAAGCGGAAAACGCAAGGAACGCAAAGATCTTCATGACGGCTTTGTTTGACGAATATCTTGGAGGCATCGACGGAATCGAACCGATATTTACGACGGATACCGTCAGCGCGGGAGTAGACGAGTACTGGTCGAAAACACCCGCTACCAAAGCCGCGTTCGGAAAATATATCAATTATATGCACGATTTGCTGGGAGATTCCGGAAAGAAGGCGGAGCACAGCAAAAATGACAAAGGATACGGCAAGGATGTGATCATCTGGGGCGCGTTCAGCCAGTTTCCGGTCAGCAGCACAGTAAGCAAAGACCTTACGATTGCCCTGTGGAATTCCGGCTATGAAGACGATCCGATGGCAAGGCTTCGGGAAGGATTTTCCCTGATTAATATTCCGCAGCCATTTTTATACACGACGCCGGGAAGAAATCATAAAGATATGCTGAATGAAGCTTACGTTTATTATAACTGGGATCCGACGAAATTTACGGATTCCATCAGCGCGGACAAGGGCGAGCCGTTGTTGAAAGGGGCGATGGGCGCGCTCTGGGGCGATGAGAACCGGGAAGGAATTACGGAAGCCGATTTGCACGAACGTTATTTGCGGCTTGCCGCTATGGTAGGTGAAAAAAACTGGGGCGGTACGAAAGAAAATGATACGTTTCTCTCTTACGAACAGAAATTTGACCGTTTAAAAGAAGGCCCCGGTACAAAGATTGCAAATAAGATCGACAGCAAGACGAACGTTGTGCTGGACTATGATTTTGCAAATATGTCCCAGGATCAGAAGACGATTTTTGACGCCAGCGGCAACGGATACCACGGAACGGTTACAGGCGGAGAAGTTGTGACGAAAGCAGGCACAAAGATGTTGAAGTTTGACGGCAGTACAACAATCAAAACGCCGCTTACGACCCTGGGGTATCCGTATACGATGAGCTTTGACGTATATCTGGACGGCAATGAGAACAACGATAAAGATTCCGCCCTGTTCAGCGGTTATGACGGCAGGCTGCAGGCGGCGGGATTAAACGGAAATCTGGGACTGAACCGGGATTATTTTACGCAGTCGTTCGATTATCCGATTGCGTCCGCCAAAATGCAGAGGATTACGATTGTAGGAACCTATCAGGCGACAAAACTCTATGTGGACGGAGAATTTAAAAAGATTCTATATGCGGCGGCAAGCGACGCGGATCATGGCGGGGGACTCGGCGCATCGACATGGACCGATGCGGACAATAATTTCCGGACCACATTTGTATTCCCGTTAAATACAATCGGAGAACATTTCTCGGGTTATATGGGAAATATAAAAGCGTACAATAAGGCTCTGTCCGTGGATGAGCTGGCGGCGGAACAGGAACACGGAAGCCGTGACGTGGACGTGGCAAGAAATCGTTTTGCGTATGCGGATAACAAAAATTCAGCTTTTTATACGGACGGGATCCGGCTGTTTCCGGCATGGAAAGCAACCGACGGCGACGGTCATGTGCCGGGCGTACAGGGAGCTTCCGCATCATATGAATCCAGATGGAATTCTTCGGATTACGATCAGGATTTTCTGATGGTGGACCTGGGATCTTTGAGAAAGATTTCAAAAGTAACGATCGACTGGGAAGCAAACCGCTATGCGGCTGCTTATAAGATTCTGGTGTCGGAAGACGGAACGAATTGGACGGAGGCAGCATCCGTAACCGGAAACACAAGCGCCCTGACGACAGATAGGTTTCCGGAGACGACGGCGCGCTATGTGAAAATGCAGGGCGTGCAGCGCAAATCCGGTTCAAACGAATATGCCGTTTTTGAAATAAAAGTATGCGAGACGGTGGATAAGACGGCTCTTTTTGAAAAATGCCGGGAAGCAGAGTCTTCATTTCAAAATATCGGATGGGAAACAGACGGGGCAGACAGCCGGTTCTATGAAAGCCTGGTTTTTGCAAAAGCCGTTTGCGGAGACGTTATGGCGGGACAGGAAGAGACAGATGCGGCAAAGAATGAATTAGAGAAAGCGGCGGCAAACTGGAAGGAGAAGAAGCAGCTGGTTACAGACGCAGAAGAGATTCGTTCCAAGAAAGCAGAGTATGACGCGGTAAGTTTTCAGAAATTTGAGGCGGCTTATGCTGCAATCGTGAATGCGGGAGACGATATATCTGCCGAAAGATACGAAGAATTGTTAAAAGCGCTGAGGGAAGCCATACGTTCCCTTACAAAAAAATCCGTACGTCTTGCGGCTCCGTCCGTAACTTCTGTCAAGAGCCAGCCGACGAATGTAAAAATAACCTGGAACGCCGTTGCCAATGCAGGCGCCTATCAGCTGTATCGTAAGGTAGGGAGCAGCGTGACAAAAGTAGGAAACGCCGTAACCGGCACACAGGCGTTGGATGAAAATCCGGCGGGCGGCAAATCGATGTCCTATTATGTCGTTGCAATTGGAAAAGCAGGCAGCATTTATACGGACAGCGCGGCTGGAAAAGCAATGAATATCCAGCTGCCGAAGGCGACGAATAAATTGACGGCTTCCCAGGTGAAGGGCAAGAAGGCAGTAACTTTGAAGTGGAAGAAGGTCAAAGGCGCATCTTCTTACCTGATCTTCCGGGCAGAGGGCAAAAAGGCGTTCAAAAAGATTGCGGCGGTTAAGAAAAAAATAACGTACCGCGATGCAAAGAAGCTGAAAAAAGGAAAGAGCTATTCTTATAAAATCGTAGCCGTATCCAAAAAGCTGTACAGTCCGATGAAACCGGCGAAGAAAGCAGTCAAAATCAAATAATGAGGAGAAAAGAAGAGGTTTAGGAGGTATCACATCATGGCATGGTATGATGAAGCAGTATTTTATCACATTTATCCGTTGGGGCTTACAGGAGCCCCGAAGGAAAATTCTTATGGAAAGCCGGAACATCGTCTCAATACGTTGATTCCCTGGATTTCTCATATAAAAAAGATCGGGTGCGACGCAATCTATATCGGACCGCTGTTTGAATCGGTCGGGCACGGATACGAGACGACGGATTATAAAAAACTGGACAGCCGCCTCGGAACGAATGAGGATCTGGCGAATTATGTAAAGGAATGTCACAAACAGGGAATTCGTGTTATTTTAGACGGTGTGTTCAATCACACCGGCCGCGATTTTTTCGCATTTGCCGACATTAAGAAAAACAGGGAAAATTCTCCTTATAAAGACTGGTACTGTAATGTGAACTTTTATGGAAATAACGAATATAACGACGGTTTTTCCTATGAAAACTGGGGAGGATATAATCTGCTCGTAAAGTTAAATCAGCATAATCCGGCGGTCCGGGACTATATCTGTGATGTGGTACGGTTCTGGGTTCGTGAATTTGATATCGACGGAATCCGCCTAGATGCGGCGGATGTGCTGGATTTTGACTATATGCATGCGCTTCGTTCGGTGGCGGAGGAAGTGAAGCCGGAGTTCTGGCTGATGGGCGAAGTAATTCACGGCGATTATACGCGCTGGGTCAATGAGGGGACGCTGCATTCCGTGACGAATTATCAGCTGCACAAGGCGCTGTATTCCGGGCACAACGACCATAATTATTTTGAAATTGCCCATACGGTAAAAAATCTGTATGCCAAGGGGGGAAACCGCCCCGACGGCTTGAAGCTTTATAATTTTGTAGACAATCATGACGTGGAACGGATTTACACCAAGTTAAACGTCAAAGCACATTTTACGCCGGTTCATATTCTGTTGTACACGCTTCCGGGCGTTCCGTCTGTTTATTACGGTTCGGAATTTGGAATTGAAGGGAAAAAAGACCGGTTTTCCGATGATTCTCTTCGTCCGGCGCTGTCTTATTCCGAATGCCAGAATGCCGCGGAACAAAATCCGTTTACGCGTCTGATCGCGGCGCTGGGGAAAGTACGCAAGAGTGCGGCTCCGCTTTCTTACGGGGATTATAACGAGCTGCTCCTGACAAACCGGCAGTATGCATTTTCCAGAAATTATGAGGGAGAATCGGTGGTCGTTGCCGTAAACAACGACGACAGCGATTACGTAATGACACTGCCGGCGGGGAATGCCGCAGAATATATCGGCGCTTTGTCCGGCGAGAGAGTCAGCGTAACCGGCGGAAATATCGCAGTCAACATCAAGGCAAACGCAGGAGAAATCTGGCTTCCGGTATCCGGGGAACATAGGGCAGACCAAACGCCGTCAGGTTCCGTGATTCCGGATACATCTGACCTGATCAAAGCAGAAGCGATGCCGCAGTCTTTGGCAGAACCGAAAGCATGCGCAGAACCGGAGCCAAAGGAAGATGCGGCTGCAAAAGAAGAACCTGCTGCAGAGAAAAAAGAGAACGCCAAAGAAGCGCCGGACGAATCGTTTGAGAAGGGAAGAATTGCCGGGCTTCAGGAAGCGATCCTTGCGATTATGGAAAAAAACGGTCCGGTCACGGAACAGATGAAACGGGATGTCAGGAATAATGTCTATCACGATTCCCTGATCACATGGATCAAAAGTTTTCGTTAAGTGTACGGCAGAACAATGATCGCAGCAAACGATTTCAAGATTTATGGTTGACAGCAGATGCCTGATATGGTAAACTGTCTTCAGTTAAAAAGAACAGATAAAGTCAGTGAGCAAAGAGAGTACCATAGAAAGGTTCCTCACAGAGAGTCATCGGCGGTGGAAGATGACAGGAAAGTTTTATGGGAATGGGTTTGTGAGACGCAAAGCGAATCAGAGTAGCGGATGCCGTGTTCCTCACGTTACAGGGGTGAGATATCGAAGAAATTCCGTATCAAAATGAGACTATGCGATAGGTGGCGAGTATTTTCCGAATCGGGGAATACTCGCTTTTTGTATACAAAGACCGGCATTGCCGTCTTTTGTAAACACGGCATAGTAAATACCGGGTGGCACCACGAGAAGATCGTCCCGGACGTTCTGGCTTAGTTCCAGAATGTCCGGGATATTTTTATTGCCGCGTATCGAAATCCATTGACCCGCAGAAACCGGGAGCTGCGGGATCGAACGGCTTTGTCTTGTGCAGATCACAGGAGGTTATGATATGAAAAGAGTGTATCGAGTGTATAAAAAGACGGTCAGCCTTGTAGATGAGACCGCAGCCGGCATGTATCAAAATCTGGCAGGAAATAAAACCGGTTTTTTGCTGGAAAGTTATGATAAAAGCTATGACAGGTTTACGGTCTTTGGCGTAAATCCGGAAGAAATCGTCCGGTCGAACGGACAGTCTTTAGAAATTTTGTATGCAGACGGCAGAATACGGAGAAAAGAGGGAAACCCTCTGGAATTGCTGAAAGAATATTACAGTGAGTTTGAAATCAGAAAAGAAGCAGGAGACGCCGGATTTTCGGGAGGGCTGGTGGGAAATCTGGGCTACGATTTTATACGATATACGGAACAGGTCCCGGATAAAAATCCGGATGAAATAGGAATAGATTCGATACAGATGATGTGGGTGAAAGAATGTATTGTGGCGGATCTTCTGGCGGAAACGATAACGGCCGTTGTATTGGAAGAAGACAGCGGCGAGGGCAAAGCGCGCGCTTTGGAAAAGGCAGAGAAATTACTGCATGCAGTTCGGGCAAAGCCGGAAGAAGAGAAACTGTTTGAACCGGACGGCAGAATTGTAAACACGTCGGATACGCCGGAAGAATATATCCAAAAAGTGCGAAAGATCAAACAATATATCAAAGAGGGGCACGTATTTCAGACCGTGCTGTCACAGAGATGGACGGTAGAGACCGGATTAAGCGGATTTGAAATCTATCGAAAGCTGCGCCGGTTAAACCCGTCTCCGTACTTGTATTACTTCAATTACGGTTCGTTTGAAGTCATCGGCAGTTCCCCGGAAATGATCGTAAAAAAACAGGGGGACCGCATGTATACCTGCCCCATTGCAGGTACAAGAAAACGGGGACAGGATGACGCACAGGATGACCGACTGAAAAGAGAGCTTCTCGCGGATGAGAAAGAGCGCGCGGAGCATGTGATGCTGGTGGACCTTGCAAGAAATGATATGGGAAAGGTTTCAGCGTTTGGAAGCGTAAAAGTGACGGAATTTATGGATGTAAAAAAATTTTCCCATGTCATGCATCTGGTGTCGAAAGTAGAAGGCAGGAGACAAAAAGAGCTGCATCCGCTTGATCTGGCGGCTTCTTTTCTTCCGGCAGGAACATTAAGCGGCGCGCCGAAAATACGGGCAATGGAAATTATCGACGAATTAGAGAAGGTAAAGCGGGGGCTGTACGGAGGTGCGACCGGATATATTGATTTTTCCGGCGATATGGATTTTTGCATCACCATCCGTACAATGGTCAAACGAAACGGAACCGTTTATCTGCAGGCAGGAGCCGGTATTGTGGCGGATTCTGTGCCGGAGAGGGAATATGAAGAGTGCTGCCATAAAGTTATGGCGCTTGCAAGTACATTGATTCCGGATGGCGTAAGAATAAGAAATCAGGAGGTGTGCAAATGATTTTGCTGATTGACAATTATGACTCCTTTACGTATAACCTCTATCAGTATTTGGGCGTTTTTTGTGAAGAGATTCAGGTGGTTCGGAACGATCAGATTACAATAGAAGAGATCGGACAATTAAAACCGGATCATATCGTGCTGTCGCCCGGACCAAAATCGCCCCGAGAGGCCGGTATCTGTGTGAAAGCCATACAGGCATTTTGGCGCCAAATTCCGATTCTTGGTATCTGCCTGGGACATCAGTGTATCGGAGAGGCGTTTGGAGGAACGGTATCGTACGCAAAGGAACTATACCACGGAAAACAGTCTGAAATTTACCATAATCAAGAAGGCTTGTTTCAGGGGCTTCCTTCTCCGGTTACGGCGGCACGATATCACTCCCTTGCTGTTTTGAAACAAGGCCTGCCGGTTTGTTTCAAGGTTACGGCAGAGACGAAAGACGGGGAGATTATGGCAATGGAGCATAAAAAATTTCCGGTGTACGGGCTGCAGTTTCATCCGGAATCTGTTGTGACAAAGTACGGCAGGCGTATGATGGAACATTTTTTAAACTGCAGAAGCGGCTGGAAACGATAAGCTCTGACGGACGCAGACGTAACACCTGGATGCGGATGGAGATATGGAGGAATGCATGATGTTAAAGAAAATTACAGCGGATAAACGGATCCGGTTAGAAAAACAGAAAGCGTTGGTTCCCTTTTGTGCAATCAGACGGGAAGCAGAGCTGGCGAACAGGAAAGAGGGTCTTTTTGATCAGGCGTTGCAGAAAAAAGGAATTTCGATAATCGGGGAATTTAAAAACGCTTCTCCGAGCCTGGGAAAAATAAAAAGCAAAATCACTATGAAAGAACGAATGGAGGCGTATCAGGCGTCGGTAGACGCGATTTCCTGTCTGACGGAAGAAGATCATTTTCTGGGGAGTATCGACGATCTGAAAAAAATCCGAACGATGACGGAGCTTCCCATTCTGCGGAAAGATTTTATGATAGACGAATATCAGTTTTATGAAGCGAAAGCGGCCGGGGCAGACGCCGTTCTTTTGATCGCTGCGATTTTAGACGATGTGCAGATGAGAGATTTTTATGGTCTTACGAAAGCGCTTCACATGGATGCGCTGGTGGAAGTACATGACGAATGGGAGCTGGAGCGGGCGCTTTTGGCGGATGTTTCCGTTATCGGCATCAATAACAGGGATCTGAACGATTTTACGATTCGTTTAGAAACGACAAAACGTCTCTCATCCATGGTTCCCCAAGGAAAACGGATTGTTTCGGAAAGCGGCGTTAGAGAGGATGCGCATATACAGTATCTAAAAGAGTGCGGCGTAGACGCGTGTTTGGTCGGAAGGGCATTGATGGAAGCAGAAGATCCCAAGGAGCTGGTAAAACGATGGAAACATTACGAAAGAAACCAAAGATAAAAATCTGTGGTATTACGAGCCGAGAAGAAGCAGAGTATCTGAACGAAGCAAACGCAGAGTATGCGGGATTTGTTCTTTATGAAAAAAGCAGACGCAAGGTCAACTTCTCTTTGGCGGCGGAGGCGATGGAAGCGCTGAAAGAGGGAATCTTAAAAGTGGCGGTGGTCGTAGATCCTTCTCTTGCATTGGTCCGGGAAATTGAACAGCAAAAATTTGATATCATTCAGGTACACGGAACACTGTGCAGGGAGGTAAGAGAAGGAGCAAAACTGCCGGTCTTTCGGGCAGTCAATATTTCGGATCCAACGATGTGGAAAGCTTTTACGAAAGAAGAGATTGCGGCAGGAGGATGTATTGCCGGGTATGTGGCGGACGGAGCCGGGTATGGAGGCGGCGTTGGGTTTGACTGGAAAAACCTGGGGGAAGAAGTCCATATGCACTAACTTTAATGCAAATCCATAAAATTTCTGTTATAATCAAACAGA
>BLMD01000347.1 GCA_011959925.1 Lachnospiraceae bacterium
TAGTGAAACGGTATGGCGCAACGGAAAAGGCGCATGAGATTTTCATGGAGGAGGCAAATAAGTGCAATCCGCCTCTTGAAGATGCGGAATTAGCCATGATCTGGCAGAGCGCCTGCCGGTTTGCGGAGAAGGTGCAGGGGCAGGAGGGGTATGTCGCCCCGGATGCGTACAATGACGAGTTCGGGCGGGAATCGCTGAAGCCTGGTGATTACTCGGACATCGGGCAGGCAAAGGTGCTGACCAGGGAGTACGGGGTGGAGCTGCGCTATACGGCGGCTACGGACTACCTGCGTTTCTGCGGGCATTATTGGATGGAGTCGAAGCAGCAGGCAGTGGGCGCGGCGGAGGAGTTCCTCGACCTCCAGCTTGCGGACGCGAAGGATGAGATCGCCCGGACGAAACAGGCGCTCATGGACACGGGTATTTCAGAAGATGCCATCACCTCCGGCGGCAAGTCGCTGGAAAAGAAGATCAGCGGCGGGCAGATGGACGCCTACCATGCGTATATGTCCGCTTTAAGCTATAAGGCGTTCGTGATGAAACGCAGGGACATGAAGTATGTGGTGTCGGCTCTGCAGGCGGCGAAGCCGATGCTGGAGATCAGCGTGTCCGACCTGGATAAAGACGGCTTCCTGCTGAACACGCCGGACGGCACCTATTACCTCCCGGACGGGCTGGAGGGGAAGCGCGACCACAGCCCGGAGGACTATATCACAAAGATAACGGCGGCGGCTCCCGGCGGCAAGGGGGAGAAACTGTGGCTGGATTCTTTGGACACTATTTTCTGCGGTGATTCGGAGCTGATTGATTATGTGCAGCAGATCGTGGGCATGGCGGCGGTGGGGCGTGTCTACATGGAATCGCTGGTCATTGCCTACGGGGAGGGGAGGAACGGCAAATCCACCTTCTGGAACACCATAGCCCGTGTGCTTGGCACCTACAGCGGGAATATGTCCGCCGACACCCTCACGGTGGGGTGCAAGCGGAACGTGAAGCCGGAACTTGCCGAGGCGAAAGGCAAGCGGCTTATTATTGCTGCGGAGCTGGAGGAAGGGATGCGCCTGAACACCTCCGTAGTGAAGCAGATGTGTTCCACGGATGAGATTTTTGCGGAGAAAAAGTATAAGGACCCGTTTTCCTTTACGCCGAGCCACACCCTCGTGCTTTATACCAACCACCTGCCAAGGGTGGGAGCGAATGACCCCGGGACGTGGCGGCGCTTAATCGTGATCCCGTTCCATGCCAGGATAGAGGGCGCAGGGGATGTGAAGAACTATGCCGATTTCCTCGTGTCGGAGGCAGCGCCGGCGGTCATGGCGTGGATCATTGAGGGTGCGCAAAAGGCGATCAGCCGGAACTTCCACATCCCCTGCCCTGCCTGCGTGGAGGATGCCATTAAAGCGTACCGGGAGGACAATGACTGGCTTGGGCATTTCCTGAGTGAATGCTGCGAGGCCGACAAGACGTACCGGGAGAAGTCCGGCGTTCTGTACCAGGAATACCGCAGCTACTGTATGCGGACGGGCGAGTACACCAGAAGCACGGCTGATTTTTATAATGCGCTGGAGTCCGCCGGCTTTTCCCGGAGGAAGGCGAAGGCCGGCATTATCGTGTATGGGCTGCGGATAAAGGAGGAAGATTTTGAGGACTGAGAAAGCCCGTGTTTTGGGGAAAGGTGCAGGTCGGTGCAGGTCTTGGTATAAACCCCCTTTAGGGCAGTTTTTTCAGCAAAAAATCACTTATAGAGGAGTTTTAGGTACGACTTGCACCGACCTGCACCCTAAAGGCTGGAATGCTTGAAAAATAAGGGATTGGAGGCATTTGCATGAGAGAGAAAACCATAGAGCAGAAATTCAGGGCGGCAGTCAAGGCCGCCGGGGGCTTGGCAGTAAAGTTCACATCGCCCGGTTTTGATGGGGTGCCTGACAGACTGGCACTTCTCCCCGGCGGGAGGATGGCATTTGTGGAGGTCAAGGCTCCTGGGAAAAAGCCCCGCCCCCTGCAGTTGGCACGGCACAGGCAGCTTCGGCAGTTGGGGTTTAAAGTGT
>BLMD01000348.1 GCA_011959925.1 Lachnospiraceae bacterium
ATCTCCGCTGTCTGGATGGATGAATTCAGCGGAGATGTTTGGCTTCATTAAGCAGGCAGGAGACAATGTGGCAGTTACAAACAGGATATTTGAGACGATTCTGTACGATCATTTCCTTTCAAAGGAGTTGCTGAACAATAAGATGTATGACGCCGGATTGAAGGATAAGGGCAGTTTTATCCGGAATGGACATCTGGATATGAGATATATTTTGGAAAAATTCATCATACATTTTAACGATCTGTATGGAGACCGGGATGGAACTTTCTATGAGGATGACGGACGAAGGTATTTTCTTTTGTATCTGCGGCCGATCATTAACGGGAAGGGAAATTATTATATCGAAGCCGAGACACGGAACCGGGAACGGACGGATGTGATCATAGATTATGGCGGTGAGCAGATTATTGTAGAATTAAAGGTCTGGCATGGAAATGCATATCACACAAGAGGAGAGAAGCAGTTATTGGATTATCTGGAGTATTATCATCTGGATGCGGGATATATGCTGAGCTTCAATTTCAATAAGAATAAAAAGGCTGGTATCAAAGAGGTTACAATAGGGGATAAGCTTCTGATAGAAGCGGTCGTATAGACCTCAGATTCTGATAACGCCGCTTTATTCAGTTTCCAATGACATAAAAATGAAGAAAGGGGCTAATTTTATGTCTGAAAGTCGAGTTTTCAGACGGCCTGGGGGGGGGGGACAGCAAAACTCCCGCTTTTTAGCGGGAGTTTTACAGCCTCACTTAAAGAATCTTTACTTCTTCAATTAAGTCTTCAGAGTTATAGCGAAAAAAAATTTTATCTTGACGTTTTTCTTCTCCTATAATCCAATGTATTAGATATACTTCTGTTTGCGCCTCTTTTTGAACTATTTCGATTTTTTCTACAGACATTATTGTTCCTTTGAAATAAGCTTCACTCAAAAATTGAATTGCCGGTCCATATTCTAAAAAAGTATCTAATGCATCAATTGCAAAATATTCACCAACAAGCGTCTGCCAATTTTGTTTTAATTCTTTCCAGTCTTCCCCTTTTTCTAATGGCAGATCCACTCCTTCTCCGATCATTGAAAACGCTGATTCGTTACACAGATCTTCATTAGGGCCTGTCGACATAGCATTTATCACTTTTCGGGCGGCGGCCTCTCTTGATATTTCCTGCTTTTTATCGACTTTTGAACATCCTGACAATATAGTGCAAACCAATATTATTAATAACATTATTTTGTTTTTCATATAATTTGCTCCTTAATTAGCAGAGTATAAATTCACAAGCATTTTCAAAGAACAGTAATGCAGAGAATATGAATTAAAAAAAGAAGAAGCCTTGCTCAAAATCACTTGTTTTACTAGCGCAAATAACTCTTGATATTACTTAATTGTTTAGATACTGATTAAAATATTTGGCTAAACAATCGTTTGCATTATATTATCATATATTTTGTGATAATTCAAGTATATTTTCAGAATTTTATTGCTAAATTGTGAATTTGATGTTACTTTTAACAGGTGAGAAATTATGGCATAGCCGATGTTTTTAAACAATATTGAGAACCAATCGGCAGACGGTGAGCATAAGGAAAACAGCCCGTGGAATATTGCGGCAGATTTTACTGTGGACATGAGTTTCTCATTGTCAGCTGTTGCGGGGATGTTGTCCGAGTATGAGCAGGATTATCATACGGGAATGGACATTGAACAGATGGCGGAGTTGATCTATGAGTATACTGCCGGATATCCGTTTCTGGTTTCGAGGCTGTGTAAGCTGTTGGATGAATGTGTTGCGGCAGGCGAGGCGTATCCGGATCGAAGCCGTGCATGGACAAGAGATGGGTTCCAGGAGGCCGTACATATACTGCTGAAAGAGAAGAATACCTTGTTTGAGTCGATGATCAATAAGCTGTCAGATTATCCGGAACTAAGTGAGATGCTGTATATGCTGTTGTTTGGCGGAAAGACGATACCATATACTCCGCTGAATTCATCCATCCAGACAGCGGAGATGTTTGGCT
>BLMD01000349.1 GCA_011959925.1 Lachnospiraceae bacterium
TCCCTGTCGGATAAATGCTGCCAGCATCCTCTGCTGTTCTTTGGGAACCGTCGAAGCATAAAACCCGCAGTTTGTATGATACGCTTCCAGCAAAACTTCCGGCAGAACCATATAGCTGACGCGGATCGACGGGCTGATGCTTTTGGAAAATGTCCCTATGTATATGACCGTTCCGCCGCCGTCATTGCCCTGCAGGGAAGGAATCGGTTTTCCTTTATAACGAAATTCACTGTCGTGATCATCTTCAATGATAAATCTGCCCGGCTGTTCCGCCGCCCACTGCAAAAGCTCAAGCCTTCGCTTCATAGGCATTACCGTTCCCATCGGAAACTGATGCGACGGCATGGTATAGACGAGATCCGGTTTGAGCATGCACAGTTCATCCACCCGAACACCGCTTTCGTCTCTGTCCGCAAAAAGTATTTCACATCCCATATTTGCAAGTGTCCGGCAGGCTTTTTGATACGTCGGATTTTCCATCGCAACTTTTTGCTTTTTTCCGAAAACCTGCGCCAGCAGTATCAAAAGATACTCGTTTCCGGCGCCGATCACCATTTGGCCAGGACTGCAGTTTACGCCTCTCGCATGGTAGAGATAACGGCAGATCGCCTCCCGCAATTCCCATTCTCCCGCCGCCTCTCCCGCACAAAACAAAGAGCGGTCGTCACAGGCCAATACGTCTTTTGAAATCTTCCGCCATGCCCGGTAGGGAAAATAAGACAGGTCATTTTCATCCGGCGAAAAATCGATACGGCAGTTTTCTTTTTTCACGGAAGATTTTTCCTTTGGATCAGTCTCACCGTCTGCTTTTAAGGATCTCGCCGAATGCCGCCTTTCCAGATATAAATCCGAAATGTCTCCGGCATAATATCCCCGGTTCGGTCTGGATTCCATATAACCTTCCGAGATAAGCTGTGCATAGGCAGCCTCTGCCGTACTCCTTGATATCTGCAGATAGCCCGCCAAAAAACGAGTAGACGGTAATTTTTCCCCACAGGAAATCTTACCGTCCGCAATCTGAAGCCGGATATGGTCATAAATCTGTTCGTACAGTGGTTTTTTGGAATCACCGTCTAAATGTATCATTAATTCAAGCATCTCAAACTCCTGCTTCTGAAGATACGTTTGTTCAGGAATCGGACTCCTTCTTCATCCCTTCTACGATCATAGTTTTCACATCCAATGCTTTATCTTTGATCCTGCGGTCTGCAGTCTGCGAAGATAAAATATTGCCGATCGCTTTTGATGCATAGGAATATTCCTTAAAATGGCAGGCTAACGCTGCCAGAAGGTAATCCATAGTAAAGGAATCCATACCGCAGATCGGAAAATCTTCTGTTGCAATCACGGTCTGAAAAGACTCAAACGCTTTTTTATAAAATGCTTCTTCCTGTTTCCGAATTTCTGCTTTCTTCTCCTTTTGTTCTGCGGAATCCTGCGGCATCTGATCTGCCAGAGAACGGTATAACCAGGAAATTTTCAAACAGGTATACGCTTTTTCACTTAATTTCGCACGTTTTACTTCTGAGTTATACAGCGCCAGTTTGAAACGTGCGATTGCCGTTTCATAAGTATACGTATCCTGCGGTCCCTGTTCCGTCGGACGGAATTTTTCACAGACCTGCTCACGGATCAGCTGAATCTGTCCTTTGGTCAGATTTTCAAAATAACGTCCGATCGCAGAATATCCGCAATGCGGACAGGAATATACTTCATATTTTAAAGCGTCGATATTACGAAATTTAGGCCGCAGATCAAAGTCCGGTTCTAAGCGGCGCAAGCTTCCGCTTTTTACGACCCTCGTCTGAAACGTCTGGCCGCAGACACTGCAGCAGACATTTTTAGTAAATAAAAAATCGGTCTCCTGCTGATTGGTTTCTTTTACTTCTTTTTCCATATATCCCCCTTTTTATTTTGTATCCGGCAGCCGGTAAGAGCTTTTCAGTGAAACAATGCGGTTAAATACCGGTTTTTCTTTGGTAGAATCTTTGGCGTCGACACAAAAATATCCCTGTCTTACAAACTGAAAACTGTCGTATTTTTGAGCATCCGCCGCGTATGGCTCAATATAACAGTCATTCAAAACGGTCAGGGAATTCGGATTCAAATTCAAACTGCCGTCTTCGTTGTATACGCCGGCCTCTTCATCGATAATGTTTTCATACAAACGAACCTGTACCTGTTTTGCATACGGCGCAGGAACCCAGTGAATCGTCCCTTTGACTTTCCTGCCGTCCGGGCTGTTGCCGCCTTTGCTTGCCGGATCGTACGTACAGTGGATTTCTGTCACTTTGCCGCTTTCATCTTTACTAAAACTGTTGCATGTCACAAAATATGCCTGCATCAGACGGACTTCATTTCCGGGAAACATGCGGAAATATTTCCGGGGCGGAACTTCCATAAAATCTTCCCGGTCTATATAAAGCTCGCGGCAAAATGTCACGGTATGGGTACCCAGCGAATCATTTTCCATATTGTTGACTACCGTCAGCTCCTCCGTCTGTCCCTCGGGATAATTGTCAATAATCACTTTGATCGGGTCTAACACCGCCATCACACGAGATTTCTTCAGTTTTAAATCCTCGCGGATGCAGTATTCGAGCATAGCGTAATCTACGGAACTGTTGCTTTTGGAAACGCCGCACAGTTCGACAAATTTCTGAATGGATTCGGGCGTAAATCCTCTTCTTCGAAGCGCCGCAATCGAAACCAGACGGGGATCGTCCCACCCGTCTACGATACCTTCTTCTACCAGGCGTTTGATATAGCGTTTTCCGGTTACAACGTTTGTCAGATACAGTTTCGCAAATTCAATCTGCTTTGGCGGATGGTCGTATCCCACTTCACGAACCACCCAGTCATACAGCGGCCTGTGGTCTTCAAATTCCAGCGTACAGATCGAATGCGTCACGCCTTCGATCGCGTCTTCAATCGGATGGGCAAAGTCATACATCGGATAAATGCACCACCGGTCTTTGGTATTGTGATGCGTCATATGCGCCACCCGGTAGATCACCGGATCTCTCATATTCATATTCGGTGAAGCCATGTCAATCTTTGCGCGCAGAACTTTTTCACCGTCGTCGTATTTTCCCTCTTTCATCTCCTCAAACAGTGTTAAATTCTCTTCCACGGTCCGCTCAGAAGACGGATCTTTTGCGCCCGGTTCTGTCAGCGTTCCCCTGTAGCTGCGGATTTCCTCGGCGCTTAGATCGGATACGTACGCTTTTCCTTTCCGAATCAGCTTTACGGCAGATTCATACATCTCTTCAAAGTAATCCGACGCGAAAAACAGCCGGTCTTCCCAGTCTGCCCCCAGCCATCTGACATCTTCTTTGATGGATTCTACAAATTCCACCCGTTCTTTTGTTGGATTTGTATCGTCAAAGCGCAGGTTGAATTTCCCGCCGTACTCATTCGCCAAACCTGAATTTAACAGTATGGATTTGGCATGTCCGATGTGCAGATAACCGTTTGGTTCCGGCGGAAACCTTGTACAGACCGTCTCACAGTGTCCTTCCGAAAGATCTTTTTCAATGATCTGTTCTATAAAATTTTTTGATTCTGCTTCGTGTTCCACTCTTTTCATCCTTCCGTTTCAAACATTTCTCCCATTATACTTGATCGGGATAAAATTGTAAAGAAATGCAAACACAAAAATTTGCATGAAAATGCGGTTGTAATTCCGATTTCCTTATGCTACTATTTTTTTATTCTCGCGCAGAAAAACTGCCGAATGCAGGATTTTTGCAGAGAACGCACAGCAGAAAGGAATCCAGGGAGGTAATGCCAGATGGCTTTAGATGGAATCGTGATCGCAAACCTTGTTTGTGAGTTAAATCAAAACATATTAAACAGCAGAATCAATAAAATTGCCCAGCCGGAAAAAGACGAACTTCTTTTTACCCTAAAAGGACCAAACGGCCAGCAGCGCCTTGCCATGTCTGCGAGCGCGTCGCTGCCGTTTCTTTATCTGACCGATCAAAATAAAAAAAGTCCCCTGACGGCGCCCAATTTCTGCATGCTTCTGCGCAAACACATTGCAAACGGCAGAATCATCCGGATCGAGCAGCCCGGGTTAGAACGTATTATTCGATTTGAAATCGAACATTTGGACGACCTGGGGGATCTCTGCCATAAAATCCTGATTGTCGAATTGATGGGAAAACACAGCAATATTATTTTCTGCCAAGAAGACAACACCATAATCGACAGTATTAAGCATATTTCCGCTCAGGTCAGTTCTGTACGGGAAGTGCTTCCGGGAAGAACTTATTTCATTCCGGAGACGACACGAAAAGAAAATCCTCTGTTATCCACAAGAGAATCGTTTTTTACTTCCGTTTTCCGCAAACCGGAATCCGTATGTAAGGCAATCTATAGCTCTTATACGGGAATCAGTCCATCTATTGCCAATGAAATCTGCGATCGCGCAGGCATCGACGGAGATTTTTCCGCATCGTCTTTGAATGCGGATGAACAACTGCATCTGTTCCACCATTTTGAATGGTTTCTAACGGACATACGAGAGCTGCGGTTCTTTCCGAATATTATATATAAAGGAAAAGAACCGATCGAATTTGCGGCAGTGCGCCTCCATACGTATCAAAATTATGAAACGAAAGCATTCGATTCCATTTCCAATGTGCTCGAAACTTATTACGCCGTACGCAACGTCTATACCAGAATCCGACAGAAATCTTCGGACCTGCGGCGCATTGTTGCGACGGCTTTAGAGCGGAACCGCAAAAAATATATCCTGCAGCAGAAACAGTTAAAAGATACCGAAAAACGGGAAACCTACAAAATATACGGCGAACTGTTAAATACGTATGGATACGGGCTAAAAGAAGGCGCCAAATCCTTAGAAGCCCTCAATTATTATACAAACGAAATGATCACAATTCCGTTAAACGGCGATTTATCTGCCTCGGAAAACGCCAAAAAATATTTTGACCGCTACGGCAAGTTAAAGAGAACTTATGAGGCCCTGACCGAACTGGTCCGGGAAACAAAAGCTGAAATCGATCATCTGGAAAGCATTGCAACGGCTTTGGATATTGCGGTTTTGGAAGAAGACCTTGTACAGATCAAAGAAGAACTGACCGATTTCGGATATATCCGCAAAAAACGAAATGAGAAACGTGCCAAATCGAAAAGCAAACCGTTTCACTATATTTCATCGGATGGATTTCATATGTATGTGGGAAAAAACAATTTTCAAAACGACGAATTAACGTTTCAGTTCTCTTCCGGCAGCGACTGGTGGTTTCATGCAAAAGGTATGCCGGGATCTCATGTAATCGTGAAAACAGACGGAAAAGAACTGCCGGATGCTACATTTGAAGAAGCCGGAAAACTGGCGGGGTATTATTCAAAAGGAAAAAACAGTGAAAAAGTAGAAATCGATTACTTACAGCGGAAACACGTTAAAAAACCCAACGGCAGCGCGCCCGGATTTGTGGTCTATTATACCAATTATTCCCTGACAATCCATCCGGATATCACAGGAATTGAACAACTTGATTAAATTTCTGTTCTGTCTGCTGCCCTATGCGAATATAATTATATTTTTTATCTGTCACTTTTAGAACATCAATGCATACGTTATTGGTATAAATCAAAAAAGGAGACCAGATATGAATACGTGCAGCCAGCCAAAATGCAGAAGACCTGCGTATGCAGCCCCTTCTACGCGTCCGGGAAAAGAACTGTGCATGGATACATTTCCGCTTGCAATGGCATATGTGCCCATGCAACAGTTTCAAAGCATCTATGAATTAGACGAAGCCCTGCAAAACGGAACCGTTTTTCCGGAATTGAATAAACCGTTTATGGGATGGAAAGGGGGCTGTTCCTGTTGAGACAGAATATGATGAACCGAAAACAACTGATGCAATGGATCAACGAAGTCAGTTTTGCCGTAACAGAGATCACCTTATACTTAGATACACATCCGGACGATGAAGAAGCGCTTGCTTTTTTTAACCATTTTAACGAAGAACGCAAAAAAGCCGTCGCGATGTATTCTGAAAATTATGCGCCTCTTACGCTGGATATGCTGCAGCAGGAAGAGACGCACTGGAACTGGGCAACGGAACCATGGCCATGGGAAGGGGGATATTGTTAATGTGGAATTATGAAAAACGCTTGGAATATCCGATCAATATCAAAGAAACTAATCCGAAGATCGCAAAATTTATTATGAGTCAATACGGTGGACCGGACGGAGAGATTTCCGCCAGCCTGCGTTATCTATCGCAAAGATATTCCATGCCTTACCGTGAGGTCATGGGCGTGTTAACGGATATCGGTAGAGAAGCCCCTGAAATGTTCCATCTCAGGGGCCCCAGCTTTTTTTAGCGGTCTACCCTGCGGACAGTTTACGCTTTTTGCAACCGTGTAGCTCCATTTGAGGGGGAGCAGGTTCAAATACACGTCAATATGGTCGTTGTCATTCACAACCATTTTATCTAAAATTTCTTTGTAAAAATCATCTTCATATTCCACGCCGTTTATAAGCTCATTCATCGCATCTGTAATTTCAGCAACAAGTTCTTGCTGTTTTTCAATCATCTCCCTTTGTTTGTCTATGCTATCTATCACGGATTGCAGTTCAGCAATCTCATTCTCACATTTTGCTCTTGCTGCTGAAAATTCATCTCTGGTAATATCGCCAGATGTATAAAGGTCAATGAGGTTTGTGCGTTTTTGTTCAATGGCTTTTATCTGTGATTTTAGTTTCTCACTATCTGTACCTGCGGTATCCATTGCGATAATAGACTTGATAATAGCAAGCAAATTGTTAGTGATTTTCTCCTTATTATACTTTAAACTACTCGTGACAAGGTACATGATGTGGGTTGCATCTTCGTTGCGTATGCTAAGTCCACTGCATCCAACTTGATTCCCTGCTTTGTCCACATGAGGGCTTCCATGTCTTGCAGCTTCCAGACACCGCCACGCCTTATAGCGGCTTCCATTTTTTCGGGTTTTATATCTCGCCACATAACCCCTGCCGCAGCATCCGCATTTGATTTTTCCAGAAAACGGATAACGGTTGCTGTGTTTCGTTTTGCCCTCCTGTGAAAGCGATTTTTCATCCAAAATTCGGTTTGCCTTATCAAAAAGCTCACGGGAGATAATCGGCTCATGATGGTCTTTGATAATCACAAATTCCTCTTGCCCGAGGTTTACTTTCTTTTCATGGGATAAAAAGTCTGGCGTATAGGTTTTCTTCTGCACCAAATCACCGCAGTATTTTTCATTGCGGATAACACGGAGAATGACTGTGTTCTGCCATTCTTTTACACGCATGGGCTTAATGCCCTCCTCCCGAAGCTCACGGGCAATCACATGCGTTCCTTTCCCCTCATTTACAAACTTATGGAAGATAAGACGGACAACTTTCGCCCCATCCTCGTTAATATACATTTTGCCGTCTTTCACATCGTAGCCAAGCATACTCCGCCCAAACACAACTCCCTGCTCCATCTGGCGTTTCTGCCCCCATTTCACACGCTCGGAAGTCTTACGGCTTTCCTCCTGTGCAATCGAGGACATAATGGCAAGGCGAAGCTCTGCATCGCCGTCTAAAGTGTTGATGTTATCATTTAGAAAGATAACACCCACGCCGTGCTTTTTGAGGTCACGGGTATAGAATATACTATCAAGGGTATTTCTCGCAAAACGGGAGATTTCTTTTGTTACAATCAAATCAAAATCACCGTTCTTTGCACACGCAATCATGCGGTTAAATTCTTTCCGTTTTTTCGTATTCGTACCAGAGATTCCTTCATCTGCGAACACTTCATAAAGCTCCCAATCGGGATTACGCTCTATATACTGTCTGAAATAACGCTGCTGGCTTTCAAATGAATTTGCCTGGTCTTCGTTGTCCGTAGATACACGGCAGTATGCGGCAACCTTTCTCTTTGTGTGCTGTATCTTCCTTTCTTGATTTAGGGTTTCGTACTTATCTATTGACATAAGAATATCTCCTTTCCCGACAATCCCTTGCCGTATTTTCAGTATAGTTAATTGAAAATAGTATGTCGAATGTGCAAATTTGAATACAGAACATAAATTACACATTTCTGTAAATTACAACTGTATTCATAAGCAAGTAACGAAAGTGGATTGCGAATATCCTCTGCTTTCTCACACTTGACTATGTAAAAACGTCAAGCGGTTATGCCTGACGTTGCTTTTTTCTAATTTAGACGATATTGTTTTTCAAGCTCAAGCAAACAGCGTTCCCGCTGTGATGCGGTCAACAGATTCCGTTTTTCTAATGATAAAAGGATTGACCTTTGAAAATTCATAAGAAATGCTGCGTGTTCCTGCTCATTCAATTCTGGAACAGGCTCACCAACATATCTAAATTCTCTATGCTTCAACAGGCAACACCTCCCTCATTCTCAATATATGAGCGAATGATTGTACCATATAACGAGGGGGCTAATCCTTTTTTTGAATGCTGTCATCATGCAGCGGACAACATTCATGAGTAGGTAAAGAAGCCGAGAGCCTGCCCTGCTTCATCGGGCATTGCGAATATCCGTTTAAACCAATACTAATTGCCAACGCTTTGTCCATTGCAGGAAGAAAACGCTTGTCATGAGTTCCCATATACTCCCGCAAACGTCGCTTTGTGTCAATCAAATAAAACTCCTTGCGCTCTAATTCTTCCTGATACCTTGCCGCCGTTCTTAGCTTCGCCATATCCCCGTCCGCAGACTGGCAGTACAGCTCATTCATCCTGTTTTCTATCTCATACAGCCCAGAAAATGCGGATTGCAGAAACTCCCTCATCGCCACGCTTTTTTCAATTTGGGCGTACTGGTCGAGATACCCTA
>BLMD01000350.1 GCA_011959925.1 Lachnospiraceae bacterium
TTCGACGGTTCCCAAAGAACAGCAGAGGATGCTGGCAGCATTTATCCGACAGGGACATTTTGAACGATATCTGAATAAAATGCGAAGAATTTATAAAGCAAAACACGATTTGTTTTTATCTCTGTTAAAAAAAGAACACTGGGTACGGAAGATTTACGGAGATTATGCCGGAATGCATCTTCTCGTGGAATTGAACACCAAAAAGAGCACATCGTCGATCGTAAAAGAAGCACGGGGAAACGGGGTTCGCGTCTACAGTCTGGAAGAATTTACGGTACCTGGGGCAAAACGCGCAGAAGCGTTTCATCCTACGCTGCTTTTGGGGTACGGCGCCCTGCAGGAGGAAGAATTGCGGGAAGGGATTTCTTGTTTACGGAACATTCTTAGATGAGATAGGAGGCAGATATGGAAACATGGTATTATGAAGTCGTTTCGATCGAGGGCGACTATGCGAATTTAAAGCGGACGGATGTATCGACAGACGATATAAAGCTGGTTGCAAGGGCGCTGCTGCCGCCGGAAATTACGGAGGGAAGCCGGCTGAAATATGAGTGGATGCAGTACGAAATACTTTCCTGAGAAAAAATACTCTGTGCAGAGTGTAAGCTCCCTGTTTTGGGGGAGCTTTTCGTTTGCAGAAGAATACAGAGAGAAAAAGACTTGCAAAAGTGGAAAAGAAAGAGTATAGTATCACTGTTAAAACAAGAACAAATGTTTTGCTTACGGGCAAAACGTATCCATAAAGGCGCAAAAAGCGATAAGATACGACGGACCGATACATCTGCAGGCATATGCAGAAGCGAAATCAGAACAAGAACGGAAAGGAAATCGGATATGGTAGAAAAAAATACATATGACGCAGGCAGTATTTCGGTACTCGAAGGATTGGAAGCCGTGCGGAAACGTCCCGGCATGTATATCGGCAGCGTTTCCGGAAAGGGCCTAAATCATTTAATATATGAAATTGTAGACAATGCGGTGGACGAGCATCTGGCGGGATACTGCGATACGATCCGGGTTACGCTTGAGAAGGACGGTTCGTGTACCGTATCGGATAACGGACGGGGAATTCCGGTGGGGATGCATGAAAAAGGCATGTCCGCGGCACGCCTTGTCTTTACTACGCTGCATGCCGGAGGAAAATTTGACAATTCTTCCTATAAGACAAGCGGAGGGCTTCACGGCGTCGGCTCGTCCGTCGTGAACGCGCTGTCTGTTTTTATGGATGTGGAAATCAGCAGGGAAGGCTATGTGCACCATGACCGCTATGAGCGGGGCATTCCTGTCATCGAATTGGAAGACGGACTGCTGCCGAAACTTGGAAAAACAAAAACAACGGGAACAAAAATTAACTTTCTTCCAGACGGCGAGATCTTTGAAAAAACAAGATTTAAAGGTGAAGAAGTGAAAAATCTCCCTGTCGGATAAATGCTGCCAGCATCCTCTGCTGTTCTTTGGGAACCGTCGAA
>BLMD01000351.1 GCA_011959925.1 Lachnospiraceae bacterium
GGCATGGATGATTTTCAGATGGTTGAGAGTCTGCCGAAAAATAAAGATACGTTAACTTACAGTTTCCTTGGAGACGCATCCGGCGGGATCTTTTCACCCAGCGGAATTATAGGAGTAAATGAGAAATCAAAAGAAAAAGAACTGGCGCTTTCGTTTTTACAGGAGCTGTTTGGGGAGGCTGTGCAGAAATCTGATTTATCCGACGGATTTCCGGTCAATGCCGACGCCTGGGAGTCGTTTGCGAAAAATCCAAACCCGAATTCCCAGCTGGGATTCAGCGCTTCCGTGGCAGGTGAAGACGGCGGTGTGGAAGAGCGAGTCGATTTTGGGATAGAATGGCCGACGGAAGAAGAGATTTCCGCGCTGAAAGAAGAGGCCGAAAAACTTGTGCAGCCGTCTTTATCTGACCGTGTGATCGCTTCGGCAGTCATTGAGAGCGGGGTCAAAGTCTTAGAGGGCAGTCTGGCCATTGACGAGGGATGTGATGAAATTGTACAGAAAGTGGAACTTTACCTGGCGGAGTAGCCGGCTGTTTTTACTGCCGAGCATGGCGGGGATTTTGGTATTTGCCATTCTTCCGTTCGGATACGTGCTGGTTCGGTCCTTTTCGGGAGGAATCGAACTTTATCGAACGGTATTGTGCAATGAAGCGTTTCATCTGGCGGTTGTAAATACCTGCCGGTTTGCGGCCGTGGGCATTCCTCTGCTGCTGCTGCTGTCTTTTGCGGCGGCGCTTGGGATTTACAAAAGCAAATGGGTGCGGTTTTTCAAATCCGTCTATTTGCTGCCCATGGCAGTACCTACGGCGGTAGTGGCACTGATCTGGAACGTTTTTTTTCATAAAGCCGGAATAGCAAATCAGTTGACGGCGGTATTCGGCATAGACGCCATCGATTGGATGTCGTCAAACGCATCTTTTTGGGTGCTTGTGATCAGCTATATCTGGAAAAATCTTGGTTATACGGTGATTCTCTGGATTGCAGGGATGGCGGCAATTCCAAAAAGCGTTACAGAAGCGGCAAAAGTAGACGGCGCAACACAGTGGCAGTGTGTGCGGTATATCATCCTGCCGCAGCTGAAACCGGCATGTTATACGATTACCATGCTTTCGTTTTTAAATTCATTTAAAGTATTCCGGGAGGCGTATCTGGTGGCGGGCGCGTATCCGCAGAAGAGGATCTATCTGCTGCAGCATCTGTTTAATAACTGGTTTACGAACCTGGAAATGGAAAAGATATCTGCCGCCGCCGTATTGCTCGCCGTTTTTTTTGCACTCTGTTCACTGTCATTAAAAAATCTTTGGGAAAAGGAGGAATGGACCGGATGCGGCTAAAACTATATCGAGGATGTCTGCTTGTGTTCGGGCTGCTCATCTGCCTGCCGATTTTTGCCGTGATACTTGGGGCATTCAAAAGCACAAGGGAGCTTACGGAAGCGTTGTCTCCGATTATCGGCACATCGGGTGGTTCGGTACATTGGCGGCTGTTTCCGTTTTACCCGACGGGAATGCATTTTGTAAAGCTGCTGTTTTATACGCCGGAGTTTTTTACGGTATTCTGGAATTCCATGAAGCTTGTGGGATGCATTCTGCTGGGTCAGATGTTTGTCGCGGTTCCGGCGGCGTTTGGGTTTTCGAGGTTTTCGTTCCGGGGAAAACATGCGCTGTTTCTTTCTTACGTGATTTTAATGCTGATGCCGTTTGGCGTTATGATGCTGCCTTCCTACCTTGTGTTAAAAGGCATGCATCTGATGAATACCCATTGGGCAATCATCCTTCCGGCTGTATTTTCTGCCTTTCCGGTGTTTCTGATGTACCGTGGATTTGAGGCAATTCCGAAAGAATTGTATGAGGCCGCCAAAATAGACGGAGCCGGAGACTGGCAGATGTTTTTTTGGATCGGGATTCCGCTTGGTTCGCCGGGGATTCTTTCGGCGCTTGTGCTGGGGTTT
>BLMD01000352.1 GCA_011959925.1 Lachnospiraceae bacterium
AAAATATGTACTGTCATAACAATGGGCGTCCATCCATTGATCCGGTGGTCTTGATCAAGTTTCTTCTCATCGGTTTTCTTTATGGCATCAATTCCGAAAGAAGAATATCAGAAGAGATTCAGGTGAACATGGCATACCGTTGGTTTCTTGGTCTTGATATCATGGATAAAGTTCCAGACCATTCTACGGTTTCCCAGAACAGACGCCGCCGTTTCAACGGCAGCGATCTTTTTCGGAATATCTTTCAGAAAATTGTTTCCATATGCATAGAAAAGGGTCTGGCAGACGGCAAGCTGGTTTTTACGGATTCGACACACGTGAAGGCAAACGCATCCCGGAAAACAGAATACATCAAGCAAACAGAAGAAGTTACAAATGAATACCTCAAAGAACTAGACCAGTATGAAGAAACGGTACGGGCCCAGTTGGAATCAGAAGGGAAAATCAAGCCCATCAGATGCAAGAAACGGAAGGAAAAAACGGAAACCATTCGCCGCCGTGAAAGCAGGACAGACCCCGAATCTGGATTTTACAAGAGGAAAGGGAAAGCGGAGGGGATGCACTACTTGTCGCATGAAACCGTGGACTCTAAAAACGGAATTATAATCGATGTGGCAGCTACAGCCGGTAATGTGCCTGACAGCCAGCCGTATATCAAAAGGATTGATTATATTGAGAAAAACCTAGGTTTGAAAATACAGGAAGCATGTGCCGACAGTGGATATGACACAAACCTTATCAACCAACAGTTATCAGAAAGAGGCATAAATTTTTATACGCCTGAAAGAACGGAGCAAAAAAGAGGAACTACAGAATTTCAAAGGAAAGATTTTCAGTATGATGAAAAGGATGACAGATTCATCTGTCCCGGAAGAAAAACACTTCCGCTGCACCGGCTTAATAGAACAATAAATACAGTAACAAAAGAGTACCGCTGTCCAAAGGCTGAATGTAAAGACTGTCCGTTCCGTAGCAGGTGCATAGGAGAAAAAGGTTCTGATAAAAGAATCCAAGTAAATATTTTTGAAGACATTGTAAAAAAGAATCATGAAAAAGATGGTACGGAAAGACACACCAGGGTTTTGCTTCTGCGGCAGATATGGAGCGAAGGAAGCTTTGCAGCGCAAAAGTCAAGACATAATTTGAAATTCTTATACAGAAGAGGATTAGAGGCGGCTGAACAGCAGTGCCTCTTATCGTCAACGGCATTAAATCTTAAAAGGATGATAAAGGCCATGGCATAGGGAACCATGACCTTTTTCTTTGGAATATTTCTGCTATCTTTGCTAGATTTTTATCATGATATCTTGTGACATTTACGAAATTAGGGGGG
>BLMD01000353.1 GCA_011959925.1 Lachnospiraceae bacterium
TTTGATTATAACAGAAATTTTATGGATTTGCATTAAAGTTAGTGCATATGGGGCTTCGCCCTTTGCGGTGATGGGGTTTGTAAGGTACAACGGCATGACCGCAGAGCAGTTTGTGTGGGCATGGATAAAATCGGAGTTCATCATGCCGAAGAAGCTCCTGTTTGTGCCAGAGAATTTATATTACGAAGCAGTGAAGAACGCCATTGAAGCCCATGAAAAGGGAACGCCCGCCGTGCAGAAAAAGCGGAAGAAACGGAAACGCAGGGCGAAAAGGCGTAAGGAAGCAAGGAAACGGAGAAAACAGGCGGAAAAGGCAGGAAAGAAGAATAAAAAAGCAAGAAAGCGTAAGGAGGCAGACTATGATTAAGACGCTCAGGAATCTGTTTAAGCAGGATAAGGAGAAATTTGCCGTGCCGAAATCGGTGCAGGCGGTCATCCCGTTAAAGACCATGTGGGAGGACGGCATTTTCCTTGTGGGCAGGAACAAATATGCAAAGACATTCAAGTTTGAGGATATTAACTATGCCGTGGCGAGCCGTGAGGACAAGGAAGCGATGTTCCTTGAATACTCAGAGCTTTTAAATGCCCTCGACAGCGGGGCGACCACGAAAATCACCATCAATAACCGCAGGCTCAACAAGGCAGATTTTGAGCAGACCATCCTTATCCCGATGGCGGAAGATAATCTGGACAAATACCGTAAGGAATACAACAAGATGCTTCTGGATAAGGCGACAGGGGCTAACTCCATTGTGCAGGATAAGTATGTGACAATCTCCGTTTGCAAGAAGAACATCGAAGAAGCGAGGAATTATTTTGCCCGTGTCGGTGCTGACCTTATCGGGCATTTCAACCGTTTAGGCTCAAAGTGTACGGAACTGGATGCCAACGATAAGCTGCGTATCTTCCATGATTTTTACCGCACGGGCGAGGAAACGGCGTTTTCCTTTGACATGGCACAGACCATGCGGAAAGGTCACGACTTCAAGGACTATATCTGTCCCGACTCCTTTGAGTTTGAGAAAGACTATTTCCGCATCGGCAACCGCTATGGGCGTGTGATTTTCCTTAGAGAGTATGCGGCATATATCAAGGACAGCATGGTGGCGGAGCTTTGCGAATTAAACCGTAATATGATGCTCTCCGTGGATGTCGTTCCTGTTCCCACGGATGAAGCCGTGCGTGAAGTGGAAAACCGTCTTTTAGGTGTGGAAACCAATATCACGAACTGGCAGAGGAAACAGAACCAGAATAATAACTTTTCCGCTGTTATCCCCTATGACTTGGAGCAGCAGAGAAAGGAAAGCAAGGAGTTCCTCGATGATTTGACGACCCGTGACCAGAGGATGATGTTTGCCGTGCTTACGATGGTGCATACTGCTGATACCAAAGAGCTGCTTGACAATGACACGGAAACTCTCTTAACTACTGCAAGAAAGCATCTCTGCCAGTTTGCCGTACTGAAGTATCAGCAGATGGACGGTCTGAATACCGCCCTGCCGTTCGGCGTGAGGAAGATTGATGCGTTAAGGACATTGACGACAGAGAGCCTTGCGGTGTTTATCCCATTCCGTGTGCAGGAAATCTACCATAAGGACGGTGTGTATTACGGTCAGAATGTAATCTCAAAGAACATGATTATCGCTAACCGCCGCCATCTTTTGAACGGCAATTCCTTTATCCTCGGCGTGTCTGGTGCGGGCAAATCGTTCACGGCGAAAGAGGAAATGGTGAATATCATTTTGACTGACCCCAACGCTGATGTCTTGGTAATAGACCCCGAACGTGAGTACTCCCCTCTTGTAAAGGCGATGCAGGGCGAGGTTATCCACATTTCTGCTACAAGTGAAAACCACATCAATGCAATGGACATGAACTCTGATTACGGCGACGGTGCAAATCCTGTCATTTTGAAATCAGAGTTTATTTTATCCCTCTGCGAGCAGCTTATCGGCGGTGCGAGCCTTGGGGCAAAGCAGAAATCCATCATTGACCGCTGTACGGCGAGCGTGTACCGCTATTATCAGCAGGGGAACTATATGGGGACGCCGCCGACCTTGCAGGACTTCCGTGAGGAATTGTTAAAGCAGGATGAGCCAGAAGCACAGGAAATCGCCCTTGCGATTGAGCTTTTCACGGACGGCTCTCTCAATACTTTTGCAAAGCATACCAACGTAGATACCCACAGCCGCCTTATCTGCTATGATATTTTGGATTTGGGCAAACAGTTACAGCCTATCGGTATGCTTGTGGTGCTTGACAGCATTTTGAACCGCATCACGATGAACAGGGCGAAAGGCAGGAACACTTTTATTTTCATTGACGAAATCTATCTGCTGTTTCAGCATGAGTACAGTGCGAATTTCCTCTTTACCCTCTGGAAACGTGTGCGTAAGTACGGGGCGTACTGTACTGGCATCACGCAGAACGTGGACGTGCGCCCAGATAGGGCGCTGTGCAAAGCAGTTTAAGGTACTGCCGCACACGGCA
>BLMD01000355.1 GCA_011959925.1 Lachnospiraceae bacterium
TGGTTATCCACTCGCCGGTTTCCTCGCTCCAAAACTTATCCACAAGATCGTTGTAAATAAGCGGCGTTTCCGGGTTATCTTCTACCCAACACGGCCCGGCGGCATAAAGGCAGGTTTTCTGGTGGAAAATCTTAAGAAGCTCCTCCCGGTATTGCTTATTGATCTCCTCTGCAATCTTCCGGGCCTCCTCTATGCTGTAATGCTTATAAAGGGCTGTCCCGATCTTCTTTGCGTAGCCGCCCGCCTCATACATCCTGTTGAACGCTTCCGCGATCTCGTCTCCGTACTCCTTTTTTACCCTGCAATCTTTTAACCACTCCGGCGGCTCCGTTGCTATCGGCCTTATAATTTCTATGGCCTGCTCCTTAATTAGTGCGGTCAGTTTTTCGTAGCCTGCCTTGTATTTTGTCTTTAGAATATCAAGCGGCACTTTTTCCTTGTTTAGCTTCAATCTTGCAAGTAAAGTCTCTATATTTTCCGCTTTATCCAATCGCCGCACCTCCTAACAACTATTCAATTCCTAACACCTGTTAAAAAATAAAGGTGTTTTGTAAAATTTCCTTGCGCCGCGTGGTTTTGTCCCTTCTCCTAACACCTAACACCTGTTTTGAAAAGATATACCGTTACTATAAGCAAGCCGCCAGAAATTTCTTGCAAAACTCAAAAACAATAACGTATTAAAATACGTGTAAGAGTAGTAAGAATATAAATATAAGCCCCAAAAGCCGCGTAAACTCTGTATTTTTTACCTAACAACTAACCTAACACCTAACCTAACACCTATTTTTTAGGTGTTAGGGGAAATTTGCAGCGTGCCCCTTTTTTTAATAGGGAAGGTCAAGCGATCCCTGCTCAAAAAATGGGATCTCGGATTCTAATTCTTTCGGTATTGTCTGGAAGCCGTCGTCATCCGCTACTCCTGCCGCCGCTGCCGCCTCGTCCTCGTCTAAGGCATCCACCTGTTTGGCAAAGCGCCCTATGTCAAACTCGGTAAAACGGCAGGTACGGTTATCAAACCATTTTGTAACGCTGTAAACTTTTCCCCCTCCGGTCTTTGGGGTGCTTGCTATTATGCCTTGATCCGCTAAATATTTAAGCGTTTTTCGCGGACTATAGCCTGCTTTTGTCAGTGCCTGGTTAAGTAGTGAAGGAAATATATAGGCCTTCTTCCCGTCCTGGCTTAAGGTTCCCAGGCAGGTACCGATTGCCTTGTCCCCAAACTGGGCGCGATTACTCAATATCCAATCAACTATAAATTGTGTGGCGTGTTCGTTGACGTCTCCGGTTCCGGCCGCCTGCTGTTCCCTTATAATGGTTTCCGCCATCTTTATGGCCCGCTCCCATGCCTCCGGTGCGATCTTAAGCGGAAGCTTCGCCCCTGGGGCGTCTATGGCCTCCGGATCCGGGTTAAATATCCAACTTTCCACCAATGCGTCCGCAAGCGCTACAGCGCTTATTCCGGCTATATGGGCGCCGTTTGTGCCGTTTGCAAGCTTATAGACCTCCTCGGTCATCTTGGCGTATTCGTCCCGGACGCTCTGCTCGTCGGTCTGCAGGATCCTCCGTATAAACTCCGGCCCGGCCCATCCGCAGTGCTGCGGCGCCTGCTGGTGCATAAGGCTTGCGGACTTCTCGTCGTCGAAGGGGCCGCCGTATATCTCCAGTACACGGGTACTGACTCCGGTCTGCGTGGTGTCGGTGCTTAAAGGTTCCTCGCCGGTGGCAAGGGCTACGGTGCGCCATGTGTTAAGCGTCTGCAGTCCGCCGCCCTTGCTTCCCC
>BLMD01000356.1 GCA_011959925.1 Lachnospiraceae bacterium
TGGTTATCCACTCGCCGGTTTCCTCGCTCCAAAACTTATCCACAAGATCGTTGTATATCCTGGGGGTAACTGGGTTATCCGGATCCCAATTTTCGGCCGTGGTATAAAGGCAGGTCTTTTTGTGAAATATCCTTGTAAGCTCCTGCAGGTATTTCCCGTTTATCTCCCTGGCGATCTGCTCCGCCTCCTGCAAGCTATACCGCTTATACAATGCCGCGCCGATCTTCCTGGCGTAGCCGCCCGCCTCGTACATTCTGTTAAAGGCTGCCGCGATCTCCTCAATGTAGGCCGCCTTAATCCTGCAATCTTTTAACCATTCCGGCGGCTGCGTCGCTATGGGCTTAAGAACGGTTACGGCCTCGGTCTTAATATCTCCGGTTAATTGTTCGTATGCTGTTTTATATCTGGTTTTAAGAACATCAAGCGGTATTCTCTCTTTGTTCTTCCTTAGTTTTTCAAGGTCTGCCGCCAACTTTTCCGCCTGCTCCAATCGCTCCGCCTCCTTAACGCCTTTTTATTTCCTCACGCCTCGCTAAATTTAAAGGCGTTATGTTAAAAACCTTGATTTTATGGGCTTTTTCGGTGTTTCCTCACGCCTAACGCCTTTTTACGGAACATATACCCTTACCAGAAATCAAAAGGTAAGATTTTTCTTGCCAATTCCGAAAACAATAAACGTATTAAAATACGTGTAAGGTATGTAAGGATATATATATAAGTGCCTGGAACCCGCATAAAACCGGACTTTTTTACCTAACGCCTAACCTAACGCCTAACCTAACGCCTATTTTTTAGGCGACAGGTAAAACGCGCAAATTAGAAAGGTAAATCTTCGCCGCCGTCCTCAAATGGTGTATGCGTGTCAAATCCTATTTGTTGCCACCCGTCGTTATCCTGCTTCGGTGGTTCCTTTATGGCCTCCGCTGCCTCATCCTCGTTTAAGGCGTCTACCTTCTTCGCAAATCGTCCTATATCAAATTCAGTAAATCTACAAGTACGGTTATCAAACCACTTTGTTATGCTGTATTCTTTCCCGCCGTTTGCTTTTGGCTTGGTTGTTATGATTCCCTGGTCTGCCAAATATTTAAGCGTTTTTCGCGGGCTGTACCCTGCTTTTGTCAGCGCCTGGTTAAGTAGTGAAGGGAATATATAGGCCTTCCGGCCGTCCTCGCTTACGGTTCCTAAGCAGGTACCGATTGCCTTGTCGCCGAACTGGCTTTTATTGCTCAAGATCCAATCAACTATAAATTGTGTCGCGTGTTCGTTTACGTCCCCGGAACCGGCGGCGAGCTGCTCTCTTATAATGCTCTCGGCCATCTGCAGCGCTCTGGCCCATGCTGCTGGTGCAATCTCAAGGGAATACTTAAAGCCCGTCGGTAGGTCCTCCAGGGCCTCTGCTGCTGCCGGATCCGGGTTAAATATCCAACTTTCCGCCATAGCGTCTGCAAGGGCGACCGCGCTTATTCCGGCTATATGTGCGCCGCTGGTGCCGTCTGCAATCTTATATACTTCCTCGGTCATCCTGGCGTACTGGTCCCGGATGCTCTGCTCGTCCGTCTGCAGGATCCGCTGTATGAACTCCGGCCCGGCCCACCCGCAGTGCTGTGGTGCCTGCTGGTGCATAAGGCTGGCGGACTTTTCGTCGTCAAAGGGCCCGCCGTATATCTCAAGTACACGGGTACTGACCCCCGTCTGCGTTGTGTCCGTGCTTAAAGGCTCCTCTCCGGTGGCCAGGGCTACGGTGCGCCATGTGTTAAGCGTCTGCAGTCCGCCGCCCTTGCTTCCCC
>BLMD01000357.1 GCA_011959925.1 Lachnospiraceae bacterium
AACCACAGCCGTCTTCCAGATTGATATCCAGAAGCAGCAGCTTTGCCGTATCCTTTCTGAAAAATTCCCGGCATCCTGATACGCTGTATACAGCCGTCGTCCTGACGCCAAAGAGATTGAAATATTCCGCTGTGCTGTCCGCAAGAAGCTTCTCATCATCTATGATCAAACAATCGTACCGCATTCTTTACCTCTTTATCTTATTTCTTCCGCCAGCTCTCCAAAGTCTTTTCTCTCAAATTCCTGTATCGAAATATGTCTCTTACCTGGGTTGGCGTACACAAACGTCTTGTCCACATTCTCCAGATAGTTCTGGATCTTATCATTGGTCGCGCTGATGACCGCCTGAAATCCAAGTCCCCGGATCAGGGAAATACAGCTGGCCACCTTCTCCGCATCCATCTTGGAAAACGCCTCGTCAAGCACCACCAGACGAATCGTCGGATTCCTCTGAAGCCTTGCGGGCGTATTGATCTTATACACCTGTGCAAAACTCGCCAGCAAGGCCACATACAGCGGATTCTGCCCTTCGCCTCCGGAGTTCTTCTTGATCATCCTGCCAAGTCCGATCGCCATATCCTTCTGCCCCTTTATGATCTGTTGCATATCGAAGGACAGATAAGTACGGTAATCTGCGTATTTATCCATGTTCTTCTTCGCCTCATTCAGCTCCTCCTGCGTCGCATTTTCCGGCGGTATAAATACGTTGATCAACTCGTTCATCAGCTCCCCGTACTGGTCCTCATGCTCCATCGTAAACATATTAAGCTGATTCTCCATAGTATCTGTAAGCTGTGACGGATGGATCTGCAACGCGTCGTCCATGAACATCTTATAATATCTTCCGTCCGCCCCCTTGTTCTTCGTAATCACAAACTGGTACTTGTCCTTTCCGAAATCCAGACCGCTGATGATCCGGTTCAGCTCGTCCTTACGCTGGTATGCCTCCCGTATGGCGCTGCGTATCTTGAAAATGAAATCATCCTTGAAATGCTCTACTGCGGAACGTGCCTGCTCCTTTGCGGATTCCCGGAACGTTTCCAGTTCGTCGCACCTGAGATCTTCCAACAGCTCATCGTAAGGAATATTATCCCGTATCGCCGTGGAGAATGTGCGGTTCGGATAATTTCTCACATAACGTCCGCGTTCCTCCACAAGCTTCTGATACGCCTCTTCCTCGGCTTCACGCAGCGGGTAGAGATCCGAGAGCCTCTGCCGCTTGAGATAATCGTAATTCACGGATTTTCTGCCGGCAAGGTATTTCTGGAATTCCTGCTCATACCGGTCTGCCCGCTTTGCCGTCCGCTCCCCGCTCTTTATATCCCTCGATTGCCCGCCGGCCTCATTGCCCGCCGTTTCGCTTCCAAGCTCCTCCCCAAGGCCACTCCCAAGTTTCCGTCTCTGCTCCATGATCCCTGTTTCCGCCTGCAACAGTTCCTCGTTAAGCTTCTCAATCTCCTTCTGGTAATTCCAGATCGTTTCCTGTACTTTGACAATCTGGGCTTTCTTCGCGTCCTGCTCCTCCTGTAATTCGCGCTTCCTAAGCTCCCATCCATCCACAGACTCGCTCTTTAGCTTCTGCATCTTCGTTATGATCTGCTCCTTTTGCCCAAGCTTCCCCGGAATCTCCCTGATATCCTCAAGCTGTCCCAGATAATCCTGTACCGGCTGGTTCAGACATTCAAGCTGCATTGTCTGACGGATTTCTTCCAACTGCTCTTG
>BLMD01000358.1 GCA_011959925.1 Lachnospiraceae bacterium
CGTCGCACCTCTCGTTCTGCGGATGGCCGTCGTGCCCTTTCACCAAAGTGTCTCCAAGTGATAAAAAGGTTTTTTGTAAAATATCAGGTTGGGGTGTTATCTTTATTGGAATTGGTCTTTTGGTGACTGCTATAATAATCGGTATAACAGATTCAGCATTAAGTTTTATCGCTTTTGCATTGGGGTTTGTTGTGGGATTGGCGTTGCTGATTTATGCAGGAGCAAAATATAACCGCTAATAGAGAAGAAACTTTCGCTTTGTTGAATTGGCAGGTGTGAGGTTTTACGTAGACATGGATTATATAATTCGAGAAATTAGAAAAAATGAATATCCAATATTATCTGAGTTTCTGTATGAAGCAATTTTTATTCCAGAGGGCATGGATAAGCCGCCAAAATCTATTATTAAACAGCCAGAGCTGCAAGTATATATTGAGGATTTTGGGAAAGAAGATGATTGGTGTTTCGTTGCGGAAATAAAAGAGAAGATTGTAGGTGCGGCATGGGTGCGTATTATGAATGATTACGGACATATTGATGATGAAACGCCCTCATTTGCCATATCACTGTATGAGGAATATAGGAATTTAGGCATTGGTACAGCGCTTATGGGAGTTATGTTGCAATTTCTGAGAGAGAAAGGCTACAAGCAGGCATCTCTTTCTGTGCAGAAGGTAAATTATGCGGTTCGTATGTATCGGAAAGCAGGTTTTGAGGTCATTGACGAAAACGAAGAAGAATACATCATGGTTTGTCGGTTGTAATGTGATGGGGAGGGAATGTGTAAGTGGCTGGTAATATTAGATGAAAAAGCAATAAAGGAAGTTTTAAAAAAGATTATTGAGAATAATAACAATATTCCGTATAAGGCTAAAGAGGAAATGAAAGCGATAATAGAATTGGAACATAATCCAGAGAAATTGCTGCAAGAGTGCCTGCTGTATATGCTGTCATATAAGGGATAATCTGTGCTAAAGGAAGTGGTTGGAGATAATGAAAAATATGAAAATAGATGCCAATGGAACAGAAATCAGAGTAATGGGTGATGTCGTAAATGAAGAAGCTTATATTTCTTTAACGGATATTGCCAAATATAAAAATCCAGACAATTCTTTTATCGTGGTTGCGAACTGGATGCGTAATCATTCCACAATCTCATTTTTGGGTTTGTGGGAACAGATTCATAATCCCAATTTTAAACCTATCGAATTCGATAGGTTTAAAGCGGAGTCGGGAGATAATGCATTTACATTGACGCCGCAACAGTGGATAAAAGCAACTGACGCAATCGGTATTATATCAAAATCTGGACGATACGGAGGTACATATGCCCATACAGATATAGCCTTTGAGTTTGCGTCTTGGATTTCACCAGAATTTAAACTCTATATTATCAAGGACTACC
>BLMD01000359.1 GCA_011959925.1 Lachnospiraceae bacterium
GGGAGAGGTCGGGGGCGCGGGGGCAGAGCCACCGCATAACCTACCGCCCGCCGCCGAAGTAGTGCAGACGGTTTTGCCGTTAGAATGGAGCAGACGAAAACAGGGGCAGGATTTTTTTATCCTGTTCCCCGTTTTCGGCGGCGAAATGGCAACGGCAAAAATCCAGACGGTCAAGGGTTTAAGAGTGGAGATTTTTTCGCGCTCTTTGCGAAAAAATACTACTCGTCCCTTGACGGTCTGGATAGTCGGAACGGACGTAGAACGGGGGATTGCTTTTCGTAATTGGGTATGCTATAATTTCCCCCAGTACAAACCGATAAATTGGGATTTATGAAAGTGAGGGAAATATATGTGGTTTTGGTGGTTCATATTTGTTTGCGATTTACTTATTCCAATCACAATGATTATTGCTGGTAATATGATGTGGAAACATGCTCCTAAAAAAATCAATGGAATAATCGGTTATCGAACAGCACGTTCTATGAAAAATATAGACACATGGAAATTTGCACAGGCGCATTGTGGCCGCTTATGGCGGAAAATTGGTTGGGTTATTTTGATACCATCAGTTGTTATCCATTTTCCTTTTTATCATAGTTCAGAGAATATAATTGGAACGGTTGCGGCGATTCTATGTACAACACAATGTCTGATTTTAGTATTAGCTATTTTCCCAACAGAATACGCCTTAAAAAGAACGTTTACTGAAGAGGGAGTACGAAGATAAATTCCAGTTTATCGGTCTAATAAAAGTCCAAAACAGGGCAGCGGTGGCAAGCATTGACAATCCCGCCGCCCTGTCTGTTATCGCTCCATATCCTGCTTTCTGTGGGGCTGTTGTTCCCGCTGTTCCTGCCGCAAGATACTGTAAACACTCTTTCTGATTTTCTCCGCTTCTTTCACTTCCTCTTTCAATGCAAGATACCGCTGATTAAGCGTTTTCCTCTCGGCGGTCAGCTTGGTGTATTCTTCTTTCCATGTCTTTGTCGGGATTGTGGTCTTGCCGTTCATTATGCCTTTGAGATAATCTTTCGCTGTTGTGAATAAGATTTGCTCGGCTTCGGTCAGCGGCTTCTTTCCCTTACACTTGAAATAAATGTCGGCTTGCTCTAAGTGCTTTTTCAGAGTGCCTAACCGCCGTTCAACGGGTTTCAGTTTCCCTTGAATATCCAGTTGTTCCCCTATCATGGACTTGAATTTTTCATCAAGCCCCGTCATATCCATGATGTTGTTGGTTTGCAGGAAGTTCAGCATTTTTGCCGCGTCTTTGAGGTTATAGAGGGATTGGGAATATCCCGGTTTTCCCGTCTGTACCTTGCGTGACAGTATGCCTTGAATATAGTCGGCAAGGGTGGGCGGCTCGGTGTTCTCGGCTTCTTCCTTTAACCAGTTTTGCAGTTTGGAGATACGCGCCTTTAACTGCCGTAACTTCTGGTTAGTCACTTCGATTTCGCGGTTAAGGTCGCCGCGCTCGGTGCGGATGCCGCGCTTCTCCATAGCGGAAGCGGCAACGCCTAAATGGACGGTGGGTATCTGGTCTATCCCCTGCCGTTCATAACTGCGATGGTCTACGCGCTCCGCGTGTCCGTTCTGCTCCAATGCCTGATTGCAGAGTTCCGCCCATGCCGCCCGCCATTCCTCCGCTTTGGTCTGTTCGTTCCAGTCGGTAGCGGGAATGGATTTGCATTTGTACTGCCGCTTTTTGGGGTCATAGATTTTATTCCCGTCCCTGTCAAGAATGTACTCCTTTTTCTGCTTCGCTCCCCACTCGCCGCGCTCGTCAAAAGGGCGCATTGTCAGCATGATATGGGCGTGGGGGTTGCCGCCGCCTGTGTCGTGTAGGCATACGTCGGCGCACATTCCCGCCGCCACAAAATGCCGTTCCACATACTCGCGGACAAGGGAAATGCCTTGCTCCCTCGTCAGTTCGCGGGGCAAGGCAATTTCAATCTCCCGTGCAAGTTGGGCGTTCTTCGCTTTCTCGATTTTCTCCACTTCGTTCCATAAAACCGCCCTGTCCGTATATTCAGCGGGGGCGTGGTCGGGTAATAAAATCTCAGTGTGGACGACACCGCCCTTGTGGGTGTAGTCGTGGGTCATTCCGTCAAACTCATTTGTGATTTTTTCCCCCGCCCGGTAAGCGGCGGCGGCAACAGCGGACTTGCCCTTGCCGCGGGATATGACTTTGATACTGCAATGGTAGATTGCCACGCGCCGCGCTCCTTTCTGCGGGTAACTCCCGCCGTTTCCTTTTGTGCCGACAGGCACAAAACGCCGTCTGCAAGACCGCACATACCACATTTATGTGGTATATAAGTGCGCCCTTGCTTTTAAGCAAGGGTAGGGGCGTAAGCCCGTTACCCTTGCAAGCCGCCCCCGTTCATGCTCCCACCTGCGCCGCCCTCGCGGGCTGTATGGGCGGTTTGGGCGGTGGGCGGCGTGTTACCCTGTGCCGCCGTTTCCGCGCCCTGTGCGGGGGCTGTGGGGGCGTTCTGGGCGGTCAGTCCGTCCAGTATGCGGCGGGCGTGGTCGGTCATTACAGTTTTTTCAAGGAAGGTCTTGAATTGTTCCTCTGTCAGCGGTATTGTGTCGGGGACAAGGCTTTCAAAAAGCCCCATGCGGCGGCATAGGCGTTTTGTCCTGTCCTTGCGTTCCTGTGCCTTTTGCTCCTGCACAAGCTGTCTGCGCCTGTTTTCAAGCTGTCGGATTTCTTCCTCAATGCTCGTGATTTTTTCGGCTTTGGTCTTTGCCACGGGTCAATCGCTCCTTTCATGTCTGGTGTGGATATGGATTGGATAGGATAGGAATGGAATGGATTTTTACAGATAACCGTTTTCCCGTTTTATTCCTGCTTGTCGGCAAGTATCATTTTCAAAATCTTGTCGCGGAATGTTTCTGTGCCGCTGTGGTTGAAAAACAACTCCGCAACAATGGTCTGTCCGTTCCTCTGCGTTGTGATGATACCGTCCGGCTTTCGGGGCGGGGTGGGGGTTTTGTTCTTTTCTGTCAATAGGTCGCTCCTTTCTTTGGGCGTGAAAAAGGGATTTCCCGTATTTGGAAAATCCCTCTCGGCTGTCGGTTATTCGGTTTTACTGTGCAGACGCGGCGGCTTGCGCCTTTTTTCTCGCTCTGTATTCCCGCGCTTTGATACGGTCATACTCCCGTTGCTTTTCAATGTTTTTGGCGCGGTAGGCTCTGGAATATTCCCGGTGGTAGGCGCGGCTCTTTTCCTTTTTCGCTTCTTCGATTTCCTCCCGCATTTTTTTGATTTCCTGCTCTGTCGGCTCTGCAAGCTGTGTCAGTTCGTTCTCAAATTTGCCGATATGGTTGAAGTATATCCCGATATGCTGTATGGCGTATCTCGCCCGCTTCTGGTCGCGCTCATGCACTTCGATTTTGCTGATAAACTCGTTGAGAATGGCGGGGGTGAGTTCGGCAAAGTCGGCATACCGTTCTGTCAGCTTCACAAACCTCTGCGCCCTTCCTCCCGCATTTTCAAAAGCGGACAACTGCTCCTTGATTTCCGCAAGCTCCGCTTTCAGTGTATAGTATTCTTCTGAATACTTCTGCGACATCTGCTCGTAACGGTCTTGCGGGATAGCGCCCAGTGCGTTGTCCTCATACAGCTTATCCAGAACCTTTTCGATTTGTTCAAGCCGTGTTGTGATTTGCGGGACGCGCTTCTGCTGTTTCTTCGTCCGGTCAGTCTGCTGTACGTCAAGGCTCTTTTTTGTTATTCGTTAGTTTATCTGAACCAAAATCCTCAGTTTTTCTCCAAATTAAATA
>BLMD01000360.1 GCA_011959925.1 Lachnospiraceae bacterium
CGGGGCAGCAGGCGTATTGAGATTAAGCAGGAAAGCGAGGTAAAACAGCATGAAGTATAGACAGTGGAAAAAGAATTATAAAAAATTGCATGGAGTAAACCCGCCTTTAGAACTGGATAAGCGTAAGCAGCGCAGACTTGCGAAAAAGGCAGTTAAGACTATAAGACTTGTGGACTTTACGGCAGCAGCCACAAGAGCGGCAGAGACACTTACAAACGCTTTTGCATCTGTAATGCGGGGGCTGGGCGGTGCTTTTGATACGGCGGGGACGGTATGCAGGAATGTTGCGGATAATGTGCAGCCGATAGAGATTAGAGGGCGTGTATTTAGCTGGCAAGTAAGGGAATACGGCAACAGTCTTTATGCTGTATATGAGATAAACGCACTGGGCGGCGCTGACGAGCTTAGAGCTATTACACACAGCCAAAAGGCGGCAGAAAAGATAGCGGAGATATTAGAGAGCGACCACTTAGAGCATACAAGGCAGACAAGCCCAGATAGGATACAGCGCAGAAATGATGCGGCAGACAGCCTGCGGGCAGCAGTCGTTATGGCATACGAAAGCGGGGCGTTTGGAAAATGATAAAATTTATGGACGAGATTGTAGAGGCGGTAGAGCAGTTTGTAGAGGGAGTAGGCGAAAATGCGCTTATCATACTGGGGGTACTGGCAAAGATAGTGATTTTAATAACTACGCCAGCATGGATAGTGCCATACAAAGCGATAAGGAGAGCGCTGGAATGGCGGGCAAATTACAGCTATGCAAAAGAGGTGGCTAAAATGGGGGAATATGCAATAGCGGGATTTAAGGCAGGGCTTGAAAGTGTGGAAAAGCCAAAATGTGAAAGCCCAGACTGCGACAGCTGCCCGTTTCCACCGTGCCAGAAAGGAGAGGGCGGGCATGACTAATATTTTATTGATTATTGTTATTCTGCTGCTGGTAGACATTTACGGGCAGCTTAAGAAACTGAATGAAAGGCAGGGCAAGGAAGATGCAGGAAACAACGATTGAAGTAACGCCAGAGGTAGAGCAGCTGATACAGAAAGCGGCACGGGCAGCAGTAGCCGAGTATAAGCGGCAGGAAGAAAAAGAGCGCAAGCGTGATAAGTACCACAATACTTTTACGCTTATGAAATGCTACCGTGATGCCGCTTTCCATATCGAGAACGCCATAAGCGACGGCGAGCAGTTAGAGCTTAAGGGAATGACCGACGAACAGCAGAGGACGTACTTAGAGAGCGTGAGGCGCAGCCGCTTTAAAACTCTGATTATGACAGCACACATAGACAAGGCGGTAGAAGAGATAGAGCATAGGCGCAGAATGGCTGGCAGGGAAATAGAGTATAAGGCTTTTGAGCTGTATTTTATGCAGGGCTGGGACTATGAGGCAATAGCAGAGAAACTGGGAACGGGGAAGAACACGCCGAGGCGCTGGGTAACTGGCATAATCAATGAGTTGTCGGTACTGTTATGGGGCATTGACGAGGATAAGCTAAAATAGCAGGCTGGCAGCAGGCGTGGTAATACCGTGGTAAAAACGTGGTGTTTACATGGGAATTTGAAAGCTGTATAATGGTAACATGAAAAGAGTAGGCGATAGCTTAGCCGTGATGCGGCAGCAGTAGCCTACTCTTTTTTGTTTTCATTCTTTAGCCTCTACCCAGCGCATGAAACTTAGGGCGCTGGGAATACAAAGGGAAAGGAGCGGGGACAGTATGAAAGCATGGGCTAAGAGTTTCTATCTATCGGCGGCATGGGAGAATACCAGAGCCGCTTACTTAATGTCACAAGATTATATATGCGAGCGCTGCGGAGAGCCTGCAAAGGTGGCACACCACAAGCGCTACATAACACGGGCAAACATTAACGACGCAAACATAACGCTTAACTGGGATAACCTAGAGGCGCTATGCCAAGACTGCCATAATAAAGAGCATCATAAGCGCACGCCGCAACTGCGGTACGGTTTTGATGCAGACGGGCGCATAGTCCCCCCTATTCAGAAAAATAATTAAAGGGGGAAGATACCGAGGGGGATACCCTAAAATTACCCTACGGGCGTGCGCATACGTGGTGTAGGGGGTGTGGTGGGGCGCAGGAGAGGAAAGCGGGGTAAAAGGAATGGCGACAAAGACAGAAAAGACAAAAGAACAGCGTATCAAGTCCGAGAAGAGCAGGCTTAAGAAGATTTTCAAGGACTTAGACGAGAATAAGAAAAACTTAGTAACGCCGCTGATAGAAAAGGCTGCATTTATGGGCGTGGAGCTGGACGACTTGCAGGAAACCATAGAGCAGGACGGATGGACGAGCGAGTATAAGAACGGCGAGAACCAGTACGGGACAAAGAAAAGCCCAGAGGCAGACACGTACATAGCGCTAAGCAAGAATTATGCAGCAGTCATTAAGCAGCTGACCGATTTAGTACCAGCTGCGAAACGGAAGAAAAGCAGGCTAGAGGCGCTGCGGGAAGAGTAAGCGCAGATGCCGTACAGAAACTATATCTATGAGTACCACGCTAAGATTACAAGCGGCGAAATTGTAGCGGGAAAATGGATAAAGGCAATCTATAAAATCATTGTGGACGGGCTGGAAAAGCAGGAGTATTTTTTCAATGCAAAGGCGGCAAACAAGGCTATAAAATTCATAGAGAACTTTTGCCACCACAGCAAGGGGCGCAATGATTTAATCAAGTTGGAGCTATGGCAGAAAGCCATAGTTTCTATCATTTTTGGCATACAGGACGCAGAAAAAACACGCATTTTCCGTGAGATTTTTATAGTAATCGGCAGAAAAAATGGAAAATCTTTGTTTGCGTCTGCGATTATTGCATACATGGTATACCTAGAGCCAGAGTACGGGCAGGAAATCTATTGCTTAGCGCCAAAGTTAGACCAAGCGACGCTTGTATATGACGGATTTTATAAAATGGTGCAGGCAGAGGACGAGCTAAACGAGCTGGCGAAAAAGCGGCGCAGCGATATTTACTACGAGGAAACAAACAGCTTTGTAAAGCCTATCGCATTTAACGCCAAGAAGTCTGACGGCTTTAACCCGCAGCTGGTAGTATGTGACGAAATGGCGGCATGGAGCGGCGACGCAGGACTAAAGCAGTATGAGGTTATGAAGTCTGCTTTAGGCGCACGCCGCCAGCCTATGATTCTGTCTATCAGTACCGCAGGCTACATAAACGACAGTATTTATGATGAGCTGATGAAACGCAGCACCAGCTTTTTAAAGGGCAACAGCAAGGAAAGGCGGCTTTTGCCGTTCTTATACATGATAGACGACGTGGAAAAGTGGAACGATATAGAAGAGCTTAAGAAAGCTAACCCTAACATGGGTGTATCTGTACCAGAGAGCTTTTTCATGGACGAGATAGCGGTAGCAGAAAACAGCTTAAGCAAGCGGGCAGAGTTTTTAACAAAATACTGCAATATCAAGCAGAACAGCTCTATAGCGTGGCTGGAATATGCGACGGTGAACGGCGCAGGCATTGAAAAGACCTTAGAGGACTTTAGGGACTGCTACGCCGTGGGCGGCATAGACTTAAGCCAGACAACGGACTTGACCGCAGCCAGCGTGGTAATTGAAAGGGACGGCGTGCTTTATGCGTTCACTCAATTCTTTATGCCACGGGGCAGGGTGGAAACCTTGCAGGCTACGGACGGCGTGCCGTATGACATTTTTGTTAAAAAGGGGCTGATAACCTTAAGCGGCGACAACTACGTAGACTACCACGACGTATACGCATGGTTTACGGGGCTGGTGGAGAAATACGGCATTTACATACTCAAAATAGGGTATGACCGATACATGGCAAAATATTTGATTGAGGAATTGAAAGACTACGGATTCCAGACAGACGACGTGCATCAAGGGGAGAACTTAACGCCAGTCATACGGGAATTTGAGGGCATCATAAAAGACGGCAATTTTAAGATTGCAGACAACAATTTACTAAAGACACATTTCTTGAATGTTGCGCTTAAGCACAACATGGAAACAAGGAAATTCAGACCGATAAAGATAGAGCAGCGGGCGCATATCGACGGCTTTGTATCCGTCATAGACGCTATGACGGTACGGCAGAAATACTGGGAAGAGTGCGGCGAGCTGCTTAAAAACGCCGCATAGAAAGGAGAGTGGACGGTATCAAATTCTTAGATTATCTTTTTCACAAAAAAGAATTAAAAGCACTGGGAAATTATTTCAAGATGCTTAACGGGTACAGCCCTACATTTACCAGCTATAGCGGCGGCGTATATGAAATGGACTTAACCAGAACGGCAATAAACAGCTTTGCAACGCATTGCAGCAAGCTAAAGCCAGAGATAGAGGGCAGCGCATTAAAGCGGCTGGAAAAGACGCTACAGTACAAACCTAACTATTTCATGGATACTACAAAATTCATAAAAAGGCTGGCGACCTATGTAGCGGTGGAACACACCGCTTTTATTGTGCCTATCGAGGACGAGAACGGGACGCTTTGCGGCTGGTATCCATTGCGAGCGGAACGGTGCGAGGTAAGGGAAGTAAACGGCGGCATATATCTACGCTATCTTTTTGCAAATGGCGAGTATGGCGCTATTGAATTTGAAAAGGTGGGGATACTGACAGACTTTGAATATAAAGACGACCTTTTCGGAGAGGACAACAGCACGCTACAGCCAACAATGCAGCTGATACATACGCAGAATGAGGGCATTATAAATGCCGTCAAAAATTCTGCAAATATACGTTTTCTGGCAAAGGTGGCAAATATGCTGAAGCCAGAGGACATAAAAAAAGAGCGGCAGAGGTTTACAGAGGAAAACTTAAGCGCAGAGAATGACAGTGGCATGATTATTTACGACAATAAATTCAGCGAGCTTAAGCAAGTGGAAAGCAAGCCATACACGCCAAACGCTTTGCAGATGCAGCTTATACAAGACAATGTATGTACGCATTTTGGTACAAACATGGATATTCTGCAAAACAAATTCAATGAGGAAACGTGGAACGCCTACTATGAGGGAAAGATAGAACAGTTTGCAATACAGCTATCGCTTGTAATGACAAACATGAGCTTTACCGAGAGGGAGAGGGCGTGCGGTAACGCTATTACGTTTTCGGCTAACCGCCTGCAATATGCCAGCAACGCAACAAAGCTGCAAGTAAGCACACAGCTTTTTGACCGTGCATTATTGAACCGTAACGGCGTGATGGATATATGGAACATGGCACACGTTGAGGACGGCGACAAGTATTATATCCGCAAGGAATACACGGAAGTAAGCCAGCTGGGTAAGGGAGAGGAAAAGCCGCAGATAATCATACAGCAGATGCCGCAGGAGAGTGGCAAGGGACAGCAGGCGGGAGAGCCAGCAGGGGACGGACAGACGCAGGAAACACAGACAGAGCCGCCGCAGGACGGCAGCGGGCAGAAAGAGGGTGTAAAAGATGCCGATTAAGAAAGAACGGGAATATAGGACGCTGGCAGCACCGCTGACCGCTGGGGCTGCCGAAAAGCGGATACAGACGGATTTTTACGTAGAGGGCTACGCCACTACGTTTAACGTGCCGTATCTGCTTTATGAGTTTGAGGACGGCACAAAATACTACGAAAGAATAGACGCACACGCACTGGACGGCGCAGACATGAGCGACGTTATCATGCAGTACGACCATGAGGGCAGGGTATTTGCCAGACAGTCAAACAAAACGCTTATCTTAGAGCCAGACACAAAGGGGCTTATGATAGCAGCTGATTTAGGCAGGACAGACTTAGCCCGTGGGCTGTACCAAGACATAGAGGCGGGCATGATAACTAAAATGTCATGGGCTTTTACAGTGGCAGAGGAAAGCTACGAAAGAGCCACGCACACCAGAACAATATTAAAAATCAAAAAGGTTTATGACGTATCCGCAGTTAGCATACCAGCAAACGGCGATACGGAAATAAGCGCCCGTGCTTTTGCGCATAGGAGTTATGAGCAGGAGCGGCAGGAGTTGCTACAGAGGCGTATAAACTTACTAAAGATTATGGCAAGCCTATAGGAAAATCAAAACAAGAAAAGGAGAGCAGAAACAATGAGATTGAAAGAGATTGAGGCGAGGTTAGCCCAGATTAAGCAGGAGCTTACTACAAGGGCAGCAGAACTGACGGCGGCAGAAATTGAGGCGCTGGAAAAAGAGGTAGAGGCATTGCAGGAAGAGCGGGCGGCATTGCAGGCGGCAGCGGAAAGGCGCAGCGCCTTACTTGCCAGAATTGCGGCAGGCGAACCCGTAGGCGACGAGGGAGAGGGCGGCGGCACGCAGCCCACGTTACTTAGGAGCTTTGCAGGGGCAGGCGGGACACAGCCGCAGGCGAAAGAGCCAGAGGACAGATACGACACGGTAGCATACAGAAAAGCATTTATGAATTATGTATGCAGGGGTGCGGCTATCCCCGCAGAGTTTAGGGATGCGGAAACGACCACGACGGCAGACAGCGGGGCGGTTATTCCTACGTCCATTATGAATGAAATCATTCAGAAGTTGGAGAGCTACGGCAGTATCTATGCACAGGTGCGCAAAATCAATGTGCAGGGCGGTGTAGCAATCCCTATCGCTGACTTAAAGCCTACGGCGCACTGGATTACAGAGGAAAAGACCAGCGACGACCAGAAAGCCAGCGCCAAAAATTCCGTGACATTCAACTACTACGGCTTAGAGTGCAAGATTTCCCAGAGCATCTTAGCAAACGTGGTTACGCTGAAAATGTTCACGGATTTATTTATCCCTATGGCGACAGAGGCAATGGTTAAGGCTATTGAGATTGCCATTTTCAACGGCACGGGCGAGGGGCAGCCGCTGGGCGTTCTGAAAGATACAAGAGTGCTGGCAGTGGTGGAGCTGACAGAAGAGGAATACGCAAGCTGGAAAGGCTGGCACAAGGTAAAGGGCAAGATTAAGAAAGCCTACAGAAACGGCAGCTTTATTATGAACCAGTCCACTTTTGACGTTGGCATTGACGGCATGGAAGATAAGAACGGGCAGCCGATAGGACGCACGAACTACGGCATCAACGGAGAGGAAAGCTACCGCTTTATGGGTAAGACGGTGGAAACGGTAGAGGACGAGATTTTACCGAGCTGGGACGACGCAACAGTGGGCGACGTGTTCGCAGTGTTTATGAAACTGTCCGACTATGTGATTAACACCAACATGGAAATGCAGGTAACAAAGTGGACTGACCACGACAACAACAAGATTAAGAATAAGTGCTTAATGGTGGTGGACGGCAAGGCGGCAGACACAAACGGCATTATTCTTATCAAAAAGGCAATCAAGGCAGTGTAATAAAAATACGGCAGCTGGCGTGCCTGCGCTGGCTGCCAGAAATGAGGTAAAGGGCATGAAAGGACATTTAGACGCAGAGCAGCTGAAAAGCATGGATTATAAGAGCTTGCAGGCTTTGGCAAAGGATATGGGCGTAAGCGCTGCTGGAAAGGCAGAGGATATTATAGCCAGAATTGCAGCAGTAGAGGTGGACGTACCAGAGGGAGAGCTTACAGAAGAGGAAAAGGCGCTTTTTGAGGAAGAGGCGGCACGGCAGGAAGAGGAACGGGCAGCAGGCGGGCAGACAGTGGAAGAGGCAGAGGACACCGCAGGAGAGCCGCAGACGGGGCAGGAAACGACGGAAGAGGGCGCAGCAGAGGAAAATACCAAAGATGCCAAAAAGCCGCAGGAAGAGGCAGGAAAGGCGGCAGGGATGGTAAAGGTAAAAGCCGTCACAAGGTTTTTAGACAAGCAGCTTAACCAGATTAAGGACGCAGGAGAGGCTTACAGCGTAAGCGGGGAACGTGCGGCAGAGCTGGTGGCAGCAGGCGTGGCAGAGATTGTGGGATAACCAGAAAGAGGGTGCAGCGCATGGCGGCAGATGCCACAACATTAACAGAGAAAATGCGGGCGGCGCTGCGTATCAGCAGCACCAGCGAGAAAATAACGGCAGAAATAGAGGACTGTATAGCCGCCTGCAAAGCTGACCTTGCAAATGACGGGGTAAAAGCCATAGACGAGGGCGACGCACTGATTATAAGGGCGGTAACGCTTTACTGCAAGGCAGAATTTGGCTACAACGACAAAGCGGAGAAGTTTAGGCAGTCATACGACACGCTGAAAATGCGGCTTGCCTTGTCGCAGGAGTACAACACAGCGCCGCCAGTGTCCGAAACGGACACCGAGGGCGCAGAAAGCGGGGCATGATATGGCAGCATGGGCAGACGAGCTTACACTTATCAGCCAGCAGCCGCCAGACGAGCGGGTAAATGCTGGCGGCTTTGAGAATGAGCAGCAGGAGAGCGCCCGTACTGTTTTCTGCAATAAGAAATCAGTAGGATACAGCGAGTATTTTAAGAGCCAGCAGACGGGCAAGGTGGTAGAGGCAAAATGCGAGGTACATAAGGCAGACTATGAGGGCGAGGACACCGTAGAAATGGACGGGCGGCGCTTTTTCGTGCTTAAGACCTACGACATAGACGACGATACCATAGAGCTTACGCTAACTGATTTGCGGCATAAGGACAGTGGGGAATAAAAACGGCGGTTTTCCCGCCGTTAAAATTATTCATTATTTAATTTTCGGTATTTCAATGTGATTTTGCAACCATAAGAAATAGCATAACCGTTTTCGTTACGACCACCGCCATATACATTAATACCGCATATTCCCTCATAGCGTGCATCATTATCAATTATAAACTGCACATAATCGGCAGGGATATTGCCTATTTGCATATTGTTAGCATAAACGCCGAAAGCGGGCTTTCCGTCAAATTCATACTCACGCAGACCAAGCTCAACGTATTCGTCAAAAGGTTTGTCGTTAAAATGTATTTTGCGTAAAATAGTTTGCCGTGTGGGTCCCTTTTCGTTTTTGAATGTAACACCAGCTACTTTTATTTCCAGATATTCAAATTGTTTTGATAAGTCTGGCGCATCTGAAACAGTAGCAGATTGGATAGCCGCCGTTTTATCTTCACTTGTGGAAACGGGCGAAATAGTGGGGGCTGTTTCTGCAATATGTGGCGCAGGGATATTGGGTACTGGTACTGCGGCGGGCGTTTCTACTGTATTGGGATTTACCGTATTATCCTGTAAGGGACGAGGAACAGAACTTTTGTTCGCAGGGGGGGGGGGTAAAACGGTTTGGAGCTTGTGGCGTTTCGCTACTTGTTTCTACTACTGGTTTAGCGGAACGGAAAGCCAGAAATGCAAAAACGCCGCAGATAACAAGGCAGCCAACGCCGCCAGAAACAAGACCGCCCGCAAATCCACTAAAAGCGGATAAAAGGAATAGGACGGCAAGGCAGGAAAAGACTATAGTTTTCTTTTTCATATAAAACACAACCTTTCTATCGTTTTAAAGAAAATTATAGAACAATGTCGATTTAAAATCAACAGAAAGGGGGCAAATAAAATGGCAGAGTTTACTACGGTAGGGCTGGAAGAGGTAGAAAAAGCGTTTTTGAGAATGGAAGAGGCAGCAGTTACAGCAGTCCCTAAAATGCTTAAGGCGGGTGCAGACGTACTGGTAGAGGCACAAAGGGCAGAGGCGCTGGCTATGGGATTAAATGAAACGGGCGGCTTTGTGAAATCAATCAAAGCAACTGCCGTAAAGGGAAACGATACCGAGAAATATGTAGACGTTTACCCGCAGGGCAGGGCAAAACATGGAAACGACAGAAAAGGCGACAAAAGCAACGTGCGCAATGCTACTATCGGATTTGTAGCAGAATACGGGACGAGCAGCCAGCAGGCACGACCATATATGACCGTTGCAAACGAAAAGGCACATGAAAAAGTAATAGACGCAGAGCTGGAAGTATGGGAGCGTGAGCAGGGAAAATGAGCAGCATAAAAGAGATTTTAGAGAGCGCAGGGCTGCCAGCACAGCGGGGAGTATATACTGGCAGATGCAAGCCGAAAGCCTATTATACTTTCCTGCGGCTGAATGGCGGCGCTGCCGTAAGCGCAGACGATACAGAGAGTGAAAGCAGGGAAATGTATAGGGTAACGCTTTTCCATAAAGGCGACTATGAGGCACAGCTTAACAAAACTCTGGAAGTGCTGCGGGCGGCAGACGTTTACATTAACAGCGTTGACACAGAGAACTACGAAACAGAAACGGGGTACTGGTTAGTGCCTATCACAATCGAAATTTTAAAGGAGTGACAAAACAATGACACTGGGATTAAGAGATTTATTTTATGCAGTATGCACAGAGGCAGACGGCGTGGAAACTTACGGAACGCCTAAGAAAATGGCAGAGGCTATGACGGCTGATTTATCTGTAAAGACGGCAGACGGTAGCTTATACGCAGATGATACGTTGAGTGAAAGCGTATCCGAGTTTGCCAGCGGCACGCTTAAGCTGGGCGTAAAAGACCTTACGCCAGAAGTGCTGGCAGAGGTACTGGGGCAGGAAGTAGACCAGAATAACGTAGTATGGGCTGGAAAAGACGACGAGCCGCCGTATGTGGCTATCGGTTTTAGGGCAAAGAAAACGGGCGGGCGTTTCCGCTACGTCTGGCTGCTTAAGGCTAAGTTTAAAGTACCGTCTGAAAAGTACGAAACAAAGGGCGAAAGCATCAAATTTAACACGCCAGACATTGAGGCAGATTTTACCGCAAGGAAAAAAGACGGACGCTGGAAAGCTGACTTTGTAGGCACAGAGAACAGCGACGCAGCCAAAACATGGTTTACGGCAGTGCCAGAACCAGCGGCAACAATACCAGAGGCGTAAAAACAGAATAAAGGGAAAGGAGAAAAGGCGCAGCGCATGGCTGCGCCTTAATTGTTGATATGAGCGCAATTAAAGACAGTGGGATTACAGTAAAACTGAAAGGGAAAGAGTACAGACTTCTTTTTACCCTTTACGCATTGGACGAGGTGCAAACGAAATTTGGCGGCTATGACAAAATGAATGAGGCTTTTAATCAGAAAAATCCAGGCTGGATAAAAGATACAATATGGTTGCTTACTTTACTTATTAACGAGGGGTTGAGGGAAGAGGGAGAAGAAACCACGCTTTTTACAGAAGAGCGGATAAGCCACATAATCCACATGGGAAATCTGGCAGAGGTACAACGGGCTATTTTTGCGTCGTTTGCAGCAGGCACAGCAGGCGACGGAGAGGGCAGCAAGGATACCGAAACAGAGGACGACGAAGAGGCGGGGGAAATGAAAGCCGTGCAGGAAAGCTAGACACTGCACGGCTTTTGTATATCGCTATGGTGCTGCTGGGGTATAGGGAGCGTGAGGCATGGAGAAAAACGCCGTACCAGATTGTAACCCTATTCGGATACCACAAGGAATATAACCCGCACATTTTTAGGCAGGAGCGGGCAGCAGTACCGCAGGCGGCAGAGGGACTGGACGACATTGACATAGCGTTAGGGGGATTGTAACAAATGGCTGACAGAAATGTAAATATGACAACCAGAGTAGGTATAAGCGGTGAAAAAGAATATAAAGAAGCCTGCAAAGATATAAACAAAAACCTTGCGCTACTCAATTCGGAAATGAAACTTGTAACGGCTGAATACAAGGATAATGCAGACAGCATTGAGGCGCTAAAGGCTAAGCAGGAGATTTTACAAAAGACATATGACGAGCAGGCTAAGAAAGTTGAGGCGGCTAAAAAAGTATTACAAGAATACCAAAACGCTGAAAATCAAAATGCTGATGCAATCCAAAAAGCACAGAAAGAGTTAAATTACCAAAGAGCAGCTTTAGAAAATACAAATAATGCTTTAAAAGAAAATGCAAGACAGCAGCAGGAGGCAGAAAAAGCAACCAGCGCAGCAGCATTAGCCCAAAAGCAATATGAAGAACATTGCA
>BLMD01000361.1 GCA_011959925.1 Lachnospiraceae bacterium
CGATAAAAGAAAATTAACAGAAAAAGAATTGAAACGTAAAAATGACTTTGAAAAATTTAATTCTGAAATGCAGCAAAAAGGATATAAAATGAAGAATGTGGTTATCAATACGCAAAAGGCAAAGTATTTAGCTCTTTTAGTCATGTTTCCGTTTATGGCTTTAACATTTTGGCTCTACAATAAGGTGAATGGTTTTAATTTAGATGGTATTTCCTGGGGATATGTTGTGGCGTTGCCTTTGCTTATTTTATGCCTGATTATCGTGCATGAGCTGATACATGGAATTACCTGGGGGATTTTTGCAAAAAATCATTTTCATGCGATTGATTTCGGAATCGTTTGGAGTACATTATCTCCATATTGCACTTGCTTCGAACCATTGAAAAAATGGCAATATCTGTTAGGAACGGCTATGCCTACATTGGTTTTAGGAGGCGGGGGTGCAGCAGCTGCGGTGATGACAAATCAGTTACTGCTGTTTTTTGCGGCAGAATACATGATTTTATCAGGTGGCGGAGATTTTCAACTTATACTGAGAAGTATATTAACTGATAAGCGAGAAAGTTTGTATTGCGCCCATCCTTACGAATGTGCTTTTGTAGTTTTTGAGAAATAGAAACAAATTGTGGAATAAGGAGGCGGCAGGCTATGACATGGCCTTTTGAAAATGATACCAGTGGCATAGTAAAGCGCATATCAGACCGCAGTATATCGGCGAATCGAAAAAGAAATATCTTTATTGTTTTGACGATTGCGTTTGCCAGCGCATTGCTATCTGCTATTGTCCTCTATGGCTTTGGGGTTATGCAGGAAACGCAGAACCGCAACCAAAAAACAGCGCAGATTATGTATCATGCGATTTCTGAACAACAGGGACAGGAACTATACAAGCAGGAAGAAATTGCGTGGGTTGGGGAATTTTTTAACGCATTTTCTGAACAGGTAAACCATTCAACCGTGAATTTTACTTATGCAAATGCAGATATGCTAACATCCCAGAGTATGCCCTATTCGGGAGATTTACCAGCTTCGGAGGATGAAATTGTAGTACAGGAATCCTTTTTGGATAGTTTGGGCTATTCAAATGAATTGGGACAGACAATTCAAATCCCCTTTTCTGACGGCACTGCCCATGATTTCAAATTGACGGGAATCTTAAATGTGAAAACCGGCGATATTGGACGCTATACAACCATTATATCGAAAGAATTAGCAAGACAGCAGTATGGCGACGAGGGCATGATTGATTATTACATTGGGATGAAAGGCGCTCAAAATATGAGTGAGGAAGAAGCTGCCAACTATGCAAATACTCTGGCACGGCAATTAGAAATTTCCTATGATAATGTGATTGTCCGTTCCACTTATTTCAACTTAAAGGACGAAAATCGTGGAAGTGATATGCTGTTCTACTTCTTGATCGGTTTTATAACTTTCATTGGTTCCGGCATTGTGATCTATTCGATTTTTTATATTTCAGTAGCAGGCAGTATCCGTAACTATGGACAGCTTCGCACAATCGGAACAACAAAACGACAGATCAAAAAGATGGTTTACCGCGAGGGAAAATTACTTGCGGCCATTGCTATCCCGATTGGTCTGGTTATTGGAAATGTGATTGGGTATTTTCTGGTTCCTGCCGGTTGGTACTGGCTGACTGCTTTATGTGTGACGGTCGGGGTTGGCCTTTTTGCATTTATTATTGTGATGATTGCTATTCATACTCCTGTAAAAAGAGCTGCGGCAGTATCTCCGCTGGAAGCATTGCGATATTCCGATTATCAGGGGAAAATGAAAGAAAGTTCCGTGTTGCACCGTAAAATAACGCCTGCTTCACTTGCTAAAATGAATCTGTCCAGACAAAAGGCAAAGTCCACTTTAACCATACTTTCTCTTTCGTTCGGCGGAGTATTGGTTGTATTGATTTCGACAATGTTAGTTTCCTATGATGGCGTTGCAGAAGCAAGAGGCAGGGCTTTCCCTGTCGGTGAATTTAACATCCAGCTCAACGCAAATCAATCGTGGGACACTGCCAGTATTTCTTTGTCTGGATTACAGCAAAAGAATTTTCTAAATGCCGATTTTGTAAATGCAGTAGAATCTATTGATGGCGTTACAGGAATCAAACGCTGGTATTACACGGATGCAGAATATCGTGTAAATGGCAATTCTGGAAAATGGATGCAGGGATTTTGCCGAGATGAGCAGCAGAATTTGGAGAAAGAGCGAATTGCGGGAACGATTGATTATAATGAACTGGTGGCAGGCAATGGAATTGTCTTGCTTCAAGAGCGTGCCGATCTCTATGATATTGAGGCTTCGTTGGGTGATACCGTCGAAGTGGACTATAAAACCGAATCCGGGCAAATTCGCACAAAGGCCTATACAGTCATGGGCATTGTAAATGAATATTCTTACTCCGGCTTCTCAAAGTGCTTTGCGCTTCCAGAGCAGCTTATGAATGAAGCGACCGGGATAGATTGCACAGGTACGATTTCCGTAATTACCGATATGGAAACATTTGATACGGTTGAAGCTGCATTAAATCAACGTGTAGACGGAAACAGCGATTTGGTTATGGAAACCATAAAAGAAAGTATCGCTTATTATAGCGGGCTTCAACAACTTTCTTTCGGGGTATTGTTGATCGTGGCTGTTATTGTTGTGTGCTTTTCTTTCATCAACCTTGTCAATACAACAATCACAAACTTTCTGTCCCGCAGGCAGGAAATTGGAATGTTACAGGCAATTGGTTTGAGTAAAAAGCAACTGATCAAAATGCTGTGTTATGAGGGATTGATTTATTCCGTTTTTGCTACGCTTGTAACATTGGTTTTGGGAACTGGATTGGGCTTCCTATCCGTACAGGTAGTTGTGAAAACGATGAATCCATACTTTTATTATTCATTTCCGTGGCTGATCGTATTGATATATTTAGTAATCCTACTGATTGTGCAGTTTACCTTGATTTCTTACACAACTGGAAATCTGAAAAAGCAATCTCTTGTTGAGCAAATCAGGGAAATGGAATAAGCGTATAAAATTTGGAGGAATTATCTATGGCTGACGATAAAAGAAAATTAACAGAAAAAGAATTGAAACGTAAAAATGACTTTGAA
>BLMD01000362.1 GCA_011959925.1 Lachnospiraceae bacterium
CGATAAAAGAAAATTAACAGAAAAAGAATTGAAACGTAAAAATGACTTTGAAAAAATAAGCTCTGAAATGCAGCAAAAAGGATATAAAATGAAGAATGTGGTTATCAATAGTTACTATTCAGTAATATTTTTATGTCAAATAGTAATAAATACCTTACATTTAGAATGGAATGGTTTATAATATGGGCGATAAGAAAGTTTGTCAAAATATGAAAGGAGCTATATATCAATGGCAAGCGAAAAAAATGTCAGCAAAAGTCACACCCGATACACCATCGTCAATGAAGAAAACGGGATTGGAAAAGCCGTTGTCCGCCGCATATTTGGAGAGGACTGCTTTCTGGTTCACAATGCTGTTGCTGTCGTCCTCTAACGTATCTTCCTGTGAAAGACGGGCGTATAATGCTGTTATCTGTCCGGGCTTATATGTATTTGCTGTCATGTGTTCATTCCTCCTGTAATGAACGCCCGACAAACAGTAGTGCTAACCCTATTATAGCACGCTTATCCCTGTCTGTCATTGGGCGGTTTGACGGTTTCCTCAGTCGGCTTCCCTTTTTCCGGAAGATAGCCGCCGTCCTTGATTTCCAGTTCCCAATCCATTCTTTTCCCTTCCTTTCCGTATTTGTTAAAATGATAAGTTTCGGAGCAAGCATATCACGAACTGGAAGCATCAGAACAACTCTTTTTTGAATTTCGGCAGATTGATTAGATTTCCAAATACTGCTTAGCTTTGCTGACACCTTTGATATAATAGACTAACAGTTTCCAGCACCCACGCCCAATAAGATACAGAATTACTCCTATGACAATACTGATGATAAAGACGGCTGCCAGATTTTCAATCCCGGAAATGGAAATACCGATATAGTCGGCATAGGGAATACCTAAATTCAGTAGTGAATCAATCAATTTGACAGAACCCATAATAGGAGTGGCTATTGCACAAATGATGAACACAGGGCTGCAAATCACAAGAACTGGAATTACAATCAAGCTGGAAAGACTTGCAATACTATAATAGGCGCAAATTGCAAGAACTCTATTCCAACTAAAAGAATTGCTTTTTGCAATCAAATCCCCCAGATACGCTTTTGCCAATTCTTTGGGATTGCCAAGCCGTTCAGTGATTTGTTCTGCGGTTTTTCCAGCGCCTTGTAATTCAAGGATTTCACTCTTGATTTCTTTCACAATATCAGCACGCTCGGATATTGGCAAAGGTTTCATATGCTTTTCAATCTTTTCAAGATAGTCATTCAAAATTTTTTCCATAGTCTTATTCTCCTTTCATTTCATTGATTGCATTTCACAAGTTATTCCATTCTTGAGACATAGCAAAAATATATTCAAGTCCTTTGTCTGTAATGGAATAATATTTTCTCGGCGGCAAACCCTCGGCACTTTCTTGCCATGAGGACGAAAGATATTCTTCTTTCATTAGCCGTCTGAGCAGCGGATAGATTGTATTCTCTTTTGCAGCTAAAATAGGATATTTTTCTAATGTGCTGATAATTTCATATCCATAAGATGGTCGCTGCCTTATCATTAACAGAATACAAAAATCAAGTGTCCCACGTTTGATTTGGGATTTCCAATCATCAATATTCATATACTGTACCTCCTATCATATATCGTGCTGCACAGTATATCTAATGTCAATGGTATATCTGAAAAAATCAAATAATTAAGATTACACATTTCCACGGTGCTTATCTTTTGGTCTTTGGCTTCTTGGGTTCGGAATAGTGTGGTGCTGGCGGTTTATCTCTTGTTTTCGGTTACTGGCTTCTTTACCGTACATGAGCATTGAATAAAGGCTTTACATCAAATCCATTTATCTGTTATAATCAAATTAGCATATAAACGGCACAGGTAAAGGACGGTGATGGTATATGACTGAAAAAGAAATAATAAAAGTATCTATTGAAGAATTTTCAAGACTTCAAAATTATATGTTAGTTACTGAAAAAGAATCGGAGTCATATAAGAGAATGAAAGACAGATATATTGAATTAAAAATTTTTTTGCAAATTTCAGGAGTAAATCTTACGGAACTTGACAAAATCAATGAGTAACAACTTAATAACCATACAAACCAAGGTGTAAAGTCTTTATTGAATTATTAAGGCTTTACACCTTTTTAATTTGTAGAAAATAGCAATAACTGCCGGGCTGACAATGCCCATAAATCTGCATTACGTACCTGTGAGCTGACGAATACGAGGGTAAAGGAGGCCACTCATATGTATAGAATAATAAAAAAATTGGCATGGATGTCCATAGTACAAATTACACTTTATGCGCAATGGAGCCGGTGATCGGCGCGGAAGACCGCATATTTGCGAACATTAAGGTAACACCGGATTATAAAAACATCCTGCTGTTCATTGAAAACCTCAAACTCAAACCGACAACGATGCCTGCACAGCAGGGACAGAGGATCAAGATTAACGCATTCTGACTCAGACATGGATATCATTACGAGAAAACGAAATGGATCATGGCACATATAAAATGGCTGAAGCAGTTGGATGTGCCGGACTTATACAGAGAGTCATTGGATGGGTATATGGCATCTCAATCCACGAATCAAAAGTCACTTCATAACAGGGGCTGAAACGCCCGTTTTGCTGTCGGAATCCATCAGGCAGTCTAACAGCCGTTTGTTATCCTCCGGCATCATAAAGCAGAACCGGATATATTTCTGGTCTAAAAACGGGAATGTGGAACAGTCCCGGATCATCATTCCTCTGCGTATCGCGCGGTCAAACAGTTCCTGAGATGTTACGCCGTTTTTTAAGATTTTTGCCAGAATAAAGTTTGCGCTGGGCGGATACGGTTTGAAATCCGGGCAGTGCTTAAGCGTTTCATAGACGTTTGTCCGTTCGAGAGAAATCAGCTCTTTCGTCTGGCGGATATAGGCATCGTCCGAAAACATCGATTCGCCTGCGATCACAGCCAGGGAGTTGATGGTCCAGGGATTTTTTCTGGTATTGATTGCTTCCACCAGATCCCGGTTTCCGGTTACGGCATATCCAAGGCGCAGTCCCGGCGCGGCAAAAAATTTGGCGGTTCCGCGCAGGATAATGATATTATTGTAATAATGAGTCAGGGGAACAGAGGTGATCTCGTCCATATGATCCGCAAATTCTACATAAGTTTCATCTACCATGACAAAGATATTATACTGTTTGCACACATCCAGAATCCGGCGCATGGAATCTCTTGTAATGGAAGAGGACGTGGGATTATTTGGATTACAGATGACAAGAAGGTCGACGCTTTCGTTCAAATGGTTTGTAAAATCGGAAAGGTCGAGACGGAAATCATCGCTTTCTTTTAACGGATAGTAGTGGGTTGCGCCACCGCCGAGGAATATTTCTCTTTCGTATTCCGAATAGGTGGGACCCAGGACAAGAGCTTTTTTCGGGTGTTCGATCTGGATAAACAGCGAGATCAGCTCCGTAGAACCGTTGCCTACGATGATATGTTCCGGTTCCGAACGCACATAATCGGCTATGCTGCGGCGCAGGGACGTATACTCCCTGTCCGGATAGGAAGTGATGGCGTCCAAACGCTCGGAAAGCGTTTTTCTCAGGAGCGGAGAAATGCCTTTGGGATTGACGTTGGCGGAGAAACTGACGATATCTTCTTTTTTTATGCCGTAGCAAAGTTCGATCTGTTCTAAATCGCTGCCATGAAAATGGTCTTTATGTTTTAACATTATCATACCTCCGGTTGAATTTATAAGATAAATCGTATATAATTATCTGTAATTATAATCGATTTAAGAGAAAAAGCAACAGAGAAACGGGTGGCATTGTGCGTAAGCGGATTGAGGAACTTGCAGAAGGAAAAGTAGAATGTATAGGACAGGACGTTATATTTTCAGTCAGCCGGATTGAGATAGAAACCTATGCGGGAGAAGATTATACGGGAGAATTTACGGTTGCCGGCAAAAATCATATTCCGCTGCGGGGAATGGTATATTCTACCAATTCCAGAATGGAATGCCTGACCGAAGGGGTCGATGCCGAGGAGGCGGCAATCCGGTATCAATTTCACAGCAGAGGATTGACGGAAGGGAATGTGCAGAGCGGGGAGTTTGTTTTTGTGTGCGGCCAGGGAGAATTTACCCTTCCTTTTGCTGTGTCCGTGATCAGGCAGTATCCGAAAGCGGGAGGCAAAACGATACATAACCTCTCGGATTTTGCAAAACTGGCGCAGATCCATTGGCAGGAAGCGAAAAAGGTGTTTCGGGATCCCTGTTTTCGGCATGCGTTTGGGGAAAAGGAAGAGAAGGAGCGGCTGCTCTATACTGGTCTGTTAAAAGGGATAGGGACAGATCATGCTATGGAGGAGTTTCTTCTTTCCTGCAAATTAAAAGATCCTGTAACGTTGGAAATTGATCGGAGCGAATTTGAATATTTACAGGTGCACGAGGAAATTCGGCAGGACTTGATATTGACGAAGCTTGCCTGGGGATATGCGGAATATGAAATTACAAGCGACGCGCCGTTTTTGCGGATCGATAAATATAAAATCTCCACAGAAGAGTTTTTGGGAAGCGAAGCGGCGATCTGTTTTTATGTCTGTCCTGACCGTATGCATCGGGGGAAAAATTTCGGATGTCTGACGATTCGAAACAGCAATCAGAAGATTACGGTATCTGTCTGCGCGGATGCCGGTCAGGAGCCGGCGGGGCGCAGCCGGCGGTCAGAACAAATCAAAACTCTGCAGATTCGTCTGCTGGAGACATATGTGGATTACCGGCTGATCAAAATAGTAGCCGGAAGATGGGCGGTGCTGACCGGAAAAATTTTAGACGATCTGATGGTGATCGATCCCGGAAATGCCTGGTATCGTCTGTTGAAGGCACAGGCATTGTGGACGAACGGGCAGCGGCAGGAAGCAAAATGGCTGACAGAAGAATTTCGGCGGACATGGAAAGATAAAAAGAGTCCTCAGTGGGGATATTATCTGTATATCAGCACGCTGATGGATTCGGAAGAGCTTTTTGTCGACCGTATGACGGAAGAAATTGAGCAGATTTACCTGGAGCATCGGGAACATATGCTGCTTTTTTGGTGTCTTTTGTTTTTGCGGAAGGATTATTCCAAGAATCACTACCATAAATTAAAAGAAATCGAGAGACGGACGCTGGAAGGGAGCAAAAGCCCGCTGCTTTATGTGGAAGCATACTGTCTGCTGCGCAGCGAACCGTATCTGATGAAGCGTCTGGGCGCATTTGAGATGAAGGTGTTAAATTGGGCACGCAAGCAGAACGTTTTGACAAGACCGCTGGCGGAACAGGTTATATCCGTATTTTCCGAGCGTATTCCCTATCACAGGCTTGTCTTTTTGCTGCTGGAGGCATGTTATAAAGTTTCGGACGATGTACGGACGCTGACGAAGATCTGCAGTTATCTGATCCGCAGCCAGAAATACGATAATCGTTTTTTTTGCTGGTATGCACGGGGCGTAGAGAAAAAGCTGCGTATTACCGGTTTATATGAGGCGTATCTGATGTCTATGGATTCCAAAGAAGTACAGGAAGTGCCGAGGATCATCCAGATGTATTTTAAATATAATAATCAGCTTGGCGTACGTCAGAAGGCGGTTTTGTATGTCAATCTGACCGTTCTGAAACGAAGGCAGCCCGATGCATTTCGTCAGCATTATGCGGCAATGGAAAAGTTTGCCTATGAGCAGATGGAGCTTGGGCATATCGATGACGATCTGGCTGTGATTTATAAAGAAGTCCTTTCCGGAGGCATCTATTCTGCGCAGATTTCGTCTGCGCTTGCCGACGTCATGTTTATGCACAGGTTAACCTGCGTGCATCCGGATGCGGTTCGTGTGATTGTGTTACAAAACCAGATGAAAACGCAGAAGGTAATACCTTTGATCGGACATACAGCATATTTTCCGCTGTACTCCGCGGATTACGCTGTTTTGATCGAGGACAGGAGCGGAAAGCGTTACGGGACCGGAATAGAATATCAATTGGAAAAAATGATGTATCCCCAAAAATACTTAAACACATGCCTGCGGAACTCGCCGGATAAACTTCCGCTTCTTTACTATTATTTTGCAGAACACAGAACACAGGAAGCGTTTGAAGAAACGGACCTGCCGTATTTTCGGGCAGTCATCGAAAGCCCGATGACCGATCCGGCGTATCGGGCACGGCTGTTTCCGGCTATGTTTCTGCTGATGCGTGATAGGAATCTGGCGGAGGAAATGGAGCAGTCATTTCAGAGCATAGATCTTTCCCTGCTGAGGGAGCAGGACAGAAACGACGTGCTTCTGGCATGTATCGAACGGAAGCTTTACGATCAGGCGTTTGAAATCGTGCGTCAGTATGGATCTGGTACCGTAGAGGCGGCAAATATGGTTTTGCTGGTCAGCTGGCAGATTCGAAATCGCGAATATGCTTTGGAGAGGACGCTGCTTTTGATCTGCCTGGATACGTTTTTGTCCGGGAAATATGACGAAACCATGTTGCATTATCTCTGTACGTATTATTGCGGACCGATGGGGACCATGGAGAAAATTTTTGTGCGCGCATGGGAATTTGGCGCAGATACGAAAGCGCTTGCAGAGAGAATGCTTGTGCAGATGCTTTATACGTCAAAGATTCCGTCGTGTGCGGATACGGTGTATGAAAGCTATGAAGAAGGCGGCAGGCGAAACATCAGACAGGCTTATCTGACCTGGTATGCACATGCGGCGTTTACCGGAAAGAGAGAGGCGTCGGAATCGTTTTTTGAAGCGTTACGGCGTTATCACGCAGACGGAAATGAAATGAATGATGTCTGCGGACTGGTATTGCTGCGTGAATATTCCAAACGGCCTTCTTTGTTGCAGCAGGAGGATGCGGGCGTAAAAGATCTGCTGCGGCGGTATCTTTCACGCGGAATGGCGTTTTCTTTTTACCGGAACCTAAGTCCGGCGCTGATACAGGAATTTCATTTGTACGATAAATATTACCTGGAATACCGGACGAAAACGCGCAGTCAGGTATGGGTCCGTTTTATCCGGGAGCCAGAAGAGAAAAATATGACTGAGGAAATGCCGGAAGTATATGAAGGAATATTTGTCAAAGAAATGATTCTCTTTGCCGGAGAAGAAGTCCGCTGTCAGATCTTGGAAGAAGACGGCGGCAAGCTGAAAGAGACGGCTTACGAGACGATTTCGTGCAGCGCATGCAATCCATCGGACGTTTCTGGCCGCTACGGGCGTCTGAATGAAATGTTTTTGCTGCAACAAAACGGAGAGCAGGATACACTGACGATCAAAATGAGAGAATATGAACAGTTAGATAACGTAGTAGACGAGGCGTTTACTATCATTCAATAGACCGGGGAATGAACTATGGCAGAACGATATGTCGGTATTGATTTAAATGAAAAATATGCAATGGTCAGTTACTATGCACAGGGAATGTCGGAACCCGGTACGTTTAGCATGGTAACCGGGAGCGAGGCGTATCAGATTCCCGTTTGCCTCTGTAAAAAGAAAGACGGCATGCAGTGGCTGTACGGTGAGGAGGCAAAGCGGTATGCAAAAGAAGAGAAAACCGTCTGCATGGACGGTCTTTTGAAAAAGGCACTGGCATCGGAATCTGTAGAATCGGAAGGGACGCTTTATGAAGCGGCGGATCTGCTGTTTTTGTTTTTAAAAAAGCTTCTGACGCTTCCTCCGCAGAACGGAGAGGAACCGCTGCCGGAGAAAATCGTGATTACGACGGAGAATATGAATCTTGAGTACCGAAAGCTGTTCGGATTGTTTGCAGAGCGCATGGGGATTTCGTCGGAGTGTCTGCTGCTGCTTGATTACAGGGAAAGTTTTTATTTTTATGCATTCAGCCAGCAGCAGGAGTTGTGCCGGAATGATGTCGTGTTATACTATTATACGGTAGGAAAGCTTTTCTGCTGGATCTTAAACCGGGAGAAACAGACGGTTCCCCAGGTGGTCACTTTAGAAGAGAAGCGTTACGAAGCTATGCTGACCGAGCGGGACGAAGCGTTTTCCCGCCTGGTAAAGGAGTCTTTGAAGGGAAAGATTGTTTCTACCGTATATTTGATCGGCGATGGATTTGACGGAGGATGGATGAAACATTCCCTTGCCGTTCTCTGCTGCGGCCGCCGGGTTTTTATGGGAAAAAATCTCTTCTGCAAAGGCGCCTGCTATGCGGCGGCGGCAAAATCCGGCAAAGAGGACTGGCCGTATGTTTTTATGGGAGACAACGAGCTGAAATTAAATATCAGCCTGAAAGTGGAACGCCAGGGAAAACCGGAGTTTTTCACGATGATTACTGCGGGAGAAAACTGGTACGAAGCCGGCGGGGAGTGCGAGGTGATTTTAAAAGGTACTCCTTCGGTCGAGTTCTGGTTTCAGCCGCCAAGAAGCATGGAAGCGTCGGTGCGTTCTCTGGAGTTAAAAGATCTGCCGCTTAGGGAAGAGAGGACGACGCGGCTTCGGATTACGGCAAAACCCGTGGCGGCAGACCGGATCGTATTTCGTATCATAGACCTGGGGTTTGGAGAAATTGTCAGGAGTTCGGAGAAAGTTTGGGAATATATGGTAACTGTGTAACATAAGAAAGTGTATTGCAGCGGCGGCTGCAGAGCGGAAGGAGGAGAGGATGGGCGAATTACTCTTATGCAGCCATGGATTGGCTTCCGTGCCGTATTATGTCGAGAGTATTGCTTTAAACGTGTATTCACTGGAAGAGCTGTGTTATTTTCTGAAAGAAAATATTGATTTAATCGAGCCTTCTTTTATGGATCGGGAATTGGCAGGATGGGTGGAAACAGAGCTTCACATGCCGGATCTGGCCAAAAGCCTGTATGAAAAGATCCAGGGAGGCGCCCGTTTGTCAGAGTTTATTGAGGTATTGGTCTCAGGATGCAGCTACTGCAGCAGGGAAGAATTGGAAAAGATGCAGCAGGCGTTGACGGATTTTGAAAACAAAAGCGAAACGGAGTGCAGGAAGATCCGCGCCGACCGTCTTCTTTTAAAAAAACGATACGACGCTGCGATTTCAGAATATACCAGGCTTTTGAATTCTGCGGAGGTAAGAGGGATTCTTTCCGGAAATGTGTATCACAATCTTGGGACGGCATATGCGGGCCTGTTTTTCTTTGAGGAAGCGGCAGCTTCTTATGCCAAAGCGTTTGAACGGAATCAAAATCCGCTTTCCAAGCAGCAGCAGAAAATTGCGCTGCAGCTGGCAAAGGGCGCGATTCCCAGAAGTAAAGCAAAGGAGGCGGAAACGGACATGACGCCGGAGCTTTTAGAGCGGTGGAAAGAAGCATATTTAAAAAGCTGCAGGTAAGAAAGGACAGAATATATGGGCTTTTTTAGAAGAAGAAAACGTAAAAAATCACAATTGGAGAGAATTTTGCAGGAGAATCCGGAGATCTGCGAAGACGGGGCGGCGGAGGATGATTCCGATCCGAAAAAGATGCAGGCTTATATAGCCGGTTGCTGCCGGGAAATCGGGGATACCTGCAAAGAGATTGAGGAAGAGAAGTCGGAATACCGTATTGTATCCAGTTATTTAAAGGACATCCAGATGCTGGAAAATCTGCCGGGAGAAGATATGGCGGAAATCCGCAGTGCGGCGGAGCAGGTACAGAATTTAAACCAGAAACGGACGGAATACCAAAATGCGGAGAAAAAGATCTCCGATGTGCAGTTTGTCCAGATGAAGCAGGAGGAAGATTCCATACCGGATGCGATTAACCGTCTGAAAGCAAATGAAGCGTATCAGACTACCGTAAAAAGGGATATGAACTATCTGGAAGGAGAAAAGACTCAGTGGCATTACAACCGGCTGGAACTGCTGTACCAGCAGAAAATATTAAAGACGGTTTCTTTTCTGCTGCTGGGGCTCTTTGCTGTATGCGCGGTGGTTTTATTTGTACTGCAGACGGCGTTTCGGGAAGATACCGTCTATGCATGGCTTGCCGCCATTACGATTGCGGCTGTCAGCGGAGGTTATATATTTTTCAAGATGTCGTCCAACCAGACAGAGATTAGGCGTTCCGAGGTAAACAAAAACTATGCGATCGTACTGCTTAATAAAGTCAAATTTAAATATGTGAATATTACCAATGCGGTCGATTATGCTCTGGATAAATACCATGTGAAAAATGCCGCCCAGCTCAATTATCTCTGGGAACAGTATTTAAATGAAGTCAAAGAGCGTGAAAAGTTCCGTCAGGCCAATGAAGACCTGGAATATTTCAGCGAGAAGCTTGTGAGGCTTTTGAATCAGTACCGTCTGTATGATGCAGGCGTATGGGTGAACCAGTCCTATGCACTGGTAGACAAAAAGGAAATGGTCGAAGTAAAACACAATTTGATTGTCCGGCGGCAGAAGCTGCGTTCCCGCATCGAGGTCAATGTGCTAAACGTCAAAAACCGCAGGGCTGAAATGGAAAAAGTATTGAAACGGCAGAATCTGTATACGCCGGAGATACGTGAGATTATAGATTCGATCGATCGGATGGATGCCTGATTGGAAAGGGAGAAAATTATGGGAAAAGGAGAACTGGCAGAGGAATTGTTTTTAAAAGGATATAACTGTGCGCAGGCGGTTGCGGGAGCTTTTGCAGAAGATATAGGAATGGACTTTGATACGGCTGTGAAAACGGTATCTTCTTTCGGCGGAGGAATGGGAAGGTTACGAGAAGTCTGCGGAGCCGTCAGCGGTATGTTTTTTGTGGCGGGGGCGCTGTACGGGTATAGTGATCCCAAAGATTATGCCGCAAAAAAAGAGCACTATGAACGAATCCGGTATTTGGCAGAAAAATTTAAAGAACAGACAGGAAGCATTGTCTGCCGCGAATTGCTTGGGGCGGAGGGAAAAGATGCCGGCGGGGCTCCTCTGAAGCGGACGGAAGAATACTATCAGAAGCGGCCGTGTCCCAAGATGGTGTTTCTTGCCGCAGATATTATGGAAACATATAAGAAGGATATGGAAAAGAGAGGCGGTATTGCATGACATTAGATCGATTACCGATCGGACAGGAAGCAGAGATTACGGTTGTAGGGGGAGAAGGAGAACTTCGGCTTCGGTTTCTGGATATGGGCCTGATTCCCAAGACGCGCGTGACTGTAGTAAAGGCGGCGCCCATGGGAGATCCGATTGAAATCCGGCTTCGGGGATATGAACTTACGATCCGTAAAGAAGAGGCTGTGAAAATTGAAGTGAAGACGGGGGAGATCGTATGATTTTTGCACTGGCAGGAAATCAAAACTGCGGTAAAACCACGCTGTTTAATCAGCTGACCGGTTCCAATCAGCATGTGGGAAATTTTCCCGGCGTAACGGTGGATCAGAAAATGGGGCCGATCCGGACGGCGCCGGATTGCCAGGTCGTAGATCTTCCGGGTATTTATTCTCTGCGTCCGTATACCAGCGAAGAAATTGTAACAAGGGATTTTATTTTAAACGAAAAACCGGACGGGATCATCAATATTGTGGACGCGACCAATATCGAACGAAACCTCTATCTGACGCTGCAGCTTATGGAAATGGACATTCCGATGGTTTTGGCGCTGAATATGATGGATGAAGTGCGTCAAAACGGCGGATCTATCCAGGTTTCTCTGATGTCGGAGAGACTTGGGATCCCGGTGATTCCGATCAGCGCGGCAAAAGACGAAGGAATTGAAGAGCTGATTGCAAATATGATCCGGACGGCAAAGCAGAACGTCAAGCCCAAAATCAAAGATTTCTGTGAAAAAGGCGCCGTACATCGCTGTATCCATGCCGTTTCCCATCAGGTAGAAGATCATGCGCAGAATATCGGAATGTCGCCCCGCTTTGCGGCGACGAAGATCGTGGAGGGCGACGAAGCCATTATCCGCCGCCTGGCATTGAGCGACAATGAATATGATATGATGCAGCACAGCATTGAAGAGATGGAAGCAGACCACCATATGGACCGTCATGCGGCGCTTGCAGATATGCGTTATACGTTTATCGAAAAGGTCTGCGATAAGGCGGTCATTCACTGTCAGGAGAGCAGGGAGCATATACGCAGCGTCAGGATTGATAATGTGCTGACAAATAAATATCTTGCGATTCCCGTATTTTTAGGGATTATGCTGTTGATTTTTTATCTGACGTTTCAGGTAATCGGACAGGGACTGAGCGATCTTCTGGCAGCAGGCATCGATGCGCTGGCATTGTTTGTGGACCGCGCCCTGACGCAGTATCAGATTAATCCCGTTGTGCACAGCCTAGTGATCGACGGAATTTTTGCGGGAGTGGGAAGCGTACTTTCATTTTTGCCGATTATCGTGGTGCTGTTTTTCTTTTTGTCAATCCTGGAGGATTCCGGTTATATGGCGAGAGTTGCGTTTGTCATGGATAAACTTCTGCGCAAGATCGGTCTTTCCGGCAAGAGCTTTGTACCGATGCTGATCGGGTTCGGCTGTACCGTTCCCGCCGTTATGTCCTGCCGGACGCTGTCGTCAGAAAGGGACCGGAAGATGACGATTCTCTTAACGCCGTTTATCAGCTGTTCTGCGAAAATACCGATCTATGCGGTATTTACGGCGGCATTTTTTCCGGATTGTGCGGCGCTTGCCATGATGCTGCTGTATATTACGGGGATCTGCGTGGGAATTTTGGTGTCGCTTGTATTAAATCGTACGGCGTTTCGCGGGCATTCTATTCCCTTTGTGATGGAACTGCCGAATTACCGTCTGCCGTCGCCGAAAAGCGTGATGCTTTTGATGTGGGATAAAGCAAAAGATTTTATTCAGCGGGCGTTTACCATTATTTTTCTGGCAACGCTTCTGATCTGGTTTTTACAGACGTTTGACGCACGGTTTAACGTAGTAAGCGACAGCGCGGACAGCCTGCTTGCCATGCTGGGGCGTTTGATCGCGCCGGTCTTTGCGCCGCTTGGTTTTGGGGACTGGAGGATTTCTACGTCATTGATTACCGGTTTTACGGCAAAAGAAGCGGTAGTGAGTACGATGAGCGTCCTGCTCGGTACAAAAATGTTCCATCTTTCCGAAGAACTCGGAAGCCTGTTTACAACAGCTTCGGCGGTCAGTTTTTTGGTCTTTACGCTTTTATATACGCCGTGCGTGGCGGCGGTCGCTGCGATCCGAAGGGAGATGGGAAGCAGGCGGGAGGCGGTTTTTGTAGTCGTGATGCAGTGCGTGATTGCCTGGTTTGCGGCATATCTGGCGTATTTGGTCTTTCATATTCTCTGAATAATTTGTCTATATTGACGGAGAGAAGGAAAATTGTTATAATGTTTTTATATAATTTGTTCGTGAAACAACGCCGTATCTTGTGCGGAATCGGACATTTTTGATAAGAAGGAGGAAGAATATGAGTAAATGCAGGAACAAGAAACGAAAGGGTTTTTATTTCCTGGGAGTGCTTATGCTGGTACTGGCATTTTGCATTCCGGTATCCGCAGGGATACAGGAGGGAGAAGGTGAGTATGAAGTTTATCCTACGCCGCATAGCGTAGATTACGAGGAGACGGCAACGACCGCATTGACCGATCAGGTAGACGTAACGTGCGATAGTTCGATTGATCAGTATACGAAGAAAAGAATCACGGATACTTTGGACGTACTGGGATTAAAAGAGAGTACGGCGCAGGCGGCGTCCAATACAAAACTGAATGTTGCAGTCTATCGTTCGGGCGAAACGTATGACGCTCAGATAGGGGCATCCGAATTTTTTGAAGGTACATTTGAAGAACTGGAAAGCGATAAAAGATTTGATAAGTATATATTACATATTTCCAATGGTACAATTACCATTTTGGGACAAGATACGGACGCGGCATACAGGGGCGTGACGACGCTGAAACGGATGTTTGAACAGCTGGAAGGCAAGACGATTCGCGACCTGTTAGTAAAAGATTTTGCACAAGTGGAGTATCGTGGGTTTATCGAGGGATATTATGGAAATCCATGGTCCTATGATGATCGGAAAGATTTGATGGAATACGGCGGAGAGATTAAACTGAACCAGTACGTATTTGCATCCAAGGACGATCCGTTCCATCGAGCCAACTGGCGTGCATTATATCCGAATGAAGGCGATGAGGGTGCCGGAAGAGATACCATAGAGAAAATCGCGGAAATGGCAAAGGCGGGTAATGAATCCAAATGTTTTTATGTCTATGCGCTGCATCCTTTTTATACGGATAAGATGTCAAGTGAAAACTACGACAAGGATTTAGGGGATCTGAAAGCAAAATTTGGTCAGGTGATCGAAGCCGGGGTACGGCAGATCGCAATTTTAGAGGATGACGGCCGTGCTCCCGGCGCTACCTGGAGCGAGCAGGCAGACTTGATTATCCGTCTGCTGAACGACGTAACCGATTGGCTGGAAGAGAAAAAAGCTTCGGATCCGAAATATGCGGATTTGAAAACAGATCTTCTGTTTTGCCCCGGTTTTATGGCATATGCAAACGATATGACAAACAGCAGCAATGAAGACGTGAGGAAAATAAGGAAAATTCATGCGGGAGTAGGAGAAAATGTCCGCATCGTTATGACCGGCGGAAAAATCTGGGGTGATGTCACAACTGCATTTGCAGACAATTTTTATAATCAGGTACAGCAGGAGAATCAAAAAGGGCGTTATCCGTATCTGTGGGTCAACTGGCCTTGCAGCGATAATACGCACGACAGCCTGATTATGGGCGGACATAACAGCATTTTAAGACCGAATCTGGACGGGAGCAAATATCATGGCGTTATATTAAACCCGATGCAGGATTCCGAACCTTCTAAAGTGGGTATTTTTACGGCGGCAGACTTTTTGTGGAATGTTTGGGACGGCGAGACAGAAGTTGCAAAACAAAAAGGGGATCAGGCATGGGAAGATTCCTTTAAGTATATCGACCATATGACGCCGTTAGAGACGGATTCTTCCAGAGCGCTTAAGGGTATTGCGCAGCATATGATTACGCAGAGCGATGGGCAGGCAAATAATACAGGCTCTAAATTTGAGGAATCGCTTAATATCAAAGATGATCTTCAGAATTTCCTGACAAAACTGAATGCGGATCCGGATACCATTACGACACAAGATACGGCTGCGATTCGGGAAGCATTTCAGCAGATCAAAGAAGATGTGGAATTTTATCTGCAGGATGGGACGAACAGACGGATGGCATCCCAGCTGACACCTTATGCAAGCAGTCTTTCCGATATGGCAGAGACCGGATGCTATTTAATGAATGCGCTGGAAGCGATCATTAACGGAAACAGTTCCAATGTATACGGCAATTTTGCTTCGGCACAGGAATTTTACGAAAAAGCGCAGAAACATTCTTTCCTTGAACTGGGAAATGTGCTGTATGCAAAAGGCGGAAGACGATATATCATACCGTTTATACAGAAGGTATTGAATCATGTGTCAAAAGAAGCGGATAAATTTGTAAATCCGGAGAATACTGCTTCGGGAGCATATCGTGTAACAGAGGTATCTTATACTCCGGGTAAATCGGAGTATCAAACGTATACAAAAGATAAGGTAATTGACGGGGATGACGCTACCCATCTTTGGCTGCAAGATCATGCGGCAAAAGACGATTATATTCAGGTCGATCTCGGAGAAGAAAAGCCGGTCGGCGTTGTGCGTATTGTTGTCGGCAATGCCGCAAGGGGAAATAATAAATGGACAAAGTACCATTTGGCATATTCTTCCGACGGAACAAACTGGGAGGCGCTGGATTCCTATACGGGCGCTGCAACCGGGGCGGATATTTACAGTGTGGACCTGCAGGGGGCTGCGGCACGGTATGTTCGGTTGATCAATGATACGGCGGTTGCGGAATGGATTTCATTTAGTGAGTTTACGGTTTATCCTTATGCAGATATTATCTATACGAATATGGAAGATGCAGGCTGGCAGTGTGAATCCGGCGTGGGAAGATATGAGCTGCAGCCGAAACAAAATGTAACGTTAGAGCCGGGAAAATATGTCGGTTTGAAGCTGGACCGGATTCATGAAGTTATAAATGCTGCAGCGACAGGTTCCAATATGCAGGGACTGACGTTTGAATTGTCTGTCAATGCAAAAGAGTGGATCTCGGAGAAAAAAGGAAATGCGCGTTACATTCGACTGATGAACCAGGGAAATGCTGCAGTTACCTTTAATTTGGATTCATTCGTTGTGACAACCAAGGAAGTGGAACCGATCGCGTTTGAAGAAGCTTCAAAAGAGGCAGAAGATTATGCGAATCAGGATGCCAGAACCATGGGTACGACTCTGAATTGGTTTGATCGTAACAAATCAACGAAAGCGAAATATTGTTTTGCCGCGGATACCGGCGATTATGTCATGTATGATCTGGGGCAGGAGGTTACGATTCGCTCGATGAAAGCATGGGTAGGCGTGAACGATAAGGATTATCCGCGTCAGGCAAAGATTCAGGGATCTCTTACACCGGATGCACAGGATTGGAAGGATATTTTTGAAATCCAAGGAACGACAGAGGGGTCTTTTGAAACGACTGCGGTGAATAACGGCTGGACGCCCGGGGAAGGGGCAGTTGACGTCAATTATGCTTATCAGGGAACGGCAGAGAATTTTGCGCCGGTAAAAGTGAGATACCTTAGGATTTATTTTGAAACACGAAATGCCGGACGTTACGTAGAGTTGTCTGAAATCGAGATTAATGATAATGATTTTCTTTCGCAGATCAATGATCCGACATTTGAGCTGGGAGAAGATATTGCGATCCAGCAGGGATTCGAACCGCAGAATTTAAATGACGGCGATATCACATCTGCATTCTGGCCGAACGGAGCTACAAAAGGATCTTTGATTTATCATCTTTCCGATGATAAAAAGATTAACAGAATTAATATTCTGCAGAACGGAAGTGCGATCAGCAACGCGGCGGTATCGGTACGTACAGGCGCGGATACCTGGGAGCATATCGGAAATCTTCATGAAGCGTATACGGCGTTCTACGTAGGAGATCTGGAAAATGTATACGCGATAAAACTGGAGTGGGAGAACGTAGTCCCGACGATATATGAGATCATTACATTGCAGGCTTCCGGCGAAGATCTGGCAGAATTTATGGATAAAAATATTGCTTCTGTTCAGACGGAACTGACGGAGTGCAACGCTTTGGTGCAAGAAGCAAACGATACGCTTTCCGATGTTCAGAAAAAAGTTCAGGAAGCGCTTAAAAAAGTGAATGCTGCGGCAAATGATGAAGATAAACTTCATGCGGAAATTGAACTTCAGAAACTATATGCGCAGCAGGCGGCGGCAGAGAGCGTACTGGCAGAGAAAACAGCGTTAAAGGCATCGGTAGAAGCCTTTATTGCAAAATCAGAAGCCAGAAAGTTAAAGGCGCAGGCAGAGGCAGATCCTGCGAACAGAGATCAGCTGCTGTTACAGGCACAGGAAAAAGACCGCCTGGCTGCAGAAAAACAGCAAGAAGTAAAGGATCAGGAGAAAGCGGCACAGGACAAGAAATCGGATCAGGCGTCTTATGAGCAGGCGGCGGTACAGAAACAGAAGGATTTGGATAACCTGCTTAAAAATCCTCCGAAACAAGAAACGATCACAAATTTTAGTGACAAGACTTTGAAATATAAAGTGATTGACGCATCCAAACAGACGGTTGCCGTTACAGGGCCTGTCAATAAAAATAAGGTGTCGACCGTGAATATCAAGCCTACCGTAACCTATGGCAACAAAACATGGAAAGTTACGGAAATCAGCAATAAAGCGTTTAAAGGTTGCAAGAAGCTGAAAAAGGCGACCATCGGCGGCAATGTAACAAAGATCGGCAGCCAGGCATTTATGCAGTGCAAGAACTTAAAGACTATTAACCTGAAGAAAGCATCGAAGATCACGTCGATTGGAAGCAAAGCATTTTCAGGCATTCACAAGAAAGCAACCATTAAGGTTCCGGCAAAGAATCTTAAGAAATATAAGTCAATGCTGCAGAAGAAAGGCAAGGCGCCTAAATCTGTGAAAATTAAAAAATAACATCAGTATGTAAGGATCAGAAAAGGGTTTCGTAATTGTTGCGGAACCCTTTTTTGTCTGTGATACCTAGATTTTTATTTAGACGGAGATCTTTTGGAATATAATTGCAAACATAGAGAACAATTCCCCAAAAACCTTGCAATCAAAGACAAAATATGGTACTGTTATTTAGTAAGAATCAGGTTCGGACGAGCTGAGAATTTTTTCATTATTTTTTTAAAAATGATTGTTAAAAAATTAACAGCCACCGCGCCAAAAATAGGATAAGGAGACGAGAAAATGGCAAAGAAAGTAGTTTTAGCAGGCGCATGCCGTACAGCAATCGGAAAAATGGGCGGAGCTTTAAGCAATACTCCGGCAGCTGATTTAGGCGCGATCGTGATCAAAGAAGCGTTAAATAGGGCAGGCGTAAAACCAGAACAGGTGGATGAAGTGATGATGGGATGCGTCATTCAGGCAGCGCAGGGACAAAACGTTGCACGTCAGGCTTCCATCAAAGCAGGTCTGCCGATCGAGGTTCCGGCATTTACTTTAAACGTAGTATGCGGTTCCGGTTTGAAGTGTGTGAATGAAGCTGCCAGCCTGATCATGTCCGGACAGGCAGACATCGTTGTTGCAGGAGGTATGGAGAATATGTCCATGGCGCCGTATGCAATGACAAAAGCTCGTTTTGGATACCGTATGAACAATGCGACAATCATCGATACCATGGTAAACGATGCTCTTACAGACGCATTCAACCACTACCACATGATGATCACAGCAGAGAACGTATGTGATAAATATGGACTTACCAGAGAAGAATTGGATGAATTCTCTGCAAACAGCCAGCAGAAATGCGAAAAAGCAATGGCGGAAGGCAGATTTGACGATGAGATCGTTCCGGTTCCGGTTAAAGTAAAGAGAGATACCGTAATGTTTACAAAGGATGAAGGACCTCGCGCAGGTACGACCAAAGAGAGTCTTGCCAACTTAAAATGCTGCTCCGGCAAAGAAGGCGGTCTTGTAACGGCAGGAAATGCTTCCGGTATCAACGACGGCGCTGCAGCAATGGTTGTGATGAGTGAAGAAAAAGCAAAAGAACTTGGCGTAACGCCTATGGCTACCTGGGTTGCGGGAGCGCTTGGCGGCGTTGCTCCGGAAATCATGGGAGTCGGTCCGGTTGCAGCTACCAACAAAGTATTTGCGACAACGGGACTTACCATCGACGATATGGATTTGGTAGAAGCGAACGAAGCTTTTGCAGCACAATCTATCGCGGTTGCAAGAGATTTGAATTTCAACATGGATAAAGTCAACGTAAACGGAGGCGCAATTGCGCTTGGACACCCGGTAGGAGCATCCGGATGCCGTATTCTGGTTACTTTATTACATGAAATGCAGAAGAGAGATGCGAAAAAAGGTCTTGCAACGCTCTGCATCGGCGGCGGCATGGGCTGCGCGACCATCGTAGAAAGAGATTAAGTTATCAATATGAAAACAGACATCCGGGAGGTATCCGCTTCTCGGATGTTCATATGCAATAATAAAATCATTTAAGGAGGAACTACAATGAAAGTAGGAGTTATTGGTGCAGGAACCATGGGACAGGGAATTGCGAAGGCATTTGCTCAGGTCGATGGATATGAAGTAGCGCTCTGCGACATCAAGCAGGAATGGGCAGACGGCGGAAAAGCAAAGATCCAGAAGGGTTATGACAGACTGGTGCAGAAAGGCAAAATGACGCAGGAAGCCGCAGACGCAATCCTTGCAAAAATTACGCCTGGTTTAAAAGAAAACCTTTGCGCAGACTGCGATTTGATCGTTGAGGCTGCTTTTGAGAATATGGAAGTAAAGAAGACGACGTTCAAAGAATTAGACGAAATTGCAAAACCGGAATGCATTTTTGCTTCCAATACCTCAAGTCTTTCCATTACGGAAATCGGAAACGGCTTAAACCGTCCGATGGTTGGCATGCATTTTTTTAACCCGGCTGACCGCATGAAATTAATCGAAGTAATTGCGGGCGTAAACACTCCGGTTGAGACCGTGGATGCAATCAAGAAAATTTCCGAAGAAATCGGCAAGAATCCGGTACAGGTAAATGAAGCTGCAGGATTTGTTGTAAACCGCATCTTAATTCCGATGATCAACGAAGCCGCTTTCATCAAAATGGAAGGTGTTTCCGACATCGCTGGAATCGACACGGCAATGAAACTTGGCGCAAATCATCCGATGGGACCATTGGAGTTGGGCGATTTTATCGGTCTTGACATCTGCCTTGCAATCATGGATGTTCTTTATAACGAGACCGGCGACAGTAAATACCGCGCATGTCCGTTGATCCGCAAGATGGTTCGCGGCGGCAACCTTGGCGCAAAGAGCGGAAAGGGCTTCTACGTATACAATGCAGACCGCACGAAGACACCGGTAGACGCTCAGTAAGAGCGGCGTCTTTTGTCCGGCAGAAACTTATTTTGTAAAATTATAGACATGGAGGAATATGAATCATGGATTTCGGTTTAGATAAAAAACATGAAATGGCGAGATCTTTATTCAGAGAATTCGCTGAAAACGAAGTGAAACCTCTGGCTCAGGAAGTGGATGAGACAGAAGAGTTTCCGGTGGAAACCGTAAAGAAAATGCAGAAACTGGGCTTCCTTGGAATTCCGGTTCCAAAAGAGTACGGCGGACAGGGCTGCGACCCGCTTACCTATGTTATGTGCGTGGAAGAGCTGTCCAAAGTATGCGGTACGACGGGCGTTATCGTATCTGCGCATACGTCTCTTTGCATTGACCCGATTTTAACTTATGGTACGGAAGAGCAGAAGCAGAAATATGTAAAACCGCTTGCATCCGGTGAAAAGCTGGGCGCGTTTGCTCTGACTGAGCCCGGCGCCGGAACCGACGCGCAGGGCGCGCAGACGAAAGCTGTTTTAGACGGCGACGAGTGGATTTTAAACGGCTCCAAATGCTTTATCACTAACGGAAAAGTTGCGGACGTTTATATTGTAATTGCAATTACAAGCGTAGTAACGGATAAAAGAGGCAGAAAGAAAAAGAACTTCTCCGCGTTTATCGTAGACAAAGACGCTCCGGGCTTCTCCTTTGGAACAAAAGAGAAGAAAATGGGTATCCGCGGCTCCTCTACATATGAATTGATTTTCGAAGACTGCAGAATTCCGAAAGAGAATCTGCTTGGACCGGAAGGAAAAGGTTTCCCGATCGCCATGCATACGCTGGACGGCGGACGTATCGGTATTGCCGCTCAGGCTCTTGGAATTGCAGAGGGCGCATTAGACAGAGCGATTGCTTATACAAAAGAAAGAAAGCAGTTTGGACGCTCCATTGCACAGCAGCAGAATACGCAGTTTAAACTGGCTGATATGGCGGCAAGAATTGAAGCCGCACAGCTTCTTGTATACAAAGCGGCTATGGCGAAAGCGACGCAGAAAGTATATTCCGTAGAAGCTGCAAAAGCAAAATTATTTGCAGCAGAGACTGCTATGGCAGTTACGACGGAAGTGGTTCAGTTATTCGGCGGATACGGATACATCAGAGAGTACGACGTAGAACGTATGATGCGTGATGCGAAGATTACAGAGATTTATGAAGGAACATCTGAGGTTCAGAGAATGGTAATCTCAGGCGCGCTGTTAAGATAATCGCGATCCATGCGGAGCATCTTGAGTCGTTCCGCGTTCGTTCCCCACTAATTAAACAAAAATATAAGGAGTGAAAACCGTGAAGATAGTTGTATGTGTAAAACAGGTACCGGACACAAAGGGCGGCGTACAGTTTAACCCGGACGGTACATTAAACAGAGCTGCAATGCTTACCATTATGAATCCGGATGACAAAGCCGGATTAGAGGCAGCGCTTAGAATCAAAGAGGAAAACGGAGCAGAAGTTACGGTCGTTACCATGGGTCTTCCAAAAGCAGATGAAGTTCTGCGTGAAGCTATGGCAATGGGAGCCGACAAAGGAATCCTTGTGACAGACAGAGTGCTGGGCGGAGCCGATACATGGGCGACTTCCACGACGTTGGCCGGAGCAATCCGCAATCTGGACTATGATCTGATCATCACAGGACGTCAGGCAATCGACGGCGATACCGCTCAGGTTGGACCGCAGATTGCAGAGCATCTTGGACTTCCGGTGATTTCTTACGCGCAGAACATCAAAATTGACGGCGACGCCGTTGTTGTTGAGCGTCAGTATGAAGACAGATACCATGAATTAAAGGTAAATATGCCTTGCCTGATCACGGCTTTATCCGAATTAAACGAGCCGCGTTATATGACGCCGGGCGGAATCTTCGACGCATATGATAAAGAAGTAACCGTATGGGGCAGACCTGACTTAAAGGATGTAGACGATGCAAACCTTGGATTAAAAGGTTCACCGACAAAGATTGCAAAGGCATCCGACAAAGTCCGCAAAGGCGCGGGCGAGAAAGTAACGCTTGCTCCGGATGAAGCGGTAGAATACTTAATCGGTAAGTTTAAAGAAAAACATATTATCTAAAAAATATAAGGAAAAGTGGTGAATATCATGGGATTAGAAGAATATAAAGGAGTATATGTCTTTGCACAGCAGGTAGACAACGTATTAGACGGCGTTGCATTTGAACTGCTTGGCAAAGCGAAAGATCTGGCAAAAGATTTGGATACGGATGTAACGGCGGTTTTGATTGGTTCTGACGTAAAAGGCCTTGCAGATGACCTTGCAGTTTACGGCGCAGACAAAGTGATCGTAGTAGACGATCCGCAGCTGAAAGATTACAGAACGGAGCCATATGCACATGCATTATCCTCCGTGATCAATGAATTCAAACCGGACATTATGCTGGTTGGCGCTACGGCAATCGGACGTGACCTTGGTCCTACGGTTTCCGCAAGAGTTGCAACCGGACTTACGGCTGACTGTACCGTACTTGAAATCGGTGATTTCCCATTGGTGGCGCAGCCTGGCAAAGAAGACGAGCAGAAGCATAAACAGCTTCTGATGACGCGTCCGGCATTCGGCGGCAATACCATCGCTACGATTGCATGTCCGGATAACCGTCCGCAGATGGCTACGGTACGTCCTGGCGTTATGCAGAAAATTGCTCCGATTGAAGGAGCAAAAGCAAACATCGTGGAATTCAATCCTGGCTTTACACCGGATAATCGTTACGTAGAGATTTTAAATGTTGTAAAAGCTGTAAAGACGACGGCGAACATTATGGATGCAAAAATTCTTGTATCCGGCGGCCGCGGCGTTGGCTCCAAAGAGAACTTCAAATTACTGGATGATCTGGCGGAAGTTCTTGGCGCAACAGTCAGCTGCTCCCGTGCAGTTGTAGAAAACGGCTGGCAGCCGGTAGATTTACAGGTTGGACAGACCGGAAAAACCGTTCGTCCGCAGATCTACTTTGCTATCGGTATCTCCGGCGCAATCCAGCACGTAGCAGGAATGGAAGATTCTGATTTGATTGTTGCAATCAATAAAGATGAAGACGCTCCGATTTTTGATGTGGCTGATTATGGTCTGGTTGGCGATTTGAATAAGATTGTTCCGGCTTTAACAGCGGCGCTTAAAGCAGAGATGGCTTAAGAAGAGCAAAAAGAGAAAGAGAACAGATAAATCAGGAAGAATCCGCAATCCATGAATCTATGGATTGCGGTTCTTTTATATTAATTTTTTCATTGCAGCTGCGTACAATAATAGAAAAAAGAACGAGGTGATAGGTATGACGATAGCAGCACAGATCGTGATTACGCTGAAAATTTTTCAAAGAAGATAAAGAAAATGCAGAAAATCAACAGATAAAGTATCTTTGCTCGAAAAGTGAAAGGGTAAGAATTTCTATTTTATTCAAGTATTCAATTCATGGTAGATTCCTGCCATATATTCCGTGATTTTTAAATTTTTGATACCTGACAATTTTTTTCATTTCGTTATCGAAAAACTGCAAATTATGCTGGAATTTGTATTTAAAATTCCATATAATATTTTATATCATCAATTGAAAAAATTTTTCAAAAAATTTTAATTCTCTTTGGAAAGCAGATAGAAAAGTGAAAAATTTCTTTTAGAGACAGAGCATGTCGAATGTATCAGCAAAGAAAAAAGGATTTGGAAGCCACGGGAGGGATGCGAAACGGAAAAAGACAATCAAATTCAGATAAGGCTGAATCCATGTCAGTTCTTAGCGCATGTGGAAGCGGAAACGAAGCGGGTGCAGTATCTGCACACACATTTACAAAATGTCGCGTATCTGGCAGAAAAAAACTGTCCGCTGGAGATTATGCGGCATATGGCCGCGCTTGCGGCGTTTTTGCATGATATGGGAAAGCTGGGGGAGTTTCAGGAATATATGCAGGATATTTTAAAATCCAGCGGAACTGCCAGGCAGAGGCGCATCGATCATTCTTCCGCCGGGGGTCGTGAGTTGAAATTCCTATATCCTCTGTGACAATATCACTTTTCGCTTTTCGTACGGAAAGGCAATTCAGGGAAAAATCTATATCATCTACTTTTAATGAAAGCGCTTCTGACACACGCAGACCACACACATACAGCATCCTGACCAGCATCGGGAATACGATTTGGCATATCAGTCTTTGTCTGTTTTAGTGAATCAGCAAGATTATCGGCTCCCATGATGATCCTGTTCCATTCGTTCTCATCAAAGATGTATGGGACATAGGTGCCTGGCGGCTTCCTTGGTGTTTCAGGAATGTAACATGTGATCCCCCTGGATTGCAGGAAACTGGTAAATCCCCTTAATTCTGCATATTTCTTCTTTCTTGTCACCGGAGAGCACGAAAGGCTTTCGTCCCACTTAAAAATAACCTCCTGGCCAAGGCAGTTCTCTTTCCCTGTATTATCCGGGATATGGCGGTCAAGTTCCCTGAACAGTCCTGCTATGCTTCTGGTATAATGCCCCGCTGTTTCAAGGATGGAAAGGTATTGTTCCATTTCCCCTTTCAGCGGATTATGGTATCCGCTCATCTCCATTCACCGCTTTCCAGATATGACAGGAACTTTCCTGTTGCAGCCGGACACTCAAGGGAATATTTCCGCAACCGTTCGATATCAATGGCAACATACCTCCTGGTCGCATTTGGATCTGCATGCCCCAGTACATTCTGTACGACCGGATACGGAACGTTATCGGCTATGAGACCGCTTGCAAGGCTGGAACGTATCGCATGGGCGCCCTGATGCCTGCCGGATACATTGACTGCGGCGTTGATCCGTCTGGAAACGATGCTCCATACAGCCCATCTGCTTAACGGCTGGTAAGGGGCATACGTGCTGTAAAAAAGCACTCTGTCTTTTTTTAGAGGATCTGTCTCTGCAAGGTAGGATTCCAGTGCACTTTTTACTGGCGGGAGAAGTTCCGCACGGTACTGGCTTCCTGCCTTCGACTGCGTAAAAGACAGCCGGCAGTGTTGGAAATCTATATTTCCTATTTTTCGTTCAATTAAGTCTTTTACGCGAAGTCCATATGTCATCAAAAGAACCCGTATTGCATCATCACGTTTCCCGGGAAGGGTGGAAGTATCAATGGCTGATAAAAT